>JAGWJT010000052.1 GCA_028865615.1 Patescibacteria group bacterium | reverse complement strand
ATGGACTTGCGGAGATCGGCCGGAACCTTGTCGCCGGCATCCTTCAACGCGCGCTCGGTGGTGAATATGAGCTGTTCGGCGATGTTGCGCGCCTCGACGACCTCGAACTTAGCCTTGTCGGCGGACTCATTCTTGGCCGCGTCGGCCTTCATCTTTTCCACCTCTTCCTTGGATAGACCCGAAGAAGCAGTGATCTTTATGGAGTTGGACTTGCCTGTGGCCTTGTCCTTGGCGCTCACGTTCAATATGCCGTTGGCGTCTATGTCGAAGGTCACCTCTATCTGCGGCAATCCGCGCGGCGAAGGCGCGATGCCTCCCAGGTTGAACCGTCCTAGAGACTTGTTGTCAGCGGCCATGGGCCTTTCACCTTGAGTGATGTGGATCGTTACTTCTGTCTGATTATCAGCGGCTGTAGAGAACACTTGAGACCTGCTGGTAGGCACAGTCGTATTCTTCTCTATGAGCTTGGTGGCCACGCCGCCAAGCGTTTCGATTCCAAGTGACAGCGGAATAACATCAAGAAGCAATACATCATGAACATCACCGCCCATAATCCCTCCTTGGATGGCTGCTCCAATTGCTACAACCTCGTCAGGGTTGACGCTCATGTTGGGTTCCTTTCCGAAGTATGCCTTGACCGCCGCCTGGAGAGCCGGCATGCGGGTCTGGCCGCCCACCAGGACCACTTCATTGATGTCGCCCACCTTGAATGGCGAAGCGTCTATGGCGCGCTTGGTTATCATCATGGCCCTGTCTATGAATTCCTTTGTCAGCTGCTCCAATTGAGCCCGAGTCATCGTTACGAGCAGATGTTTTGGACCTTCTGCGCCGCTGGTGATGAACGGTATATTTATCTCCGTCTGCATGGCCGTCGAAAGCTCTATCTTGGCCTTCTCCGCGGCTTCATCCAGCCTCTGCAATGCCAAAGGATCCTTCTTGAGGTCCACGCCGTTTTCCTTCATGAATGTATCAGCCAGCCAATTCACTATCTTGGCATCTATGTCGCGGCCGCCGAGGTGGCTGTCGCCGTCCACGGATTTGACCTCTATAGTGTCGGCGCCGACGTCGAGCACGCTGATGTCGAATGTTCCGCCGCCGAAGTCGAAGACCGCTATCTTCTCGTCTTTCTTCTTGTTGAAGCCATAGGCCAGAGCCGCGGCAGTGGGCTCGTTGATTATCCTCTTCACATCGAGGCCTGCGATCTGGCCGGCATCCTTGGTAGCGGCTCGTTGCGAGTCGTTGAAGTAGGCCGGCACGGTGATGACGGCCTCCGTTATCTTCTCGCCCAAGCGCGCCTCGGCGTCATTCTTGAGCTTTTGTATGATCATGGCGCTGACTTCCTCGGGTCGGAGCCATTTGTCGCCCATATGGACCTCTATGCCGCCGTTAGCGGCCTTCCTGGTCTCGAACGGCACGTTCTTGATGTCCTTCTGGACGCCTCCCTCGTCCCAGTTATGGCCCATGAAGCGCTTGATCTGGAAGACGGTGTTCTTCGGATTCGTCACCGCCTGTCGCTTGGCCAAGAGGCCTACGAGCCTCTCTCCCGTCTTCGACTGCGCAACTATGGAAGGAGTCGTCCTCGCTCCCTCCGCATTCTCCAATACTTTGGGCGTTCCGGCTTCCATGACGGCTACCGCCGAGAAAGTCGTGCCCAGGTCTATTCCTATGATTTTACTCATGATTATTAAGTTTTGATTTTATAAGTACTGATTTTGGTCTATTTTCTTAAACTGACTCTCAAATCTTTCTTTTTCCAATTGCTTCTCGATTTTAGTCTTTTCGGAGACATCGATACCAAAGGTCACGCGGCTAATAGTCGAATTCTTCTGTTCCATCGTCCCCGTTGCTCCTGCTTGACCGATACCCCAGACTTTTATTTCCCCACCACCTTTACC
>JAGWJT010000029.1 GCA_028865615.1 Patescibacteria group bacterium | reverse complement strand
CGAAATTTCTAATTTCTAATTGATCTAATTTCTAAATTTAGAAATTAGGTTAATTAGGATAATTAGGAATTCGTCCTGAACAATAACGAAACACGGTCACTACAGTTCATGTAGTGGGGTTTCCCCATTCGGACATCTCCGGATCAAAGGTTGCTAGGCACCTCCCCGAAGCGTATCGCCGCCATGCTGCGTCCTTCATCGCCTCCATGAAGCCAAGGCATCCACCATACGCCCTTATAGTTCCCGTCGGGAACTCTAAGAACCGCTTGTGATACATCCGCCGTTCGCCTATCGGCGAAAGCGGAATTATTTACCTACATTGCTTCGACTGCTTCCTGCCGTAAGGCAGAATGCAGTCCGGTCCGTCGTGCCAGACCCTGGCCGACGAACCTACACACTTTTTGAGATATGAGATTTTCAAGTTTCAGTCGTCCTTCCTTTAAAAGAAAAACCGCTTCACTGAGCGGCTCTAGGTCACGCTCGCCTATCGGCGGGTGTGGCTATAGCCTGCTCTTTATTCGGTTAGTCCTTGTAAACATGTCTGTGTAGGCATAAGTATACTTATGGCCGCACGTAAGTCAATAGGCATGAATGAAAAAGCCGGCTATAACTGTTGATAAGCTGTTGATCAAAAACGACCCCTGCAAGGGGCCGCCTTTGATTCTTGGAAAAAATCCTCGAACGATAACGGGACCAGACTGACTAATCCCTGCGTAATATCGCGCTGCTCGTACGATCTATGATCTTCTGAGCCTCTTCCTTGCCTCCGAGACCGAAAGCCAAACCAAAGGCCAGGGCGCCTCCGGCGAATATGGCAGTGAGGACGGTTTGGATGATGCCCGGGGCAACGCCCAAAGAATACAGGGCGGTCAATATGGCGAAGATCCAGATGGCCCACTTCGTAACGCGGCCGGCGAGCTCAGCCACATGCAGGTGACCGGCCTTGGCGCTGGCTACGACCAGCTTCTGCATGGCCGTAGCGACGAGAGCGGCTATGAGGATGATAAGGGCAGCTACTATGACCTGAGGCAGATACGATACGACCTGGCGCAGGAAATCATTGACTTGCGACAAGCCGAGAACATCGAACGATGCCATCAGGAAGACGACGATGACGAACCACTTGCAGAGGGCGCCGATAAAGAGCCCGGAATTTAAGTTGTACCCGGCGCGCTTGACCACGTCCTCCATACCAGCCGACTTGAGTGCGGCGTCTATCTTCAAGGCCTTGAATATGCTCTCGACGAGCTTCTCGACGAGAACGGCCAAGACCCAGCCGATAGCAAACACTATGAGAGCGATTATGAGGCCCGGTACGAAGCTCGCCACGCCATACCATACGCTCTGGAGCGATTGTGTGAAGACGTCGCCCCAATTTTGAATGATCATCATGTTATATGACTTTGCTGTTAATTAATGCCTTGTAATGCATATAGTATAGCGCTATTCCGGAACAACGCCTAGGCGGTCTATAAGGGTGACATGTGGATAGTCGATAATGTCGCGAATGAGCCTGTCGTGCATGCCCAAACGGTACTCAAAATCTTGGGTTTCGAACAAAGAATAGGCTATTTCCTTGCCTATTTCGGCCTCTATATCCCGGATAGCAGCCTCTATCCTGGCCTGGCTGAGGTCATCGCCGACTATCAGAAGATCCACCCTAGAATCCCAATTCTGGATAAATACGCCGGCAGCCATGAGGACTTTTATCTTGCCGGCCTTGGCAAAGCGCTTGACGAGAGTCTGGTCGGCGGATACGGATGCCACCGTCAGTAGATTCTTGAGAGACTCGAGATACGGGAATCTCGACTCCAGCATGTAACCGGCGCCGCTCTTGCCTTTCTTGATGACGCCGGCCCGGATGAGAGCGGCGATCTCTTTCCTGACTGCCGCAGAAGAGCATTGCGTACGTTTGGAGATATCGGCCGAAGCGAACACCGATTCCGGATTGAACAGGAAAAGGCGGAGCATCTTCACTCTCGCTTCGGAACCAAATAGAGCGGATATGATATTCATGGCAAATGAGATTATAGCAGAAATGCGCAGTCATAGCCCTCAGAAGTGTTCTTCAGACTATGACTGCTCATTATCTGCGCGATTATTTGAACTCCACTTTGCCTCCGGCGGCTTCTATGGCCTTCTTGAGAGTCTCGGCCTCTTCTTTCTTCATGCCATCCTTGAGCAGGGACGGGGCCGCATCCACGAGGTCTTTGGCCTCTTTGAGTCCCAGACTAAGAGCCTCTTTGATGGCCTTGATGACGGCTATCTTCTGGGCGCCGGCATCCTTGAGATGTACGGCCACGGTAGACTTCTCTTCCCCGGCGGCGGCTGCGCCGGCTGCGGGAGCGGCGACGGCTACGGCCTGGGCGGACACGCCGAACTTCTTTTCGAGAAGCTTGACAAGCTCATTCAAGTCCAGTACGGACATCTTCTCGATCGATTCTACTAATGTCTTGAACTTTGCCGGTATCTCTACGCTCTGATTATCGGCGGGAGCCGGCTGATTGTTTGATTCCATGATGATTATTTATTTGATAATTTCTAATCGATCTAATTACCTAATTGACCTAATAAATGACTAATTGTGATTTCTTTAGATCAATTAGGTCAATTAGGAATTAGGTCAATTTGTTACTGCCTCTTGCTGATCTGATCCAATGCCATGACAAGCCCCTGGATGGGCGAATTGATGACGTTGACGAACATACCGTAAAGGGTCTGCAGAGGCGGTATAGCGGCTATAGCCGTCATCTCCTCCCTATTCATGTACTTGCCGTCGAAAACGCCTCCGACTATGGAGACTTTGTCCTTGAGACTGCCTTGAAATTCATACACTCCTCGGGCAGGCGCGACCAGATCTGTGCCATAAGCCATAGCGAGCTCTCCGGGCATGTCCGGCGCGTCGCCCTGGTACTTCTTGGCATCCAAGGCCAGACGGGTCAGGGTCTTCTTGGCCACGAATAGTCCCACTTCCTGGGACTTGAGCTTGCGGCGCATGGCCGTAGCATCAGATACGGGCAGACCGTGTATGTTGACGAAAACGAGAGACTTGGCGCCGTCCATGATCTTGCCCAGCTTGTCCACTATCTCTTTCTTCTGTTCTTTTGTGCGAGCCACGATAATTATATTAAATATGAAATATTAAAAATAAAATATTTAATATCTCATATTTATTTTTTATTTGATTTTTAATATCTCTTCGACCTTTGCAGGCCAAACAAAGGAGATTACCTCGGAAGGTCTTACTTCGGCGGCTCGACGAGGAGCGGCCGATAGCCTTCTGTCTTTGGCCTTGGTGCCAGACTAACACCATCAGGCCCATATTGCAATGATCATATTGCGATATCGGCTTTTGCGGTCGACAAAATATGTTGAGAAAACCATGTCCACATTTGAATGATGTCCATAAGATTCATGGGTTAATGATAACATGGCTGTCAATAGGCGCTTTCGCAGACGGGCGGGCGGATGCGCTATGCGAATGTTCCGACTTTTCGATCAAGCCCTTGCACTGCTCCCAGCCGTGCTCGCCGCCTTCGGACTTGGGCGGAAGCTCATGCTTGGCAGGGTCGCACGCCTTCTTGAGAGAACCTATGAATCTATCGCTGCCTCCGGCGAAAGCCCCTATGCCGGACACGGCATCCGTGACTCCGTCGCCGTCTATGTCCAACCGAAGGGGCGCCGACGACGAAGCCAGGGCGGTGCCATTCACATCTGGATCTCCGTTGCTCTCCACTGTAGTGGTAGCGGAGCTAGACGGCGTGATCGGCACGTCCGACCATACTATAGTCTCTACGGTGGAAGTCGCCCGTTCGCGGCCTATCTCCAGGCCGAAGACGCCTACGCCCGTGCCCTGGACGGATACCGTATATGTCTGGCCATCATCCGGCAATGTGATGTAATCATCGCCTTCGTTGGTACTAAAATAGCTGCCCGGTATGCCGGCCTCGAAGCGTTTGAGCAAGCCAGGCTCTATAGGTTCGCCCGTATCAAGGTCTACGGTCGGAGCCGGCAATTCGCCGGTATGTCTCCCCCGATTGTCGTATACATTCAGAGCGACCGGAGAATGGACTGTCACGTAAAGCTCTTTGCGCGAGGCTTCGTAAGCGGCATCCATGGCGTTCCAGTCCATATCGCCGACGGTGACGCCCGGAAGCTTGGATATCTCGTCAATGACTTTGGTATTGCATAAAGCGGGATTGTGACTGCAAGCACCGTCGGCAGTACTGGTTGGAGAAGCATTGGATAATACATCGCCTATCAAAGCTTGCATATTTGAAGATTCCAATATGTCGGTATGGCTGATGTCCTTATTGTCGAGCACGGACTGCACAGAAAGATCCACCGGCACAATCTGACTATAGCCATCCGCCTCTGCTATACTCTGGGCCTTGACCGTACCATCTCCGTTTGGGTTTGTTATGTTAACGTGTTTTCCACTACTAGGATAGTTCACCCCCACAACGGTATCTTTTCCGAAGCCTGCCACGACCCATCTGGCTATCGATACCGGCCACGCGAATGGATCAAGCAGATTGTGAAGAGCGTTAGCGGCATTGAGTAGGAGTGAATTGGCTTTGCCCGTAGAGGCTAGGAATGCATCTTGGACCGCGGCCGTATCCGCCGAAGTCGATGCCATCACGACGGTCGGCAGATCGACTCTGTCAAAATACCCTGTTGATGGTAAAAGCGAATAGGCGCTCGGCATGTTCTCCGCCAAGCCCTGGGCGTTGGCCTGGGTAGCTATCAAGCCCCATGCTATGGACTGGCCGTCTCCATACAGCAGAGCCGGGATGGCCATAGGCGTGCCGAGGAAAGGCACGGCTACGGACACAACCGAATCGATGAGAGAAGCCTTGCCCATGTCCGCCAAGGTCTTGACCAGATATTTCGCTACCAAGCCGCCGTTCGAGTGGGCGACTATGCTGACTTTGCCCGTCTTGGAGCTTGAGGCCATATCTTCTACGATACCGACCAACGACTGGGTCGTAGTAGCCTTGCGCTCCGGCCCCGCAACCACTTCGGCTATGGGCTTGCGCCAATCATAGCCGAAGGCACGCCATTCATCGACCGTACCGTTTCCGACCAGACCGTCCAGGAATCTCATGAATCCGCCATAGACATCTATCAGACCGTAAGCTCTGTCTATCGGCGATCCTGAATACACTGACTGGTCGGCGCTAGTACCGTCGCTCTTCATATACAAAGCGGACACGTCGGAATTGCCGTTCGGCTCCCATAGCCGATCCGTAGTGGTCGACTGCCCCAGGAGCTTGCGGCCTATGCCGCTCGGCCTATCCTCATACAGCCTTGTGCCTTCGAGGCCGGGGATGAACAACACGCTGGAACAACACCGGGCCAGAGGAGCCGGATCCGGAACCGGATCGACGGTCGGGTCGGCCGCAAGCCATGGCTGGTACGATATAGGCCCGGATATCTTGTTCGGGCCGTCATGGACAGGACCGTCGGGACTGCCCCACCAATCACCTTCTGCATGGACGGCTCCGGAATCGCTATTGGCCAATGAATATGTGCCGTTGCCTACGATGGCCGAATTGTGGATCAAAAAAGCCTGTCCTCCGGGCGGACCTGCAAGGACAGAGATGCCGGCGTATGCGTTGCCTTCTATGCGGCTATCGGTCACGGAAACCTTGCTCCTTTGTACGGAAATGCCGCTGCCTGTGGAACCTCTGATGGTCGAGTGGTCTATGGAAACGGTAGACGACGACAAGTATAGATCGGTCAGCTGTGTGTGCAGGTCGGCATAAGATATCTTGATATCGCCGCCATATGAATATATGCGCCCCAAGCCGCCTCCTATATCGACTCTGCCATCCGCCGTCCCGGCTATCACCAGAGAAGCGCCCGGATCTATATCTATGCTATAGTTGGGCGAGACAACGGCGGATGCGACTTTGACCCCCGGACCTATAGTCAGTACATGGCCCGCGGTCACATATACGTCCGAATCCAATAAATACGGGCTGTGATCTTTGGTCCACGAAGCATCGCTCTGCAACGTCCCTCCTACATGGGTCCCCTGCGAAGCGGCTGAAACCGCCGGTACGGCCGTCATCATGGCGGCGATGCCTGCCGCACAGGCCGTCATGATCATAATGGATCTCCGGAAAATGTCTGAAATTCTCATATGTTTTGGCGCAAAATAGCGCATTAAGCTTGTAATGTAATGCGCAAATGGTAGCAGACGGGTGTTCAAGAAACGTTCAAAAAAGTCTCAAATCCGGATAAAAAAAGAATCAAATCCGAATGAAGAAAACGGCGGCTTCCTTGAGCCGCCGGATCGACATAGACTAATGAGTGAAGCCTTCCAGCCTGCCGGTCACATACAGCACGGCGAAGCCTACGAGCAGAAGTAGGAGAAATCCTGTGAGGAATTTGAAGAAGCTGCGGTCAAATGGATTTACCATGCGCATATGATACCACATATTTTATCCGGATTTGAGACTTTTTTGATTCCGATTTGAACCTTTTTTGAACGTTTCTTGAACAGGGCTGTGATACGGTTCACCGGTGCGCATATCCATATATAAAAGATACAAAAATCTGCTCGCCGAGAGAACGGCTTGGTATAAGACTATCGGAAGCGTATTTTGCCCATGCTTGAATGCCACTGTCGTATTCAATGCGCAGGGACTAAGGCACATAAGATACGACGGGGAGGGAAAACCCAGATCGCTTGCGGATAGGATGCGAAGGCTGGATATGTTGCCGCTTGTCCCCACGATCTTGTCATCGGGGAAAATCCATGAGATACGCCTGCAACCGAACGCAGGTTCGAACGGCAAACCGGAAGAGCATTTTGCCGTCTGCGGCAGAGCCGGTCCGTACGGCAAAAGGATCAAAGTCATAGTCAGAAAAACCGGTTCCGGAAGGTTCATATATGCCAGCGTGATGTGAACGAAAAAGCCGTCGCCAAGGCGACAGCTTTTCCGGAATACTCACTGACGGTTTTGGGGATATACCCGGTGACCGAACCAAGGCTTTCGCCTCATGAGTATGTCCACATGATACCTCCGTAAATTGTCCTGTCAATCTTGCGCCCTTCCAAAATCCGTTTCGTTCTCCCCTACTTCCCCTCATTCAGGAGCTTCCTGGTCGATGGGCCGACCACGCCAAGAGGCGAGAGGCCATAAGTTGCATTGGATAAGCTATGCATTTGAGCCGCCGATTTCTTCACTCGGATTTGATTCTTTTTTGATTCCGATTTGAACCTTTTTTGAACGTTTCTTGAACAGGGCTGTGATACGGTGGGGACATGAACGAGGAATACTTCAAAGATTTCGAAAATCGGTCAAAGCTGTCAGGCAAGATACAGGATCGTGACGCCGGCCTCGTGTTGACGACCAGAGGAGCGGTGTGGCTGGTCAGATTTGGAGTTAACATTGGCTCTGAAATGGACGGCAAAGGTCCGGACTTTTTGAGGCCCGTGGTAGTGATAAAACGCATAAATTTCAACATGTTCCTATGCGCACCTGTTTCCAGCAACGTGACCGAGGACAGATACAGGATACCGTTCAAGTTGAACGGCGACGACAGAGTGGCGGTCCTGTCCCAGATAAAAACCCTAGACAAGAAGCGCTGCGTAAAGCTCATGGCGACTTTGCCGGAAGAAGATATGAGAAAGATAATCGACAGTATAGGTTCTCTGTATGTGGACGCCGAAACTCCCCAACCGTCAAAGACAGATGGGGAGAATCTCGATTGCCCGTTAGTGCCGCTGTAAGGACAACTCTATCAAATACAGTTTGCCTGTCAATCTTGCGCCCCTGCAAAATATATTCCCAAATGAACGAACCTCTACTTCCCCTCATTCAGGAGCTTCCTAGTGGACGGGCCCACTACGCCCAAGGGCGAGAGGCCAACGGTCACAACAGATCCTCCGGGGTTATGATTCTCGTCGTAGCCTGCGGATAAGATCTCTTGAAGCTTGCGAAAGAGAAATCTTTGTCCTTTAGTTTACATTCATATGCCGTTATCGCCGCCCCCTTCTTCTCGATAATGTCTATCTCCAAGCCGCTCCTAGTCCTCCAGAACATGATTTCCGGCGGGAAGATTGAGTCATTACTCCCCTCTTTCATCCGTTCGCTCAAGAAGTAACCTTCGAAAATATGTCCCGCGTCTTTGCGCGCAGTCATCGGAGAGTCTATATCTACGAGCGCGTTTCTGACTCCGGTATCGAGGAAATAGACCTTGAAGGCCTTCTTGAGCTCTGTTCTGGGATTGTTGGAGAATGAATGGACGACTTTGACGATGAACGCCTGCTCCAACAGCCGCAGATACCTCTGCACGACGGAACGGCTGACGCCGAGCTGTTCCGCCAACTCGTTTACAGAGACCAGCGATCCCATCTGTAAGGCCAGGAGTTTGACCATGTCCTCGAATACCCTCGGATTCCGTATGGCCTCGAAAATGAAGACGTCCTTATAGAGATATTGTGTGGCAATATTCTTGAGTACAAGCTTCTTCTCTTCCGAAGAATCCGCCGCAACAACGGCCGGGTATGACCCGTACAACATAAGCTCATCGAGGTCGTACCTATCCGCGGTCATGCTTCCTTTGACCTCGGAAAGAGACAATGGATACAGGATGAATTCGAATATCCTGCCCGTCATCGGCTCCTTGATCTTGTTCGACAGATCGAACGACGACGAACCCGTAGCAATGATCTGTACGCCCGGATTGGCATCATGGAAAGATTTGAGTATAGCTCCTATATCTTGTATAGTCTGTGCTTCGTCGAAGACGACTATCTTCTTGCCGTTTGTCAGGGCAAGAAGCTCATCAGGTTTGCCAACGACAAAATGCCGCCTGACTTCTGCCAACTGACAATCCCAATAGGCTCCATCGGAACCGTATGCATCGATCATCGCCTTTACCATGGTAGTCTTGCCGGACTGCCTAGGGCCTAAGACGGCGATCATTCTGCCCTTGAACAGCGAATCCTTGATGACCTTTTCGATTGTCCGCTTGAATATGACCATTGCAACCGTATAATAACAAATCGCTCTTGAAAGAGCAATTTGTCGCATGTGTCAATATATGGCCAAGAATAGACCTATCACTTCCCCTCATTCAGGAGCTTTCTGGTGGACGGCCCTACCACGCCTATGGCATCCAGACCATAAGCCCTCTGGAATGCCTGCACCGCCGACTTGGTCAGAGGCCCGAAATATCCCGTCTGTGGTCCGCTGAAGTATCCGTCCGCGGCCAGGCGCTTCTGCAACTGCAGGACATCCGGATCCGACACTCCCTGGGCCGTCATGCCTTCGTATAGATAGCGGTTGAAGGTGTAGTAGGACGATACCGTGGAGCCCGTAGAAGGCGCCGATGTCCCCCCATTCGCCGCGCAAGTGTACCCTATCGGACAATTGATAGCCGTCGTCGTCTGACTC
>JAGWJT010000028.1 GCA_028865615.1 Patescibacteria group bacterium | reverse complement strand
GTTTGCCTCAAAACCCTCTACGTCTATCTTCAAGAAATCTATTTGACCAATCGAGTTTTTATGACAGAAATCATCTATGGTATCCGCTTGAACCGTTATCTTATGTGATAGTTTCTTCTTACCATTACTGACCTGTCCTAAAGAATTTAATTCGAGATTGCTTGGTTCGAAATAAAACTCAGAATTGCCGGTTCTGTCAGTTAATGCCAACTGATATGTTTCTATCCAGTTGATATTGTTTAAAGAAATAGCAAGCCGTAGTTTTCTGTAAGTTTCTGGAAATGGCTCGAATGCATATATTTTTCCAGATGAGGTAACTAGTTTTGCTAAGAATGAAGATATTGTACCGGTATTTGCACCTACGTCAAATGCGATGTCCCCTGGTCGGACAAGTTTTTTCATTGCTGAAAACTCTTTTGAATAGGCACCCCTCTCGATCTGCCATCGTATGGGTGTGCGATTATGCGGATCCAATATGAACGATATGCCATTGATATCCTCAAGAATTATTTTTCTAGTGAAAGCAAATTTTGTCCGCAGTAGCATATCTTCTACGGTTCGCAGAGATCTCTTTATCCATTCCGGAAGTATCGATTTTATGATTTTCTTCATCATGTCAGTTTGAGGATCTTCTTGAAAAACTGCTTCATGGAAGCCACATCTTCCTGCTCAAAGAATCCAGACGCCCAATATAGCGCTATATAGAGGATACCGCTAAGCGCGCCCATAGCGAGCAGGGAAAAGAGATCGTGTATGATATAGCGTAGGGCATAATGAGCTACGATAAAGACGGTGCCTCCAACCAGGATATTACCGAGTATTGTCCTCTTGTAGTATCGGCGACGTTCCGACAGGGCCAGGTAATGCTTTTCTGTGTAGAAGAACATAAATGCTATAGGCAATACTGATACCAGATATGCCCAAGCTGCACCGTTTATGCCTGCTATAGGCAACAATATGAGGAGAGAAACCAGGTTGATCAGGGCCATGACTATGGACGAAACAGTCAAGAATCTCAGTTTGCCCAGGCCGAGCAGGAAATTTGACAACGGTCCGCCAAGTGCCAGGATGAAGTTGGTCATGGCTAGTATCACCAGAACGTATTCGGATGTTCGTGCAAGATCCGGAGATATCCAAAATGCCAGTATGTCGTATGCGAATGATATGACCGTGACTGAGACAGCTGCCGAAACGACCGTGATCAATCGAAACGAGCGTACGTATAGTCTCTTTAGCATTTCAAGGTCTCCAGATCCGCTCAAGCTGGAAGACATAGGGAACAGGATTGCCGATAGACTATTCGATATTCCCGGTATCCTGGTTGTCACGTTCCCGGGCAAACTGTAATAAGTCAAACTGGACGGTCCCAAGAAGAATGGTATGAATAGTCGGTCAAGATAAGTCAGGGAGACTGTGGCTATATTATTGAAAAAAGTGATGATGCCGAATTTGTAATATTTTTGGAATTCTTCCAAATTCCATGATAACGATACGCGTAATTCCGGAAGCATCCGCGTGGTTATGCGTCTCGATATCAGGAGAGAGAAGAATGCGATGATGGCCAAGACAAAGAATATAGCGTTTATCGTATAGCCGGTCAGTATAAGGCCGAGAATAGAGATCTGTTGCACAGTCATGAATACCATGCCGACCTTTGATCCGGTGTCTATCCTTTGAAGGGAAGTAAAGGCGATCGAATATAGGGAGTTTATCGCGCTTAGCAGGAATAAAATGCCGGCAGAAATAAGCCCGATGCTATATTGGCTATAGTTTTGAAGTACGGGAAGCGTGTGGGTCAATATTGCCCCAATCATAAATATCGAACCGCCTATGAGACCAATGACCGTAAATATAGTCATAGCGGTTCCAGATAATATTCTGATCTTATCATTATCTTGTGCGCCAATATATTGAGCAAGATACTTGCTTATGGCAGTAGACAGACCAAATTCCAGAAGACCCAAGAATGAAAGTATAGTGTTTATAAATACATATATACCGTATACATGTATACCCATGGCGCTGACTACAATAGGGGTTATGAATATGGCAAAACATATAGGCCATACATAGCTTATAAATCCCCACGCGGCATTGGATAGTGTGCGATGGACGATGTTATCCATTGGATTTTATATACGGTTCCACAGCTTTCGACCCGGCGGCTTTCTTCAAGGCTGCGTCTCGTCCTTTCTTGGTCTCGAACACATACAGCGCATACCCGCCGTGGCCGCCGCCGAGGTACTTGCGGGCTAGCGAGCCTTTGATGGCAGGCAGAGGCTTCATACCTTCGCCCAACTGAGCTTTGTAGCTCATGGATATGGCCCTTGCCAATCCGCGCAGGTCTTTTTTGGCTACCGCTTTGGCAGCTGTGGCACTGGCTTTCTCTATGAGATCATAGTCGCGTTCATTCGACAGTATAGCAGGAGTGTTATGTGTGGCATTGGTCCATACTATGAGCATCTTGCTATCGAGCCAATCAGGATTGTATTTGGCTTCGAGCACCGGCGTCTTCCCGGAACGCCAGACGCACAGACCGGTCTCATCTATGATAGCCGGATCTTGCCAACCTACGCCCAGGTCAAGCTCCGATCTCACACCATCTTTGACTTGGAGCAAGGCATAAGCGGCCGGACCGCCCAGCCCGGCGCCTTTCTCATACGGCCAACGTGCAAGGGAAACTTTTGGTGTTATGGCGCAATTGACGATGAACGCGCCCTTTCTGGAGAGTCTTGGCACATCCAACCATCCGCCGGCAAAATCGACTCGAAGCGGCAATTCCGATACCTTCTTTATCCCCGCCAGGATGCTCGTCGTAGATACGCTAGCCGTTCCGTTCCTCTTCGGCAAGACCACGAGCTCTACGCCGTATTCGGCGCAGACTTTGTTCTTGAGGTCTACGTTTTTGTCATCTTCGGTTATGGCAAGAATGTCCGGCCGATCCTCTTTCCAATGACCCAGGAAATCGAACACCGTATCAAGGTCGGAGCTGGATACGACCTTGTCTACACAGGCCAATCCTTCTATAAGTCTTTTCTTGTGCTCATCCGGCAGGGAAGGCTTCCTCTTCTTGGTCATTTCCAGTACCGGACCGCTTGCGAAGCATACAGTCAAATGGTCACCCAGGGCTTTTGCATCCTCGAAGAATTGGATATGGCCGCCATGCAGGATGTCATAACAGCCGGACACGAAGACTTTCTTCATGCCGCCATCCTACCACTTTCGCGGCCGGTTGTTGAGTATTTCGGTGATATTCAGTATGATTGATGAACATCGTTTTTAATCGAGTCGTAATATCAATACCCCTAATATCATGAATATCCAGAAGATAACCCGCGGCATCGTCATATCGGCCCTGTTCCTCGTACCCATATTCGCCCTCATCGTGGCAAACAGCTTCTTCTTCCCGTTCATCACGGGCAAGGCGTTCTACTTCCGCATCTTGGTGGAGATAGCATTTGCCGGCTGGCTGGTGCTGGCTTTCCTGGATACCAGGTACAGGCCGCGCTGGACGCCGCTATCCATAACCGTGACCGTGTTCGCTATCGTGGCTCTCGTCGCCGACCTGCTCGGAGTCAACCCCATCCGCAGTCTCTGGTCCAACTTCGAGCGCATGGAGGGCTGGATCACCATCGTCCATCTCTGGGCCTTCTTCATGGTGACTACGGAGGTCTTCGGGGCTGACGGTCCCGAGGCGGCTCGTCGGATGTGGCACCGCTGGTTCAATTTTGAACTATTCGTGGCACTCATAGTCGGTCTGTACGGCCTCGGGCAATATTTCGGTTGGTTCGCCATCCATCAGAGCTCCAGCCGTGTCGACGCCTCTCTGGGTAACTCCGCATACATGGCTGTATACATGCTCATGAATGCCGGCCTGGCCATGTATCTCTTCTTCGTAGCCAAGGCCCGCAAGATAGCCAACGCCGGCTTCTTGGTCTGGGCGTACCCCATTCTTGCCGTCTTGTTCTCCTTCTTGCTCTTCGAGACTGCGACACGCGGCACTATACTGGGCTTGATAGGCGCTATCATGACCTCTTTGGCCGTCTACGCCGTGTTCGGCAGTTTCGCCAAGAATGGTCCCAAGCCATCGGCACGATCTCGTTGGATAGCCGGCGGCATAGTCATAGTGGTCATGGCCGTCGTATTGGCTTTCATACCTCTGCGCCACGCTTCGTTCGTGCAGAATAACGACGTCCTGTCCCGTATGGCCAGCATTTCTCTGTCGAACAGCGAGACCACGGCCCGTCTCTATATATGGAACATGGCCTTGACCGGCGCCAAGGAACGACCGGTGCTAGGCTGGGGCCAGGAGAATTTCAATTATATATTCAACCAGAATTATGACGCCCATATGTGGGGCCAGGAGCAATGGTTCGACCGCGCCCACAGCGTGTACCTCGACTGGCTGGTCAACGGCGGTATCGTCGGCTTGCTGGCATACTTGTCGCTCTACGTCGTCTTGCTCATAGTCATATGGAAGTCGGATCTCGGCATAGGGGAGAAGAGCGTGCTCACCGGCTTGCTTGCAGGCTATGCGGTGCACAATATATTCGTCTTCGACAACCTGGCCAGTTATATCCTGTTCTTCTCGGTCCTGGCTTTCGCCAATTCGCTCAAAGCCAATCCAGAGAACTGTTTTGCCACGAAGCTATTTAGGCGCTGGACGGGCAAGGAAGCCATGTCTATCGAAGCCGTGGAATACATAGCTGCGCCGATCGTGGTCGTGGCTCTGATCGTCTCCGTCTATTTCTACAACGTCCGTCCCATAGAGGCCAACACCAGGCTCATCGCCGCTTTGGAAGACTGTTCCGGATCCCAAGGGGTCATGCCGGACGTATCATCGTTCGAAAGCGCCCTTGCCGTGAATACTTACGTTGCCAACCAGGAGATACGCGAGCAGATCCTGTCATGCGCCGCTCAAGTCATATCCAGCCAATCCATTCCCGGGCCGACCAAGCAAGCGTTCTTCCAGCTGGCCGGCAACGCCATACAGGACCAGATAGCGGCTACACCGTGGAAGGATGCGCGCATATATACGCTCGGCGGCTCGTTTATGGATCAGATAGGGCAGTTTGATCAGGGCGCCCGGTTGCTGACCATCGCCCATGAGCTGTCGCCGGCCAAGCAGTCCATAGACCTTGAATTGACCAACGCCCTCATCAACACAGGCCAAGTAGACAAAGCCGTGACTATGCTGGCCTCGGCCTATCAGGCTGACACTAGCGACGACCAAGTCAAACAGGGATACGCCCTTGTCTTGGTGGTGTCCGGTCAGGAAGCCAAAGCTCATGAATTGTTCGGCAACGACCCGTCCGTGTTCTCGACTCCGCAAATGGCCCAGGCATACATGATGGTCAAGGAATATTCAAATGCCGTAGCTATATACCAGGCCGCTTATGCCGCCAACCCGAACGACGTCAATTCGGCGGCCCAGTTGGCTCAAGCCCAGTTCCAGGCCGGAGACAAGTCTGCGGCCGTGGCCACTCTGCAGTCTATAGAGAAAGCCCATCCGGAATACAAATCGCAGATCGACGCCGCCATCAAGCAGGTGCAAGGCGGGAAGTGATCGCGGCGAGGGACAGGATATGCAAATAACCTCGACATGAAGTGCTTTTGTGGTTATCCGAGATCGCGGTACCACGTCATGTCGTAAGGCGATGGACAGGATATGCAAATAACCTCGACATGAAGTGCCTTTGTGGTAATCCGAGATAGTGGTACCACGTCATGTCGTAGGGCGAGGGACAGGATATGCAAATAACCTCGACATGAAGTGCTTTTGTGGTTATCCGAGATAGCGGTACCACGTCATGTCGAGGTTATTTGCATATCCTGTCCCTCGCCTGACGATCGTACCATGCCGGGCCCATGATGGGCGGTGACGATTGTAGTACTAGGTCCAGCACGGCAGTATGCGCACAATGTCATCGTAACGTGTAACCGTGCACTCGGCTTACCAATACGGCACTTTATGATGACGTTGTGCGCATACTGCCGTGCTGGGCCTTGTCCACAGACTGCATATTGCAATTTCTGTCAAATGTGCTATACTACGGCCGTGAGTACCCAGTGTGGGCACTCTCCAAAATGTCTAACGCAAAGCGCCCCTTCGGGGGCCTTTTGCGTCATGCAGACGGCAAGGGAAATGGGTGCAACATGAAGGTAACGTGTAACCACCTGCCCGGCACACCCATCAGGCACTTTACATTTATGTTGCACCCATTTCCCTTGCCGTCTCTTCATGCGCATGATACGAATTCGTAGCACTTGTTTGCCCTATTCGTAGCATTCGTATTATACTTACAGATGGATTGCACCAAGCGACGGCCGCGGCTGTACTCACATTATATTTAGACATATACTTTGGAGCTCGCACCCGCGGCCATCATTTGGCGCAATCGGTCTTCCGGCAATACAATCTGCAATGCAAATACTAGAAAATGTCTCGCTCGCTCAATACACCACTTTCAATATCGGCGGACCTGCCCGATTTTTTTGTATAGTCAGAGACGAGGGCGAGCTCATGGAATCGGTCAAGCTGGCGCAACAGAAGCGGTGCAGGATGCTGGTGCTGGGAGGGGGCTCGAATATCCTCATATCCGATGCCGGTTTCCCCGGCCTGGTGATCAAGAACGAGATGAAGGGAGTGAGCATCATCCGTGAAGACGACTTGTCGGCTTTGGTCAGGGTTGCGGCCGGAGAGCCATGGGACGGGTTCGTGGATTGGGCCGTCAGCCGTGGCCTGAGCGGTATAGAGAACCTCTCGGCTATCCCGGGGACGGCCGGCGCCGTGCCGGTGCAGAACATCGGAGCATACGGCGCGGAAGCGTCCGGCGTCATCGCCTCGGTCAGGGTCCTGGACATTCATGCCATGAAGTTCGTCGATCTCTCCAATGCCGACTGCCGGTTCAGCTACCGCGACAGCTTGTTCAAGCACGACAAGGGGAGATATGTGATCGTCGGCACGGATTTCAAGCTGGCCAAGGGTGGTAAGCCAAATCTGGAGTACAAGGATTTGAAGGAATATTTCAAGAAAAAGGAAACCCTACACCCCTATACCCCTACACCCCCACAACCATCATTGCGCGAAGTGCGCGATGCCGTCATAGACATCCGCTGGCGCAAATTGCCGGACTGGAAGCTGTGGGGCACGGCCGGATCGTATTTCAAGAACCCGATCATATCGGCGGAACTGTTCAAGGGCCTCAGAACGAGATATCCGAAGCTTCCGGGATATCCGGAACCGGACGGCCGTGTCAAAGTATCCGCCGCCTGGCTCATAGACAATATATGCAGATCCAAGGGCACATGGGATGGCAATGTGGGATCTTATGAAAAACAAGCCCTGGTCTTGGTAGCTAAACCGGGCGCTACGGCGGCGGAGATAGTGGAATTCTCGAATAAGCTGATGAAGCGGATCGAACATGAGACCGGCATCAAACTCGAAGCCGAAGTGGAGTGGGTCAACTAAATATGTTAAAGTGCCTAAACTATGGCAATTTTTGGCAATTTATTCAGCAAATCAGGCGTAAAGGGCGTCAAGAAGTTCGAGACGCTGGTCAGCAAAGTCAACGCATTCGAGCCGGCGGTCAAGGTGCTGTCCGATGAGCAATTGAAGGGCAAGACGGAGGAGTTCAGAAAGAAGATTCAAGATTCAAGATTCAAGATTCAAGATAAAGGCGCGGAAGAAGAACGTAAAGCCGAAGATGCCATATTGGATGAAATTTTACCCGAAGCCTTTGCCGTGGTGCGCGAAGCGGCGCGACGCACGCTCGGCCAGCGTCATTTCGACGTGCAGTTGATAGGCGGCATGGTCCTCGATTCCGGCGCCATCGCCGAGATGAAGACGGGCGAAGGCAAGACGCTCGTGGCCACTCTGCCCGTGTATCTCAATGCTTTGTCCGGCCGCGGCGTCCACGTCGTCACGGTCAACGACTATTTGTCCCGCCGCGACGCCGTCTGGATGGGGCAAGTTTACGGTGCTCTCGGTCTGTCCGTGGCCGTCATCAATCACGAGTCGTCGTTCTTGTATGATCCGACCCACAAAGCGGCGGAAGGAGAAGGTTCGTCGGACAGAACGGAACCCGATAAGGACTCCGCGAGACTCGCAGGGTCTCTCAATTCCGATTCCGCCGCGGCCGAACCATCCGACCGGCTTGATCAAGAACGCGACCTGACCGGCGGTTTCAAGGTCGTCCATGAATTCCTGCGGCCTTGCACAAGGCCGGAAGCATACCGGGCCGACATCACCTATGGCACCAACGTCGAATTTGGTTTCGATTATCTGCGGGACAACCTGGAATACAGCCCCGACCGCCTGCGCCAGCGCGACTTCAATTACGCCATCGTTGACGAGATAGACTCGATACTTATAGACGAAGCTCGCACCCCGCTCATCATATCCGCGCCGACCAGAGACGCAGAGTCCACATACAAACAGTTCGCTTCCATCGTGTCCGGCTTTACCGAAGACACTACGGACGGCGGCAAAGACCCGAACGGCAAAGCCGGCGATTATTCCGTGGACGAGAAGCACAAGGCCATATCATTGACCCAGGCCGGCATAACCAAAGCCGAGAAGATGCTCGGCGTGGACAACATATACACTGATGCTGGCATCAAATACGTGCATCACCTCGAAACCGCCGTCAGAGCCAAGGCCCTTTATCACAAGGACAAGGAATATGTTGTCAAAGGGGGCGAGATCATCATAGTCGACGAATTCACAGGCCGTCTCCAGCCCGGCCGACGCTGGTCGGAGGGCCTCCATCAGGCCATAGAAGCCAAAGAGGGCGTCAATATCCAGCAGGAATCGCGCACTTATGCCACCGTGACCTATCAAAATTTCTTCAGGATGTATCCCAAGCTCTCCGGCATGACCGGCACGGCCGCTACGTCGAGCGAAGAATTCTTCAAAGTCTACGGTCTAGACGTGTACACGGTGCCGACGAATAAGCCCATCATCCGCGCCGACAAGAACGACCAGATATTCAGGACGGAAGCGGGCAAGTTCAAGGCCATCGCCAGGCGCGTCAAAACCGCTCATGAGAAAGGCCAGCCGGTGTTGATAGGCACGGTCTCGATCGAGAAGAACGAGCTACTGTCGCAATTCTTGAAGAGCGAAGGGATCCCCCATACCATATTGAATGCAAAGCCGGAATATGCCGAGCGAGAGGGCGAGATCATAGCCCAAGCCGGCAAGAAGGGGGCCGTGACGATCTCCACGAACATGGCCGGCCGCGGAGTGGACGTCAAGCTCGGCGGCAATCCCAATACGCCTGAGTCGTATGAGGAAGTAAAGTCGCTCGGTGGCTTGTTCGTGCTCGGCACGGAACGCCATGAAGCCAGGCGCATAGACAACCAGCTGCGCGGCCGTTCCGGCCGCCAAGGCGATCCCGGAGAGACGCAATTTTACGTGTCGCTCGAGGATTCGCTCATGCGCGTCTTTGCCAGCGACATGCTGAAGAATATGATGGGCAGGCTCGGCATGCCGGAGGACGAAGCCATCGAGCATCGCATGATCTCCAAAGCGCTGGAGAGCGCCCAGGAGAAGATAGAAGGCTTCAACTTCGATTCGCGCAAGCACGTCCTGGAATTCGACGATGTCATCAATCAGCAGAGGACGATGGTGTACGCGCGCCGGCGCAAATTGCTGACGGGTTCGATAGATGATGTGGAGCATGAATTGTTGGAGATGATAGGAAAGGATGAGACAGAAAGCGGCGGGAGAAATGGAATTGTGAG
>JAGWJT010000027.1 GCA_028865615.1 Patescibacteria group bacterium | reverse complement strand
TGAAAAATTCATGACAGACTCTAATAATTGGCTAGACAAGGATAAGGTTAGTGAAAATAGATACAAAGTATTTCCCGTTGGCACAATTATCTTTCCTAAGATTGGTGGCGCCATTAGTACTAACAAGAAGAGGATCCTTACGAGAGATTCGATCTACGACAACAACGTAATGGGTCTTGTTCCAACCGGTAAGATATTTTCAGGATATCTATATTGGTGGTTATATGGCACTGATATTAATTCATGGGCGAATGGATCTTCGTTGCCAGCGATAAAAAAGACTACAGTTGAGGAGACTAAAATTCCTCTTCCACCCCTTGCCGAACAGAAAAAGATTGCGCGGGAGCTGGATGTGCTCGCGGAAAAAGTACGGAAACTGCGGCAATTGCAAGGTGAAGTGGAAAAGGAGTTGAAGGAATTGAAGAAAGCAGTGTTGCGGGAGGCATTTGAAGGAAGTAAGTGATATGCAATCATAGGACTATCATGACCAAGCGCGAAAAGATGGAGAATGAATTCAGGGAGATCTTCGGGACGCTCATGTCCGGCGAGCGGTCGGAATTCAAGCAGGCCAAGAAGCGGATAGACAGGCTATGGCACGCAGATACCGAGACGTTCCAGAAGGCGGCGCCACTCGTTCTCGAATACATTCCCCGTTTCGAAGAGGTCAAGATGCCGGAGAATCAGGCGGCTTTTGTCTCGGGGCTCAACCTCTTCTATTTATCTTTGGGCGATGACCATTTCGAGACGCTCAAGAATTTCACATTGAAATTGCTCCAACATCCGCATGGGCATGTGCGCGAAGCCATGAGGCATACGGCGGACTGGCTGCACATGTCACTCTCCAGTCGACTACGTCCGTTCGTATATCCGGCTGGCAAGCCGCTCACGGACGAACAGAAAAGGTGCATGGCCGAAGCCGAAAAGCAGTACGCCGGATTGTTGAAGGAGCTGGAAGCGCTTCTTGACAAGTATGACCAGGAAGACGACGATTCGGAATATATAGACGAGATGAAACCGTCCATTTCCAAGAGCTTGAATCAATTCTGGGGCCAGATCACCAGAGGCCGGATGTACAGGGAATTTCTCGAAAAGACCACGCCTATACCGACTGAAGTGTATGTGCGGCGCAAGGAGATAGAGCAGGAACTGGCCGACATGTTGCGGAAGACGAAGAGCGACTTCGATGTAGACGATATTCGCGATGTAATCTTCAATGAAGATGGGAGTAGCGATCTACAAGATATCATTTCTATGTTTGACCGGGGTGGAGACGTTTCGGAGCTAAGCGACATACTGGAGATAGTCACCGATGCTTGGAATTACTTCCCGCATAGGTCACTAGATGGATTGTCACCTACGGAAAAAGCATTGCAGGCAAGAGCCTAGAACTTATTCCTGACCTGAGTGTGATTGCCGATAAAGGCGATGATGATTTCCTTGGGTTCATGTGTCACATAAAAAACGCAGCGGTAATCTTTTCTATTGATGTAGAACTCATAGACCTGATCTACGCCGAGTTGCTTGAGCGTTTGGACGCTCACTGTGTATGGTTTGGTGTTCAGGCTAGGGTGATGAGGATTCTCACGAAAATACTCCATCTTTGAGTTGAAAGCTCTCCTCACGTCCTCTGGCAGGCCGTCGAGGATCTTTTGGAAGCGTTTCTCGTAAAAAATGGCATAGGATCTATCGAGTGTCATAGGGTACGAGTTGTGAGCGGTCTATACGGGGCAACTCGTCCTCGTGTAACGGCTCATCATGTTCATCGTCCAAAAGGAATGTCTCAAGAAGAGCGAGCTTCTTGTCTATCTTTCCGCCCATCACCGTCTCATTCTTGGTCGTTATCTTGTAAGAATCCGTGAGGTGAGATATGCCGATGAGCTCATTCTTGGAAAGCTGGGAATATTTCTGGATGATGCCGTCGATGAATTCCGTATCTTCTGTTGGCAATTGAACGGACGGTGATGCCAACGGTCGTATTTTGTATCCGTCTACTTTGACGAGGTTTTTCTTCTGCATGTTTTTCAGGATAGTATCGTAATCATTTATGACTGGTCCAAGGTCTATGCCCGCATATTCAGCGGTTGAAAGCGGGCGCTTAAATTTGAGCAAATATGCGAATTCGGCGAAAAAAGCCAACTTGTTCAAGCGGATCTTGTCGCTCTTATCTGGCTCCAATTTGTTGAGGATATACAAGATATAATCCTCCGTATTTAGCTTTTTAGGGGTTAGATTAGTGCTCATATGCTGACATTATTATATCACATGATATGACGTCAAGCGTCCCGCAGAATGTCTTGACACGCATGGTATAATTATAAATCTAGAACGTCTCACCAGCCTCTAGCTTCTCGCCGGTATAGAAAAGAGAAGGGCTAAGGAGCGATCCGGCCACGGTGAAATGAACTACAAACGTAAAAAACCGGCAAAGAAAAGAATTCGTCGCACGAATGGCTATGTTGGCCTTGGAAAAGACCAGATCAGACAGGTGATCGACAAAGATTGGCACCATAGGATAAAAGAAACGATTAAAAACCGAGATTGATGTCCTAGTTTTTTCTTAGTCCAGTTTGAGCCTATAAACTAGACTAGTAACATTCCTTAGTCCAATCGATAAATAAGGCTATTTTCACATACGGCTTGCAGGATGCTATATTTGCCGTATGAGTATGTCAATCGCCAAACCATCATTAACCTGGAGCCCCGAAGCCATTGAAGCTCTGCGCATCATGAATGATACGCGTGAGAACCTGTTCCTGACCGGCAGAGCGGGCACAGGCAAGTCTACTCTGCTCACGGAATTCCGCAGGCATACCAAGAAGCGCATAGCCGTCTTGGCGCCGACGGGCGTGGCGGCTGTTAACGTGGGAGGCCAGACCATACATTCGTTCTCTGGGTTCAAGCCCAATATCACCTTGAAGAAGGTCAAGAAGCTTCCCGACGACAACAAGAAGGTCAAGGTTCTGGAAAAGCTCGATGCCATCGTCATAGACGAGATATCCATGACTCGTGCCGACCTGCTCGATTGTTTCGAAAGATTCCTGCGTCTGAATCGCAAAAACAAGAGCGGCGGAGATCTGCCGTTCGGCGGCTTGCAGATGATATTCATAGGCGATCTGTATCAACTGCCTCCGGTGGTGACAAGCTCGGAGAAGAGCGCCTTCGAGACGCTGTATGACAGTCCGTATTTCTTCAGCGCCAAGTCGTTCGTTCCGGGCAATTTCCGCTTCATCGAGCTCGAGAAGGTGTATCGCCAGTCGGACAGCGGCTTCATACGGCTCTTGAATGCTATCCGTAACAACAGCGTTGACGAAGAGGATTTTGCGGGATTGAATGCGCGATATATGCCGGACAATGTGGGCGCTGGCAGGAATGCAGGTATGAGAGCAAAGAAAGGAACAGGTTTGGAAATTGGCGGAAAAGGAAAGGCGGATAATTTCACGGTCTGCCTGACTTCGACCAATGCCAAAGCCACAGAGATCAATACTGCCAACCTAGAGCAACTACCCGGCAACGAGCATGTATTCACGGCTTCAATCACCGGTTCATTCGACCGCTCGCATATGCCGACCGATGAGGTCCTGCGCCTCAAGGTCGGTGCTCAAGTGATGCTCCTCAACAACGACCCCGGCGGCAAATGGGTCAACGGTACTATGGCTGTCATAGAAGACATAGACGAATACAACGGCATAACTGTGCGGCTCGAGACCGGTAAGAGCCATGTCGTGTCCACCAATGAATGGGACGTATTCGAGTATTACGTGGACGGCGGCGGGCTCAAGACCAAGACGACGGGCTCGTTCACGCAGTATCCGCTCAAGCTGGCCTGGGCGCTCACCATACACAAGAGCCAGGGCAAGACATTCGACGAGGTCATCATAGACATAGGCCGGGGCACCTTTGCTCACGGACAGCTCTACGTGGCTCTGTCCAGATGTCGGACGCTCCAAGGCATTACTTTGCGCCAGCCGCTCCAGAAGCGCCATGTCATCATGGATTGGCGGGTGGTGCGTTTCGTGACATCCATCCAATACGCCAAGTCGGAGGAAAAGTGTTCGCTGGACGATCGCGTGGCTATGATAGCCCGGGCCATCGCCGACAAGTCCGCTCTGGCCGTGACCTATCTGAAGAACAATGACGAGAAATCCCGCCGCGTCATAGAGCCCTTGCGAGTGGGAGAAATGGAATATAAAGGCAAGAATTATCTCGGCGTCGAGGCTTTTTGCCGTTTGCGCCAGGATGTGCGAGTGTTTCGAGTGGATAGGATGTTGGAGATAAAGAGGTGTGGTGATGCGGGGTATTGACACGGTATTTCACTTTTGATACGAAATTGACATAAATGTGAAATACCGTGAAGTCACGCGATGCCACCATAACAAAAGTGAGCTATTAGGGATAACTGCAATCTGGATGATCTGTTGATATAATCCCCTCATGCAAAAGAAAGTCACCGTCAACGACCTGATGCAGAAGAACTACCGATACGAGCGCACGGAGCCGGCCGGACGGAACTTCGCGCCGGGATTCAGGCCCGGATTGACGCCAAAGGAGATGCTCAGGCTGGGTGTATTCGGCGGCGTCTATATGCGCGATTGCAAGAAGGAATTCCCGGCCGATTGGTGGAAGGGGGCCAAGCTGGCACCCGATGGGAGCGACAAGCGCATAGCCCGGCTCAACTATTTCGGCGAGAATGCCAGCCAGCCATTGTCAGTCTGGCAGAAGAAGGGCTGGATAGACCCGCGCGACCCGAGGGGCTGGTTTGAGTGGTATTGCCGCTACTACATGGGCCGCAGGATCAATGGTCCATCGCAGGCGCCTGCCGGAAGGAATGGGGAGAGCGAGGACGAGCGCCAGATACGCCGCTGGAAGGCCATCGGCCGCCACATCGCTCAGTTGCAGAAGCATTGCCGTCGCGGCGACTTTTCCTGCCGGCCTCGCCAGCGCCAGGCCATATTGCACTGGGCGTATGACTCGAGGAGGATGTGAACGGACTTATGCGAGCCAATGTCACGAGCACCATTTCTGGTCCGAGAATCGTATATATAGTGTAAGAAGGGATGGCACATTTACAGAGGCATACGGGAGACGGCATCGTGGATATGCATCAGCCTAACCTTGATATTCAACCCCAGGTACTATCAGCGACTTTTGTCCCTGATGCATACACTACACTTACTAACCACGACCACCGTCCCTTTCCGCCTCATTGCTCTTTTCACCCATTCCCATTTCCCTTCTTACAAAACCCGCGAGCTTCGCGGGTTTATTCATGCCGTATGCATATTATGCCGTGCACATATACATGGACACATATGCATGGATTCATTTTTGGTCTCATGACATGGTATAATGATGTCATTATGGAACAGTCAGAAGAAAAGACAGAAGAAAAGAATCGATTTGACCGCATCCGCGAGGAGGAGCGCAAGGTCAGGTCAGAAGTGGGGAAGTCGATGATAGGCTACCTCTCTGCCGCTCTCGGCTTGGTGGCCGGTCTGGCTTGGAACAACGCCATCACCGCCGCCATCAAAGCTATATTCCCGTCGACCGGCAACGGCATATTGGCCCAGTTCGTATACGCCATAGCTATCACCATAGCGGTGGCTATCCTAGTCTATTATCTCACCCGCATATTCAGCGGGAAGAAATAGCGCCGCAGGGCATGCTACAATATCAGTCGATGAAACCTGTTGATTGGCTGAAACTCGCAGCGTCAATGATCGTGGTTCTGGCGGCCGGTCGGGTCGGCTCACTATTTACCGCGCCCGCCATCGCGCCTTGGTATGCCGCTTTGGCCAAGCCGGTTCTGACGCCGCCTTCATGGGTGTTCGGCCCTGTCTGGACTGTGCTATTCCTGCTCATGGGCGCGGCCTTATTCATGGTATGGAAAGCCGGCTGGACGGTGCGCAATCCGATCTTGGCCGGCAAGGATGGCGGCTGGAATCCTTGGACGCGACGGCTCTGGAGTGGCGACTGGCGGAAGGCGAACATCATAGCGGTCTTTGCTATCCAACTGGCGCTCAACATCTTGTGGTCGTATCTATTCTTCGGCCTGCACATGCCCGGCGCGGCCTTCTTCGAGATATTCGCTCTATGGTGGGCCATATTGTATACCATGGTCAATTTCTACCGCGTATCCAAGACCGCGGCATGGCTGCTCCTGCCGTACATCATATGGGTGATGTTCGCCGCCTATCTCAACTGGGGGATCTGGGTCATGAATTGAAACGTCCGGCCGCAAGCCCGGTCTGCCCGGCTAGACGCCCGGTTCGCTCGCCTATATGCCGCATGCATGCGTTCCGTTTTTCCGCCCTTGACTGTTCTGTCCGGGTCGGCTATCATTCAAACATGGCTTTGAATGTAAAGAACGGTGCGTCCGATCTGGCGAGGCTCCTCAAAGCCGCAGGCAATGAGTCCCGTCTCAGGATACTGTGCCTGATGGGCAGGAAACGCGGACTTTGCGTCTCGGAGCTGTCGGACGAGCTGGGCTTGTCCGTGGCGGTGGTTTCGCATCACATGAGAGCCTTGGCCAGGGCGGGGGTCCTCACGGCCGACAAGAACGGCAAGCGGGTATGCTATAGATTTGGCCGGAAGGGTATGGGCAAGGAACTGCAGGCCTTGGTGTGTAAGTACATTTGAGAGCAGGCAGTGATTATAAACATTTAGAAATTAGGTCAATTATAAATTAAAGATTAAAAATAATATATCAAATATATGTCGAAAGTCATAAATGCAACACAGTCAGATTTTGAGGAGGTCGTCATCAAATCCAAGATCCCGGTCCTGGTGGATTTCTGGGCGCCGTGGTGCGGTCCGTGCCGGATGATGGCTCCCATACTGGACGAGTATTCAGACGATATGGCCGACAAGGTCAAAGTGGTCAAAGTCGACGTGGACGAGCCGTCCAATCAGGCTCTGGCCATACAATACCAGATCCGCAGCATCCCGAATATGAAGCTTTTCAAGGGCGGCGCCGTAGTCCACGAAGTCATCGGCCTCCGGCCCAAGGAAGCGCTGGCGGAGGAGATAGAGTCGGCCTTGAAGTGAAGTGGAACGAGACGCCGCATACGAGCCGGTTATCCACATATGGTGCTTGACAAAGCATACCCCATGGGGGTATGCTTTGTCATATCAACATATAACGTAATTCCATGAGGCAAGACATCAAAAAGAGCGCCGAGCGCAGACTCGCCATCATCGGAGGCCAGGTGGAGGGTGTCAGGGAGATGGTGGTCAATGAAAAATATTGCGTGGACATCATCACCCAGATCGAAGCCGCCAGGGAGGCCTTGGCCGGCGTCGGCGACCTGGTGCTGGAAAACCATTTGGAGACTCACGTAGCCGACGATATCAAGCACGGCAAAGGCAGGAAGGCTACGGCGGAGATATTGAAAGTCTACAAGCTATCGAGAAAGGGTTAGATAGACATTATCAATTTTATAAATAATGAACAAAAATAAGATGAAGAAGTCATTTATATTTATCACATGCGCGATCGTCCTGATCTTTTCGATCGGTCTCGTCGGTTCTGGAAGCGTCCATGCCCAGATGATGGGGGGATATTACGACGGCGCCGATTCCGGATCAGGATATGGTTACGGACCGGGGATGATGTACGGGTATTACAACCAGCCTACCGATTCCGGTTCTAACGTTGCAGGTCAAGCTTCGACGACTATGGATGCTACGGAAGCCGCCGGCCAGGCTCTGGCGCAAAAGCTTCAGGCCAAGACTGTCGACTGCTCGAGTTTGACGCAAAACGACTACCAGTCTCTCGGCGAATATTATATGAGCCTGATGATGGGTTCCGGTCACGACGCCATGGACAACTACGTAGTCAGCCGTTACGGACAGAATTACGACGATGATATGCACATAGCCATGGGCGAGCGCTTCTCCGGCTGCAACGTAAACGTTTCTTTTCCCGCAGGAATGATGGGCTTCGGGCCGATGATGGGCGGTTACGGATGGAACGGCAACGGCTATCAGGGCGGTCAGAATAGCAATTGGTCCGGCTACGGCATGATGGGCTGGGGCTTCCCGGGCATGATGGGCGGCTACGGATTCGGCGGCGGTTACGGTTGGGGCGGTTGGATATTCTCTATCATCGTATGGGCGTTCGCCATAGTTGGTCTCGTCGCGCTTATCCGCTGGATCACGCTTCATAACAAGAAATAGTATGCACGGTCGGCTCTACACCTGCCCGATGGATCCGGATGTCATATCCGACAAGCCGGGAGAATGTCCGAAGTGTGGCATGGATTTGGTGCCCATGGATATGGGCGAGGCGCACGGCGGTCATGAAGGCCACGCCGATCACGGCCGCGGGGCGGAGCAGGATTTCAAGCTGCGATTCCTGATCACGTTGCCGTTCGTCCTTCTGGTCACGGCACTGTCGCCGAACATAGAGAAGTGGTTCCATTTCAGCCTGGCTTTTTCTGGCGCGGAATTCGTGACGTTCCTACTTGGCGCATTCGTCTTTGCATACGGCGGCTGGCCTTTCTTCAAGTCGGCAAGAGGCGAGCTCTCTCACAAGCTTCCGGCCATGATGACTCTTGTGGCTTTCGGCATCACCGTGGCTTTTGGCTTTTCGGTTGCGACGACGTTCCTGTTTCCGGGCGAATCGCTCTACTGGGAAATGTCAACATTGATCTCCGTCTTTTTGCTCGGCCACTGGCTTGAGATGCGTGCAGTGCGCGGTGCAACGGGTGCTTTGACTGCATTGGCAAAGCTTATTCCTCCGTCAGCGTATTTAGTTGAATCGAACGGCGCGAACGCTAGCGGTATAAGAGAAGTCCAGACGAACGAACTTGTGATTGGCAACCGCGTGCTGGTGAAGCCTGGCGAGAAAATTCCAATTGATGGAAAAGTCATAGAAGGCGAAAGCTCCGTCAATGAGTCGATGATAACGGGCGAGTCGAAGCCGGTCTCGAAGAAAGCCGGCGACGCAGTCATCGGAGGTTCTCTCAATCAGGACGGCTCGCTTACCATAGAGGTCTCAAAGACAGGCACCGATACGGCCATATCGCAGATAATGAAGCTGGTGCGCGAAGCCCAGGGATCCAAGCCGAATGTTCAGCACTTGGCGGACAAGGCGGCTGCCGTGCTCTTCTATATCGCCATGGCCGCAGGCATCGCCTCATTCTCATTCTGGTACTTCGCCTCGCCTCAAGGTGCCATATTCGCCGCGACAGTGGCCGTCGCCGCTATAGTTGTGGCTTGTCCTCATGCCTTAGGACTTGCAATTCCGACTGTTACGTCCATTACTTCTACACTCGGCGCTAAGAACGGCATCCTCATAAAAGACATGAAGGGCCTGGAGGCGGCGCGCAAGCTCGACTATGTTGTTTTTGACAAAACGGGTACCCTGACCAAAGGAGAATTCGGCGTCACGAAAATAGTCCAAAGTCAAAAAGTCCATAAAGTCGAAAGTCAGGACGAGTTATTGATGCTTGCGGCGGCGGTTGAGATTCATTCGCAACATTCGATAGCCACGGGTGTTGTGAATGAGGCCAAGAAGAGAGGGTTGAATATTCAAGCAGCGAAGGATTTCAAATCATTTCCAGGCAAGGGCGCTTCCGCAGAAGTGGAGGGCCGGAAGGTCGTCGTCGGCAATCGGAAGCTCATGGAAGAATTGAAGATCTCAATTGATGAAAGTCCGGACACCGGATCAAAAATCGGCACGCCAGTTTATGTTGCGGTAGATAATGCATTTGCAGGCCTGATCTTTCTGGAAGATATCATCAGAGATGAGTCCAAAGCGACCATCCAAAAGCTTCACGATATGGGCATAAAGACGGCCATGCTCACCGGCGACACTGCGGATGTGGCCGAAGC
>JAGWJT010000026.1 GCA_028865615.1 Patescibacteria group bacterium | reverse complement strand
TACCGATATAGACCACTGGCGTACTGATGTTCTGATTTGTGCTGAAATTTATCGCCAACGATGTACCAGATCCCACAGAGATACCGTTCGAAGAATTAGACGAGACCGTAAAAGACGATATGGCGGGGGAATAATTTGAGTTAACCGTCGTAGCGACCGTGCCATTAGTAGAGACACTGACATATAGACGGCCGCAATGATTGTCATTATCACAAGTAGAGATAGACGCGTTGCCGACAGATAGTCCGACCAAAACCAGATTATTACCGTTGACCACTGCGTTGACTACCGAAGAATTGTTGTTAGTCGGAGTCGACAGACTACTTGTATTATTGAAGACCTTGACCACAACACTCTGATTGATGGCCAAAGACAGACTGGACGGAGAAAATACGAGCCCAGACTGGGTAGAATCTGATGAATTTTGCGGCTGTGTCGAAACACTGTTCGACATCACTCCATCGACCATCACATATACTATAGGACTCCCCGTAGTCAAATTGTATGAATCGGCATTTACCGTGATAGACGCGTTGCCACCCGAATCAGTAGTACCGATATTCGTGGACTTCTGACCGGTAGATGACGAGGATGCCGGGTAATAGAATATTACATTTGAATACGAATCCGCATTTGTCACTGTCAATTTCGCAATGGAACCATTGACTGAAACCGACAGTACTGGCTTGGTAGAAGCAGAAACACCGAGAGTACATCCGCTCGCTACCACCAACGCAACAGCGACACCTAGAAATATTTTTGTATTTATTCTCATTGAAGTTTATTAGCTCGTTGTATACAAGAATTATACAACAAAAACCGCCTCTTTCAAGGCGGTCTTTGTTCCAACATTGTGACCCGTTGGGAGGAGGTTCTACAACATCTTGAGCTTGCTACTAGCCGTAACTAAGTCTCTCTAGGAGAAGCTTAGATAACGACCGCAGTAGACAACGTCTCGAGACCAGAGGTGATGTTGCTGCCAGTCGGGGCAGATGACGACGTGCCATACTGGATACTGGTGATGCTCAGGCGCTCCTGCTTGACTGAAGCAGAGCTCTTCTGAATAAGACCGGTAACCGTGAAGGTACGAGAGCTGCCCGTAGGAATGATGTAAGCACTTCCACTAACGTCTCCAGCGACGGCCGGCAAAGGATTGAAGGCCGTGATAGTCGATGAAGCATTGCTAGCGGGATCCGTGCTCGTACCATTGATGAATGTCGACACGTTAGACGACACATACAAGTTGTTGTTGCTGTTGTTCGTCAGAGTGAACGTATAAGCGACAGACTCGGCAATTGTAGGACCATTGGATGCACTGACTATATCCTGAACATTGCTAGCAGACATGCCGCTGATCGACATACTATTGATGGTCAAGAGCGTGTTGACGCTGGTCTGATCATTCGTAGCCTGGGTATAAGTCTTAGTACCTACTGTAGCCTGGTTGTAATCACTATCAACGGCGTCGATCGAATCGGCAACCATCGTCGATGAAGCCAGCACATCGGAAGATGTAGCGGCGACATCAGCCATCAACTTAACGTCAACCCACTGATCTTGAGGCAGGTTTATGGTCAAGTTAGTGAACTTAGCTAGACCGGCGGCATTGAATGAAGACGCTCCGTAAGTCTGGCCACCTACAACGATCCTAACATTGCTGAACAATCCAGTCTCAGTAAATGCCGGGTTGGTATTGATCTGGAAGTTCATGTTGTTGACCGTAGCGGAATTGTTCTGGGCTTTCAGAGAGAAGAAGCCGAGGGGAACATCATTCGTGGTGTTATTGGCGTTTACAACCTGTGAAACCTGCGAAGCAGGGGCAGAGGCTGCAATCTTCGTAGATATATCAGCCACTGAACCAGTCGAGGTCAGAGTGAACGTAGACGCACCTGCTCCTGTGGTAGGAAGCGGGTTCGCTGAAGTGACTCCGCCAACGGTTTCGGTAACACCTATGCCATTAACATCTCTGATCGAATTGCTGTCGATAAGAGCGGTAACGGCCTGTCCGCCAGACGGAATCTTGTCCGTAGCCGGAAGAACGGAAACACCGACGGCAAGATCAACATCGCTACCAGGAGTAACGACATAATTAAGTCCATCGAAACGGACCAAATAGTCGCTTCCCACGGTAACTTCAGTTGCATCTGCTGAGCTGTTGATAGGCTTGGTGGCTATAACTTTGCCAGTTGAATCCTTCAAAGTGACCTGGTTGAAGAACAACCACGGCCTTACAGAGAAGTGAACATCGAAGCGCTGGATCGAAACCGGACCAGCAGTAGCCTGCAATCTTACAGCAACAACATCCTTGGTGTCACCCTTCTTGAGAGACTGACCGGATGATACGAAAGCTGACGTGCTGACCGTAAGAGAACCATCAGTGCCAGCGGTGAGGCCGGTACCAGCGGTACCAGTGACTGTACCTGTGCCGGTGTTAGCCGTGCAGGTGTAGCCGGCCGGGCAGTTGACGACGGGGGCGGGGGTGTTGGCCGTGCAGGTGTAACCGGCAGGACAATTGACCGCGGTGGTCGTGCTGCTGCTAGACGAGCTCATAGACGAACCGCTGTTCAAGGCGGCGCGGGTCAAAGGACCTACGAAGCCTGTGTTCGGAATGCTGTGAGCGGACTGATAAGCCTTGACGGCTGTCTGGGTCTGGGAACCGAAGTATCCCTTGGCGGCTGCGCCGGAAGAGATAGCCGGTATGTCGTATCCGGCGGCGATCAAAGCCGTCTGGAGAGCGACAACATCAGAGCCGGTCGAACCGATCGTGAGATTGGTGTTGAACGAGTAGCTCTGAGCGAACGCGACGGCCGTCATCGCGATAGCGGCGACAGACGAAGCGACAAGAAACTTTTTCATTTGTGTTTTGATAATTAACAATGATTGCTCCGGTCTTACTTTTAATATTGCGGAGCTCATTGCCTAGTAAGACTAATAATGCGTTTCCACTCTCCCCCATCCCATACTATCGACGGATGGAACAAGGAAGTTCGTGGCATACTGATAACGAACATGTGACACTTATGCAGTTGTCAAAGTCCGTTCTTCAAAGCTTGGTCTATACCCTACGCTTTGGCACGAACACCCAACATTTTGTTTACGACTATTGGGCGCTCGTTGCAAAGCATTATATACCTCCTGCATGCATGGCGCAAAATGGCTCTATGTGGATAACTTTATTCGATTTAGGGCTCAAAGTCAAGAGGAGACGCAGGGAACCGCGGAAATACGGATAACAATCTCGCAAAGTGCTTTTGCAGCCATATTATAGCCGGGGGTTTCGGGCATTGCTCGGTCGTTATCCGTATTTCCGCGGCTCCCCCACTAACTATTGAGGGAATATCGGCTCCAACGGCGCTCACCCTCTTTCCTGATGACGCCCTTGGCCGTCAATTCCAACAATTCCCTCTGTATGGTCTTGGCTGAAACGTCCTTGATGACCTTGGTGAAATCTCTGATGGTCAGATGGGATTGGGTCCTGAGCACGGCTATGATGCTTTCTTGTCTTTTATTCTTCTTCTCAACCGTATCGGAATGGCTGCGGATATTGTCGGCGGCCAGGCGGCGGTTTACGGTTTGATTTGCGTGTCCTTTATCGGTCATGCCGGTGTCCGTCCTAGATCCGGAGCCGATCAGATTGGGTGTCTTAAAGAAATCGTCCGATAGCACATAACCGGCCTTCTCGGCGCTTTGGGCCAGGCGATCCTTGAGGATGCCCAGGATGCCGTCTATCTCCCTAACAAGTATCTTGTAGTTCATATCTGAAACCAGGTTGGATATCTTGGCTACATTGAGTATGGATATGGTTTCAAGGGCTGAAGTGAAGAGCGACTGGATGACCGCGCTCTTGTCCCCCGGCATGGTACTGGATGCCGTAAAGGACGAAGCGATGAGATCCATGCCTTTGTCGCGCAATTCCCATTTCAGGGGCTCTTGGTCCTTGAGCAAACCGGACACCAGGTACAATGCCGCGGTTATCTTCTCTGTCTTTTTGAAAACGTATAGCAGATAGTCTTCCGCTGAGAAAAAACCTAGCGATTTCCAATTCATGGGATCGTTGAACTGTGGCTGTGGATTGATGTCCTTTTCGTTCATTTTGGTTGTCCTTTATATTTTTCTGTGTCCTTTACTAAAGGACGCGATTCCCTATCGGACATTGGCATTATATATCTCCGTGGAGATTGTGCAACTTGCGCCATGTTGACAATATTGTGATATCATACACGCATGGCAAAGAAGAAAAGCGCTGACAAGGACAAAGTCGGCATATGGAAAGGCTTGCGGCAGGAGACTGCCAACGCCATCCTGGCGATCATCTCGTTCGTCATAGCCCTGGTATCTCTACTAGCATCGTTCAACAAAGCCGGACCCGTGGGAGATTATGGTTATATATGGCTGACTCGAGCCTTCGGTATAGGTTATTTTTTGATACCGATACTGTTCGCCATATTGGGCATAGCATTCCTGCAAGGAGTAGAGAAGAGCTTCAACAAGATCAAGGCCGCGGGTGCGATAATCTTCTTCCTGTCCGGCCTGGGTCTCTTGTATCTGGTTCCGGGCAATAGGCTCGGCGGCACGGTCGGATCATGGATAGGAGGACCATTGGTGCGCGTGGTGGACGTATGGGCCACAGGCATATTCCTGGCGGCATTGTTCGTCATATCGCTCATAGTAGTGTTCGAGTGGCATATAACATGGCAGAGCTTCTCGGCATTGTTTGCAAAGCCGGAAGCCGAGAGCCGGAAGCCGGAAAAAAGCGCGGAGATGGACGACAAGGAGCAGGCTGCGGTGGAACAGGCCCTGGCCGCCGCAAAAGCGGACAAGGGCGCGGCCAAGGAACCTTCTGCTAGAGAAGCCGAGGCCGCCGCAGCCGCACTGCGTATGGCCGAAGCCGAGGCCAAGAAATCCGGGGGCGGCAAGAAGCGAGACGTTTCGGACTTCACCGATGCGGAAGACGGCCAGTTCGATATGGCCGGCACCAAAATGGCCGGGCCGTCGAGTGGAAAGGCTTTCGTACCCCCTCCCCTGTCGCTCCTGGAGAAAGACCGCGGCCGGGCCGAGACCGGGGATATCAAGGCCAATGCCAACATCATCAAGCGCACCCTCCAGAATTTCGGCATCACGGTAGAGATGGATGAGATATCCATAGGACCGTCGGTCACGCGTTACGCCCTGAAGCCTGCCGAGGGCGTCAAACTCTCCCGCATAGTCGGTCTGAACAACGATCTGGCTCTGGCACTGGCGGCCCACCCCATCCGCATAGAAGCGCCTATCCCCGGAAAATCGCTGGTCGGCATAGAGGTGCCAAATACGGCAAAGACTACAGTCGGCCTGGCCACTTTGCTCGGCTCTACCGAATTCTCCGGCTCATCCAAACCGCTCCTGGTCACTTTGGGCAAAGACATAACGGGCAAAGCTCATTTTTCCAACCTGGCCAAAGCGCCCCACATGCTCATAGCCGGAGCTACCGGATCGGGCAAGTCGGTATCTATTCATGCCCTCATCACTTCCCTGCTCTACCGCAATTCTCCCGATGACTTGAAATTCATAATGATAGACCCGAAGCGCGTAGAGCTCACTCTATACAACAAGATTCCCCACCTGCTCACGCCGGTCATCACCGATCCCAAGAAAGCCATCCTGGCACTGAAATGGGCGGCCAAAGAAATGAGCCGCAGATACGATATCCTCGAACAGAACGCGGCTCGCGACATAGAGTCGTATCACAAAAATATAGTCGAAAGTCAGAAAGTTCATAAAGTCGAAAATGAGGACAGAGCGCCTGAGACCATGCCCTACATAGTGATAGTCATCGACGAGCTGGCCGATATCATGCAGACATATCCGCGCGAGCTGGAGTCGGCTATCGTCCGACTGGCCCAGATGAGCCGCGCCGTGGGCATACACCTGGTCATATCTACCCAGAGACCGTCCGTCAACGTCATCACCGGCCTCATCAAAGCCAACATACCGACTCGCGTGGCCCTGCAAGTGGCTTCACAGATCGATTCCAGAACCATACTAGACCAGCAAGGCGCGGAGAAGCTCCTCGGGGCCGGAGACATGCTGTATCTGGGCGGCGACATGGCCAAGCCGGTGCGTCTGCAATCCGCATTTATCACGGAAGGCGAAGTCAAGAAAGTAGTCCGGTACCTGGCCGACCAATACAAAGACGAGATCATGGGCGAGATCAGCCTGACCGCTCCCGAGGCCGGATCTTCGGCGGCATTCGACTCCATGGGAGGGGCGCTGGACAGCGATTCGCTGGAGGACGAAGACGATATGTACGAGCCGGCCCGTGAAGCGGTCGTGGCGGCAGGCAAAGCGTCTACATCGTACATACAGCGCAAGCTGGGCATAGGCTATTCGCGCGCGGCCAAGCTCATGGATATGCTCGAGGAACGAGGCGTCATAGGTCCGGCCAACGGTTCAAAGCCGCGCGAAGTCATAGGTTTGGGCGCGGGGATGGAGCAACAGGACAGCGACACTACTGCGCCCGAATCATAAATCCCTTTGAGCATCCACGCAACGTGGCACCACCTACACAAGCCTGTCACAAAAGCACTTTGCGTGGATGCGATGAGGGATTTATGAATCGGGCGCCATTTGCATCCACGCTAGAATGAATCCTCCCGACGTGATAGATTGCTTCCATGACCATGACCCGTACTAGATTCCGCAAGCTTGTCATGCTCGGCATAGCCGCCCTGGCGGCTGCTATAGTCGTCGGCTACGCAGTATGGAGATCGGCGGCATATATAAGCGGACCTGATATAGAGATATTCCAGCCGGTCGACGGCGCGACTGTCTCATCATCCACCGTAGAGGTGACCGGCCAAGTCAAACGGGTCAGTTCGGTGAGCATGAACGGCTATCAGTTGAATGTAGATCAGAACGGCCGTTTTGACGAACGGATCATAGTGTTTCCCGGCATCAATTTCATCACCATACAAGCATCGGACCGGTTCGGCAGGACCGCCGAGAAGGCTGTCGAGATCATGGGTATGGCAACATTTCCATCAACAAGCGCGGCCACAAGCACCGCACAGCATGCAAATTAGCTTCGATGTAAAGTGCTTTTGTGGTTGCCCGGTATCCGCGGTACCACGTTACATCGAAGCTAATTTGCATGCTGTGCGGTGCCTTTATTTGCCTACACGCTCGCGATATTCGCCTGTTTCGGTATTGATGCGTATGATCTCGCCTTCATTGACGAATAGCGGCGCGTTGATAGTGGCACCGGTCTCCAACGTGACGACTTTTGTACCGCCCGTAGCCGTATCGCCCTTGATGGAAGGAGGCGCCTCGGTCACTTTGAGATCGACGGTTATGGGCAGTCTAAATCCCATGGGCTGTTCGTCGAAGAGGAACTGTCCGACGACGGTATTCGGCTTCAAGAACTTGCCCTGCGGGCCTACTTGCTCTTCGGTCACTTTGAAACGCTTGGACGGATCCTCCGCCTCGCAAAACCACCATTCGCCCTTGTTGTTGTACAGATACTTGACCTCCCTCTCGTCTATCTCCGCCTCCTCTGCTTTCTCCGACTGATGGAAAGAGTACTCTGTGACCTTGCCTGTCATCAGATTCTTGAGCTTGGTGGCATTTACAGGCTTGCGCTGCTGCTTGCGGAAGACGTGCGACGACAGCACTTCGTACGGCGTGCCGTCCATGACGATGAATTTCTTCTCGGTAACTTCGTTGTATTCCAGGATTGACATGGCTGAAAGATTAAATATTGAACATAAAAATGCAACTATTGCAGTTGGTGCAATATACTAGAATCGGCCGGAAAAAGCAAAACCCCGCAGTGAAGCGAGGGTTTTGCAGAGATGTGCCAACCATTTGGCCTTACTCTCCTTGCTAGTTGTAACGCAATTGTACTCTTTCCATCTTTAAAGTCAAGAGCCGCCGGTATCCGATAACCGCTTTGCCCTGTGGACCCGACGGGGGTTGAACCCGCACAGCTCAACTAGCAAGGAGAGTTGCCAAACCGTTGGCGGGCCCACAGGCAAAAGCGGTCATCGACAAAAACACCCGACTTAGTCAGAAAACAATATCATGCGACCGGCTAATCCCTACTGCTCAGCCAGCTTGGCCCTGATCTGCTTCAAGATCTCGGCGCGCATAGGCTTGTTCTCTTTCAAGAATTGCCTCGTGGCGTCGTAGCCGCGGCCGATAGACTCGCCGTTGTACTTGTACGATGCGCCCGAATGGTCTATGAGGCCGAACTTCTCGCCCAGGGCGATGATCTCTCCTTCCTGGCTGATGCCCTCGTTGTACATCAGATCGAATTCCGTCTGCCTGAACGGCGCGGCTACTTTGTTCTTGACTACTTTGACGCGTACGCGGCCGCCCATGACTTCGTCGCCCTTCTTGATCTGGGCGATGCGGCGTATATCGAGACGCACCGAGGCGTAGAACTTGAGAGCTTTGCCGCCGGGCGTGGTTTCCGGATTGCCGAACATCACGCCTATCTGCATGCGTATCTGGTTGATGAATATGACCACGGTCTTGGACTTGGCTACGATAGCGGTCAATTTGCGCAAAGCCTGCGACATGAGGCGGGCCTGGGTGCCGACCTGGAACGAGCCCATATCGCCCTCGATCTCGGCCTTTGGCGTCAGAGCCGCGACCGAATCGATCACGATGACATCCATCTTGCCTGTGCGGACCAGCGAGTCGACGATCTCCAATGCCTGCTCGCCGGTGTCGGGCTGGGATATGAGCAGATCATCGATCCTGACGCCTAGCCGCTTGGCATATTCCGGGTCCATGGCATGCTCGGCATCCACATAAGCGCAGACGCCTCCCTTCTTCTGAGCTTCCGCCACCACATGCAGGGCCAGGGTCGTCTTGCCGGAAGATTCCGGGCCAAAGATCTCTATGATACGGCCACGGGGCATGCCACCGATGCCTAGGGCTGCGTCCAATCCTAGCGAGCCTGTCGGTATGACGTCTACGTCGACTTTGGGCTTGTCGCCGAGCTTCATGATGGCATCGTCGCCGAATTTCGTCCTTATGGCATCGAGAGCATTCTGGACGTCTTCTATGGATCTGCCGGGCTTGCCGGAAGAGGCAGGAACAATCTCCTTCGCGGCATCATCGGTCTTGGCCGCGTTTTTTGTTTTCTTTATAGGCATGGCTTTTGCGGGTTATTTGGCTACGTAAGGCAATAGGCCCATGAATCTAGCCCGCTTGACGGCCGTGGCCAGTTCGCGTTGATATTTGGCGGATATGCCGGAACGCTTGCGTGATATCATGCGACCGTGAGGATTGAGAAATCTGCGCAGGATCTCCGTGTCCTTGTAGTCTATGTGCTTGATATTATGCTGGCTGAAATAACATTGTTTTTTCATGTTTTTAGAGTGTAGGGTGTAGGATTTAGGGTGTAGTAAAGGAAACGTGGTAAATATCGGCTAGAATGGTATGTCGTCCGGGTTTATCTCGTCTTTCGGATACTCTATGGCTTCGCCGGTGTCTTCTTTGGACGATGACGAGCCGGCATCAGATGAAGCCGCTTCGCCTTCTTGGGGAGCGGCGGACTTGCTTGACGATGCTCCCGGCTTGGAACCGAATTGGACGCTGTCGGCTATGATCTCGGTGCGATATTTCTTGCTGCCGTCTTGAGCGTCCCAGGAACGCGTCTGGATACGTCCTTCGACCAAAGCCTGGGAGCCTTTCTTCAAGTACTGGGCTGACAGCTCGCCTAGACGGCCGAAAGCCACTATGTTGTGGAAATCGGCTATTTCTTTGCGGTTGCCGTCTTTGTCCTTGTATATGCGGTTGGTTGCCAGGCTGAAGCTGGCGACCTTTGTGCCTGAAGGCAAGGCTTTGAGCTCCGGATCTCTAGTAAGGTTCCCTATCAAATATGCTTTGTTTAGATACATGGTATTGATTGATCTTTATTATACCTCTTTGACCATTTCGTCAATGCTCTTGTCCATCTCCTCTACGGAGGCTGCCGGTGCCGGTACGCCCGCCTCTACAGGATCGCTCTGGACCTTGTCGGCCGGAGCAAAAGCTTGTCTCCTCGATCCTATGGCGGAAACGACCGGGGCATGCTTGCCAAGATA
>JAGWJT010000051.1 GCA_028865615.1 Patescibacteria group bacterium | reverse complement strand
AATATCATGCCGGAAGTTATCTTGGCGCCCAAGAAGTCGACGGGGAGCATCTTGGTGGAAGACAGCCACCAGCCGCATATGAAGTCGGCCAGGACGAGGCCGGCCGCGAATTTGGCTAGATCGTGAAGATTCTGATGTTTCATTTTTTAATGTGCTATTTGTTAGCGGTTATTTTACGCGCCACTGGCGCCTTGTAATGTACCCAGTATAGCAGATCGATTTTTTGTCAAAAGGCCGAAATTGTGCAAAAATGCCCGTGTTCGCCCGCATTTCTTCATGGAGACGTGGCTGAGCGGTCGAAAGCGGCACCGTGCTAAGGTGTTAGGGGGGAAACTCCCTCGTGGGTTCGAATCCCACCGTCTCCGCATTGACAACCTGTTAGATACATGTTCCTGTATGGTCGACGCATTTGAGCGACCCATGTGCTATAGCGGTTGGATAAATATTACTGATTTCCGAGGCTCGGCCGGACAACTAATTAGCCGGCTGACGTTCCCGGCTATTCTTGATATACCTGTATTCATGCCAAGTCAGGAGTATTACGATGATGTCTAGAACAGTTACGACCAATACCCACAAAGTATACCGCCGTTGCTTGGAATTTACATTCAGTCCAATGCTCTTTATGGCTCTAGATGCGATTATTCGTGATAGAATGTGAGCTCGTAAATCATGGATGCCTTTTTCATATTCTGCGCCCAATATCTATATTTGGCATCGATAGCGATTCTCGGTGTTTATTTTCTGACGCGACCTAGTAAAGACTGGAAGCGCATGGCTGTATTCGCCATATCGGCGGCCTTGCTCGCATATATCATCGGCGTGGTCGGCGGATTGCTCTACTACGATCCGAGGCCGTTCATAATCGGCCATTTCACCCCTCTCATTCCGCACGCGCCCGACAACGGATTTCCGTCTGATCATGCACTTCTCGCATCGGCCATAGCGATGATAGGGACTATATGGAACAGGAGATTGGGCTTTGCGCTGTGGATCTTGGCCGTGCTCATTGCCATAGGCAGGGTCTATGTGGGCGTGCACCATGTCATAGACGTCTGCGGTAGTTTCATCATATCCATTCTCGCCGTATTACTGGTTTTTTCAGCATCCAAAAGGATATTATCGCTAGGCAAGCCCGCTGTGGATAACTAGACGTTGACTTTCATACCCCATGGGGGTATTATGGACGCGCTATGAAACAAGACATCAAGAAAAGCGCCAAGCGCAGGCTCGCCATCATCGGCGGCCAAGTCGATGGCATCAAAGAGATGGTCGAGAAGGAGAAGTATTGTGTGGACATCATCACCCAGATCGAAGCGGCGCGCGAAGCGCTCGCTGGCGTGAGCGATCTTGTCCTGCGCAACCACCTGGAGACCCACGTGACCGATGACATGAAGCACGGCCGCGGCAAGAAGGCGGTAGAGGAGGTCCTCAAGATATACCGCCTGGCGCAGAAGTAGCTTCCGTTAGGAGAGACAAATCATTATCAATTATTATCATTAAAAACAATCGCATGAAAAGAATCGCAACGATATTCGCATTGTCAGTTGTCCTTATGCCCGTAGCCTCTTCCGCTCAGATGATGGGCGGATACTACAATGGCACCGATACCGGTTACGGCCCGGGCATGATGGGCGGATATTATCAGAATACGGCTCCGACCCAGTCTTCCGTATCAGCTTCGTCATCTTCCGCCATGGATTCAGAAGGAGCCGCCGGCCAAGCTCTGGCGCAAAAACTTCAAGCTAAAACCGTCGACTGCTCGAGTCTGACTCAAAGCGACTACCAGTCTCTCGGCGAATATTACATGGGCTTGATGATGGGTTCCGGACACGACGCCATGGACAACTACGTAATCAGCCGTTACGGACAGAGTTACAATGATCAGATGCACATAGCCATGGGCGAGCGCTTCTCTGGTTGCGACGTCAACGTCTCATTTCCGGCCGGTATGATGGGCTTCGGGCCGATGATGGGCGGCTACGGATGGAACGGCAACGGCTATCAGGGCGGTCAGAATAGCAATTGGTCCGGCTACGGCATGATGGGCTGGGGCTTCCCAGGCATGATGGGAAGCTAC
>JAGWJT010000025.1 GCA_028865615.1 Patescibacteria group bacterium | reverse complement strand
GACTATAGGAGATCCGGACAAGGCAGCGACGCGCAGACAGTTGACTCCCAAGGAAGTTGCGAACAATATGAATGATTGGATCAGGCAGATAAGCCCGATCATAGATTTTAAGGACAAAGACAATCCGGCACTGCTCAAAACCAATTCAGAGTGGCTGTCCAAGCTTTCATTTTCTGATGTTATAGGTCTGGCATCCAATTTTACCGTCCAGCAATTCATAGAGAGGGATCTTTTCCAGAGACGCATCAAAGATGGCAATCCCATACACCTGCACGAATTCCTGTATCCTCTCATGCAGGGCTATGACAGCGTGGCCATGGACGTAGATGCGGAGCTTTGCGGCACTGACCAGATATTCAATGCTCTGGCCGGACGGACTCTCCTGAAACGCATCAAGAACAAAGACAAATTTGTGATAGCTCTCAATCTGCTGGCCAATCCGAAGACGGGCGAGCTCATGTCCAAGTCGAACGGCACCGGAGTATTTATAGATCAGCCGGCCGGTCAGTTGTTCGGCGCTCTCATGGCCTTGCCTGACCCGATGATAGAGCCGTTATTTATCAACTGCACGCGTCTACCCATGCAAGAGAAAGCCGCCGTCATGGCCCTCGGTCCGCGTGAAGCCAAGGCTCGCGTGGCTCACGATATCGTAAAGCGTTTCCACGGCGAGGCGGCGGCCAAGGAAGCCGAAGCTTCTTGGGAGGCCACTTTCTCCAAAGGCGGCGTGCCGGATGATGTCATGGAAGTGCGGATAGGCAGCGACGGCGCCGTGAAAGCCGGCGCCGTGGCCGAAGCCTTGGTTGCGGCTGGTGTGGTGGCTTCAAAGGCCGAATGGCGCAGGCTGGTGGAAGCGGGCGGAGTGAGGACCGATAAAGACGTAAAAATAACAGATCCGGGCTGGTCCCCGGGAAGTGCCGGCGACGCGGTGGGGCAGACCGGTTCGGCGGATAAAGGCGTGATCATCAAGATAGGTAAACGGAGGTTCGTGAAGCTAGTCATATGATAGTGGCATTTTCAGTGCAATTGAAGCGCCCGGTTTTTAACCGGACACTACTGATGGCATATACAACAAACAAAAAATGTCCGCGATTCAATGGGCAAGAGACAAGCCGCGCACATCCCGAAAACCGGCGGCTTTGAGGGTGTCGATGGCTTCACGCATGGTGCTGCCTGTGGTGATGACGTCGTCTATGACGATGAGACGTGACAGAGACGTTCGCCCGCCCGCCGGCATCCGTCCGTCGGATGACGGGTGCGATGCGTCCACGGCTTCTTGCAAACCTCGTGCGGCCTCGTCGTCGACGGCAAATATGCCCTTGGCGCTCGTCATGCGGTCGGCCCGACCTTTCAGTGTCTGTCTGGAAGAATGTTGAATGCGCAACAGCAGGTCTTCTTTGACCATGAATCTGGGGGCGCCGCCGGCGGAAGCGGCCAAGGCGCTTTCGAGGTGAGCCATCTCGTCCGTTATGAGCTCGCACTGGTTGTATCCACGCTCGCGCCGGCGGCGTCCGGTGATAGGCATGGGGACTATGATAAGTGATGGCAAATTTTCCGTTGGGACACCGCCAGACAAGGCCTGACTGACACTTCGCAGGCGATTCCTAGCAAGGAATCGCCGAGATGTAGCGCGAGTCCTGCAGGACTCGACGCGCGTCAGAAAGGCCTTGTCTGGCGGTTTCCATCCATGCACGGCCGGCGATGGAACCCCCGGTGCTGAAGGCGGCGCGTACCTTTCTCTGCCGCCCGTCAATTCATGCCACAGCGTCCAACCGGCGATCCGGCCGGCCAGCCAGGACTTCTTGTACTTCAAGGCCCAGATCAGCCGATATACGCGCTCGTCTTTGTAGGCCAATATCGACCGGCATTCGGGCAGGGGTACGGTCAATCCGGCATATGGCGGGGCCGGAGGCAAGACGTTGGCGGCCGTATCCGGCGTCAGCGACAAAGCTTCCCGTTCCGCGTCGGACGGCGGAAACAGGGCATCGATGACGATGCCATATATGGACCGAAGCAGGCGCATGCATAGGCATTATACAATATCTGATATATAATTACGTGAATGGCATCATTCCTATCCTCATTCTTCAAGAAAGAGACCAGCGTCCTGGGCGTCGATATCGGGTCGTCCGCCATCAAGATCGTACAGATCAAGAAGAAACGCGGCCGCGCGGTCCTGGAGACTTATGGCGAGCTGGCATTAGGGCCGTATGGAGGCGTGGAAGTAGGTCGGGCTGTTTCGTTGCAATCCGACAAGCTCACGGAGGCCATCAAGGACCTATTGCGGGAGACCAAGACCACTACCGTGTCATGTGGGGCGGCTTTGCCGCTCTCATCCAGCCTGATAACGTTCATCACCGTGCCGCCCGTGCCGGAGAAGCAGATGCGCGATGTCATATCTCTCGAGGCCCGCAAATACATACCGGTGCCATTGTCCGAAGTCTTCCTGGATTATTCGATCATACCCAAGGAAGAGACATATGTCGGAGAGGACGAGTCGTCCAAGACAGAGAAGCGCGGCGAGGACGTGCTGGTTGTGGCTATCCACAACGAATTCCTGTCGGAATATCAGTCTGTCATGTCTAGCAGCGGCCTCCAGCCTTCTTTCTACGAGATAGAGATATTCAGCTCCATAAGGGCCGTCATAGATCCCGGGGTGGCTACAGTCATGATCATAGACATGGGCGCACGTTCTACAAAGCTCTACATAGTAGAGCGCGGCATACTTCGGGCCTCGCACATCATCAACAAAGGCAGCCAGGATATCACTCTGGCCCTGTCCAAGGCCATGTCTATATCGGTGGCAGAGGCCGAGACCTTGAAGAGGTCCAGAGGCCTGAAAGGCGGTCCCGAATACAAGGAGCTGTCCGAGATCATAACGGTCAATCTGGACTACGTATTCTATGAAGCCAATTCCACGTTGCTCAATTATCAGAAGAAATACGCCAAAAATATAAGCAAAGTCATCCTGACCGGCGGAGGGGTGCTCTTGAAAGGCTTCACTGATATAGCCAAGATAAGCTTCCAGACGGAGGTCTTATACGCCGATCCGTTCGGCAAGCTGGAGACGCCCGCTTTCCTGGCCCAGGAATTTGCAGAGGCGGGTCCGGAGTTCGCCGTAGCCATAGGCGCCGCCTTGAGGCGCTTGTCCGAGCTAGAATGAAGCGGAGCGCGGACCGGAATGTCGACATGTGCATAACAAAGCTTGACGCCTTCTGGTATAATAAAGAGCGAACCTTATGGAGACCAAATTCCAAACCTCTTTCATTCCAAAGAAGACAATGCCGACCGTGAGCATAAGCGGCAGTATGTCTGGAAGGCCGCAGCACAGGAGCGGCTTCGGCAGCATATTCATGTCTATCGCCGTGTTGATGTTCCTGGCTTCGCTCCTGGCCGTAGGCGGAGCCTATGCTTGGAAGCAATATCTTGTAAGCACCCAGGACAATCTCAAGCAGGAGCTTTCGATCCGTGAACAGCAGTTCAACATAGACCTGATCGAACAGCTCAAGGCCGAAAGCACCAAGATCTCCATAGCCAAACAGATATTGTCCAACCATCTCGCCATGTCCAAGATCTTCGGCATCATCGCCGCTCTCACCGCCGAGAATGTGAGATTCACCGGGATGGATGTGACCGCTCCGGCATCGCCGGGTGGGGATATAGGAGTATCCCTGTCAGGCTACGGCAAAGATCTATCCGCCGTAGCGTTCCAGTCCGACGTCCTCGGTCAGTTGGACCAATACGGCTTGCGCAAGATAGTCAAGAATCCCATCTTGTCCAATCCCACGTTGGATCAGGCCGGAACGGTATCTTTCGGGCTGACCGCATCCATAGATCCGTCCGCTCTGTCTTATAGCAGCGAATTCCAGCAGTCAGGCGCTTCGTCGACGCCGCAGTCCGTGCCGCAACAATAGAATCATATGAACAAGAACGTTACAGCATTGATCCTGATAGTCCTGGCCATAGGCATATACTTCACTGTCACCTCCGGCGTGATCGCCGATGCCCAATCCGTCAAGTCTGTGAACGACCAATATTCTTCGGCGCTGGACAATGCCGCCAAGCTCATAGACGTCAGAGATCAAGTGAGACAGCAGTACAACGATATATCCGACAATGACAAAGCCAGGCTGGACAAGCTTGTGCCGAGCACGGTAGACAATATAAGGCTCATCATAGATCTGTCCAACGTAGCCTTGAAACACGGATTTTCGCTGACAAACATAAAAGCCGCCGTATCTTCGTCCGGCAAAGGAGCATCCGGTTCGTCTCAAGGCCAGGCAGCGGCCGCTCCGGTCGCCTCGACGCCTGTCACTATGATAAACGGAGTGGCCGTATCCAATCCGACCAAGGACACGGTCTCGGTCTCATTTGGAGCTACCGCCACTTACGACCAGTTCATAGCTTTCATGCAGGATCTCGAGGCTGATCTGAGGGTAGTGGACTTGACCCACCTTGCCGTCACGGCCAATGACACCGGCGCATATACGTTTCAAGTGCAATTGACCACTTATTGGCTGAGACAATGATCGCATAATCACATGAAGAAATCTTCCCCCAAAACCATAGCAACCATAGTAGGACTGATCATAGTCGCTGTCGTGATCTATTTCTACATTGAGGGCGGGTCGGCACCCGCTTCGAGCAGCCTCCTAGTCAGTCAAGCCGGAGAGGCCTCGGTCGGTTCCGCTGAGCTCGACCTGCTAAATGAGATACGATCTCTCAATATAGACTCGTCTTTCTTCAATGACCCTGCATATCAGTCTTTGCAGGATTATTCGGTGCCGGTACCGACAGAAAATGTCGGCCGCCCCAATCCGTTTGCACCCATTCCTGGAGTGGCCACGCCCGGCAGTCAGCCGTCGGCTTCGCCTACCGGGCATTGATCCCGGTCGTCCCCAAAGACAAACATGAGCGTAACAGACATCCTTCTCAAGAAGAATATAATCTCCAAGACCGACATACAGGAGATAAGGAAGGCCATGAATAGCGGCTCCAGCCTTGATCAGGCTCTCATAGCGGTCGGGGTCAAGCCGGAAGACGTCGTAGCCGCCCGCGGCGAATTCTTGCATATACCCGTTCGGTCGCTGGCGGAAGCCTCGGTGCCGTTCGAGGCCCTGGATTTCATACCGGAAGAATCGGCCCTTCACTACAAATTTGCGCCGGTCGGGCTCAAAGACGGCACGTTGGAAGTGGGCATAGTAGACCCTGACAACATGGAAGCCAGGGACGCCCTCAATTTCCTGGCGGCCAAGAAGAATATCCCTTACAAGATATTCCTCATAACCTCGGATGATTTCGATAAAGTGGTAGATATGTACAAAGGCTTGACCGGCGAGGTCACAAAAGCCCTGTCGGAGCTGGAGACGGAGCTATCCGTAGAAACAGATTCGGTCAAGAAGGACAATACCCCGCAAGCCGGAGGGGAAAGCCACAGCGACAAAGCTGCCGGCAAGGACAATGCCCTCATAGTAGAGGACGCCCCGGTAGTCAAGATAGTGGCGACCGTGGTCAGATATGCCGTAGAGGGGGAAGCTTCGGACGTCCATATTGAGCATATGCGCGACAAAGTCAGGGTGCGTTTCCGCGTCGACGGCGTCCTCAATACTTCGCTCGTCTTGCCGCCGCAGGTCCATAGCGCCGTGGTGGCCCGTATCAAAGTATTGTCCAACATGCGTCTGGACGAGAAGAGGAAGCCGCAAGACGGCCGATTCTCCGCCAGGATAGACGGCAGGAGAGTCGATTTCCGCGTATCGACATTCCCGGCGTATTATGGCGAAAAGGTCGAGATGCGCATACTGGACCAGGCCAAAGGCGTCCGCAAGCTGGACGAGCTTGGCTTGTCAAAACGCAATCTGGAGATGTTGAAGACGGCCATAGACAAGCCGTACGGCATGGTGCTCATCACCGGTCCGACCGGTTCAGGAAAATCTACCACTCTGTATTCCATATTGAACGAAATGGATCGCGAGAGTTACAACATATTGTCGCTGGAAGACCCGGTGGAATATCAGATAGAGGGAGTCTCGCAATCCCAAGTCAGGCCTGAGATCGGATACGACTTCTCGTCAGGTTTGCGCACGACCCTGCGTCAGGACCCGGATATCATAATGGTCGGCGAGATCAGAGACAAAGAGACCGCTCAGCTGGCCGTACAAGCCGCTCTGACCGGCCACTTGGTATTCTCGACCCTGCACACGAACGACGCCGCCGGCATAGTCCCGCGCCTCATAGACATGGGAGTGGATCCGTATCTCATACCGCCTACGCTCATCCTGGGCGTTGCCCAACGTCTGGTAGGCATAGCCGTCCCCGAAGCCTGCGAGACCATAGCCATAGATGGCAGCATCAAAGCCATTATCGACCACCAATTCTCCGACCTTCCGGCCGAATACAAGAAAGACGTGCCTTTTTCGGATACCGTATACCGCATCCATCCCACGCCGTCATCCCCCCGCGGCACCCGCGGCCGTATAGCCGTCATGGAGATGTTCATGATGGACAAAGATATAGAGGACGCCATCCTCAAAAATCCTACCGGCGGCGAGATCAACCGCATAGCCAGGTCCAAAGGCATGCTGACCATGAAGGAAGACGCGCTCATCAAGGCTTTTGAAAAGAAGATACCGATCGAAGAGGTGAACAAATTGTAGGAGGGTTATAGGGATATATGGTTATAGGGGTGTAGAGTGTGATTTCTATATCCCTATACCACTACATCCCTAAACCCTGCTATAATACACTCATGTCAGATCAGCCAAACTCGAACAAGAAGATCCTCATAGTCGATGACGACAAGTTTCTGCTGGATATGTACGCTTTGAAGTTCAACAAGTCCGGCTACGAAGTCAAGACCTGCGATTCGACCGACGGTTGCCTCAAACTGCTGCGCGAAGGGTATATGCCGGACATCATGCTATGCGACATAGTCATGCCGGGCATGGACGGATTGGACATGGTAGCTACCGTGCGCAAGGAGAAGCTGGCCGGGTCGGCCAAGGTGATCATGCTGACCAATCAAGGAAGCCCGGAAGATCTTTCCAGGGCCAAGTCTCTCAATGTCGACGGCTATATCATAAAGGCCACGACCATACCGTCGGAGGTATTGGCCGAAGTGGAGAAGATTATAAGCGGCAAGAATAAATAGCCGAGTAACCATACCAATTATGGACTATCACAAAGAGATACAAGACCTCGTCGACCTCATATTCAAGGAAGGCGCATCTGACCTGCATCTGTCTGTAGGACGTACCCCGATCATCAGAGTGTCCGGCAATCTGATACCTTTGGTCAAGAGGCCGGTTTTGACGGACAAGGACATGGAAGGTTTCGCGGGGGTATTCCTTTCGCCGGAGAATAGGGCCATATTGAAAGAGAACAAAGACGTTGACTTTTCATACAGCCTCACGGAGGCCAGGTTCAGAGGCAACGCTTTCTATCGCCAGGGCGTCCTTTCCGTAGCCTTGCGCCTCATACCAAAGTCTATCAGGACGCTCTCGGAGCTCAACCTGCCTCCCATACTGGAATCTTTCACAAGGACGCCGCAGGGCTTCTTCCTGGTGGTCGGGCCTATAGGCCAAGGCAAGACGACTACTCTGGCTACCATGATAGAGATGATCAACCAGACCCGTTCGGAACACATCATAACCATAGAAGACCCGATCGAGTACCAGTTCGAATCCAAAAAGTCCATCATCGATCAGAGGGAAGTCCGCATAGACACGCCGGATTTCCGTAACGCCCTGACGGCCATGTTCCGCGAAGACATCAACGTGGCCATGGTAGGCGAGATGCGCGACACGGAGACCATAGGCACGGCCGTCACCGCTGCCGAGACAGGCCACCTGGTCTTCTCCACTCTGCATACCAACAACGCGGCCCAGACCATCAACCGCATCATCGACTCTTTCCCGTCGACCCAGCAGGATCAGATCCGCATACAACTGGCGGGTTCGCTCACCGGCATATTCTCCCAGCGTCTCATCCCGCGCATTTCAGGCGGTCTCATACCGGCTTACGAGCTTCTGATCAGCAACAACGCCGTCCAGAACCTCATCCGAGAGAAGCGCATCCACGAGATAGATACCGTCATAGAGACGGGCTCGCAGGAAGGCATGGTCGATCTCAACAGATCTCTTGCTGAGCTGGTCAGATCCGGCGAGATCACGGTCGAGTCGGCGTACACCAACTCGATCAATCCCAAGACGCTCGAGCGCATGATTTAGTAGAGTTATAGGGATATAATATTGCCATGCTGTTCAACTACGAAGCTCTAGACAATACAGGCGCCAAAAAAACCGGCTCCATAGACGCCATCAACGTCGATGTGGCCATATCGTCCCTCCAGAGGAGGGGACTGGTCATCACCACGGTCCATGAAGCCGGCCAAGCGGACTCGTTCCTTTCCAAGAACATAACTTTCTTCGACCACGTCTCGACCAAGGACGTGGTCATCCTGTCGCGCCAGCTGGCCACTCTGTTCGAAGCCCAGATATCGGCTCTACGCGTCTTCCGGATGCTTTCGGCGGAGACCGAGAACAAGCTCCTGGCCGGCAAGCTCGAGACCATAGCCGACGACTTGCAGGCGGGCAGCTCCATATCGGCCGCCTTGGGCAAGCATCACAAAGTGTTCGACGACTTCTACGTATCCATGGTCAAGGCCGGCGAGGAATCCGGCAAGCTGAACGACACTTTCCTATATCTGGCCGACTATCTGGACAGGACGTACGAGCTGACCTCGAAAGTCCGCGGCGCCCTCATATATCCGGCTTTCGTGGTGGTGACTTTCGTCACGGTCATGATCCTGATGTTCACCATGATCATACCCAAGATAAGCCCGATCCTCCTGGAATCCGGCGCCCAGATCCCCGTCTATACCCAGGTCATCATAGGCATATCCAACTTCCTGGTGTCGTACGGCTTTGTGCTCCTGGGCTTGCTGGTGGTAGCCGGATATTTCCTGGTCCGTTTTGTCAGGACGCCGGCCGGCCGTTTTGCCTACGATAGGTTCAAGCTGAGCGTGCCGTACGTGTCCGGCCTCTACAAGAAGCTCTATCTGGCCCGTTTTGCCGACAACATGAATACCATGCTCCAGTCGGGCATACCCATGGTCAGGGCTCTGGAGCTCACTTCCAACGTCATCAATAACCGGGTCTACAAGGAGATCCTCAATAATGCCATGGAAGCCGTCAAAGGCGGCCAGACTCTGTCCGACTCGCTGTCGAACAATCCGCGGGAGATGCCCGGCATCATGACCCAGATGATGAAAGTCGGCGAAGAAGCCGGCGAGATAGGTTCCATCCTGAAGACCGTGGCCAATTTCTATTCGCGCGAAGTGACCACGGCCGTGGACGGCTTGGTGGCTCTCATAGAGCCGGCCATGATAGTGCTCCTAGGTGCCGGCGTGGCTATACTGCTGGCTTCGGTTCTGGTGCCTATATACTCCATCGCCTCGTCGACGGGATGACGGGCCGCCCGAGGTTATCCACAGATGAGGGTTTGCGTCGTTTTGGCGTGTTATAATAGACGTCAGCCAATCAAATGGTAAAGGTTCGTTATTAACAGTTATCAATTAACGCTTAAAATAAGCAACATGAAATTCAAGAATTTCACTAGAGGTTTCACCCTCATCGAATTGCTCGTCGTCATCTCCATCATCGATATCTTGGCGTCAATAGTGTTGGTGTCTTTGAATAGCGCACGAGGGAAGGGACAGGATGCAAAAATACAAGGCCAGCTCGACAGCATGCGCTCTGCGGCAGAGCTTTATTATAGTGGTAGCGGTAACGGCAGCTATGGTACTGGAACCAATTGTAACGCTGGAATGTTTAATGATAATAGCTCTGGCATGGCTGGAATCGTCGCTGGTACGACAGGTATAGCATGCGGTGCCAATGGTAATACATGGGCAGCAGAAGCTAAGTTAAGTAATAACTCATACTGGTGTGTCGATTCAAGCGGAAAGTCCATGAGCACAAATAACGCTAATTCCTTTAATGGTTATGCTTGCCAATAGCATATCAGCTAGATAAAAACAAAAACAGCACCGGTTTGGTGCTGTTTTTGTTTTTACTCTAATAGTGGTAAACTTGTGGCCATGCCGAATAAAATTCTTGTCAAAGAGATGCAGGTATCTGAACCGCAGAACATTTTATCGGCCGACCAAAAATCTTCGGTACATGAAAACAGTTTTTTTGCGGACGATCTGCACCAGATGGCCAATGCGGTAAATTATCGACGTTGGCAGTTAGATTTGATTTCCCCGTATATTCACGGAAAGGTTCTAGAAATTGGTGGGGGCATCGGGAATTTTACTGCTGATTTGGCAGGTCTTGCAGAATCAGTCGTAAGTATCGAACCAAATATGTATTGCTATAGTCAACTTACAGAAAAGGTTAGTTCTCTGACTAACGTCACTGCCTTGAACATAGACGCAGAATCGCTTGCAAACTCTCTACCTAAAGGTTTTTTTGCAGATACCGTGGTATGTATGAATGTACTTGAGCATATACAAGATGACGTATCAGCTGTTGGTTACTTTACACGTCTGCTTAGAACCGGTGGTCGGATCATAATACTAGTGCCAGCTGTACCAGCCGCTTTTGGTGTAATCGACGAACGTCTCGGCCACTTTAGGAGATACTCTAAACATAGATTGACAACACTGCTAACCAGTTCTGGATTTACTTTAGAGAAGATCAAGTTCTTTAATCTCATTGGACTATTGGGTTGGTGGTGGAATGCTCGTGTTTCTCGCCGCAAAAATCAAAGTGATATTCAAATCAGATTCTTCGATCGCTTCCTAGTAAAG
>JAGWJT010000024.1 GCA_028865615.1 Patescibacteria group bacterium | reverse complement strand
ATGCACGCGTCTGCACCGACGTGCAACGTGTCACCACGCACCCGGAAAACCGACCAGGCACTTTGCACGGAGATGCAGGCGCGTGCATCCGCCGCGCCCATCCGGCAAGATCACCGCTCGCTGGCGAAATCAGAGGCGGCCCGGAACAATGCAGCCTCATCGCCGTGCCGAGCCGTCAACTGCAACCCCGTAGGCATTGCGAAGTGCGGCTCCGCTCTTACTTGCCTGTTGCTCTCTTCTCCCAAATTCATCGGTATCGAAATAGCCGGCATACCCGTCAAGTTGGCCGTAACAGTGAATATGTCCTCGAGATACATGGCCACCGGATCGGCTGTCTTTTCACCTATCTTGAACGCCGGCGACGGCGTGGTGGGCGTCGCTATGAGATCGACTCCGCCGCCGGCCGGATCGAACGCTTTCAGGAAATCGTCGGCGATCATCCTGCGCACGGCATTGGCACGGTTGTAGTATGCATCGTAATAACCGGATGACAGGACATATGTTCCCAGGAGGATGCGGCGGATGACTTCCCTACCCAAGCCGGACTTGCGGGTCTCGAAATAATCGTCTATGCCGTCATTACCGTCCTTGTGCAGACCGTATTTCACGCCGTCGAAACGGGCCATGTTGGATGACACCTCGGCCGGCATGATCACATAGTAGACCGGCAGCGCATATGATATGTTCGGCAGTTCGATCTCTTTGATCCCGTAACCTTGGGCCTTGAATGAATCCAGAGCCGCATCGAACGCTTCCAGCACTTCTTTGTCTATGCCATCGCCAGTAAGAAAATGCCTCGGCACGCCTATGACCGGTTTTTTGCCTCCAAATTTTGAATTTTGAATTTTGAATTTTGAATTTTCTACCATCGTCCCATCGCCCCTGCCTCCATTCATGCCTTTGTCTTCTCCCCGTATGGCGTCATATACGATCTCTGCGTCATCGACAGACTTTGTTATCGGTCCTATCTGGTCCAATGATGAACCCATAGCCATGACACCGTAACGCGACACTGACCCATAAGTGGGCTTCAGCCCGACTACGCCGCAGAACGATGCGGGTTGCCTGATGGAGCCTCCCGTATCCGAACCGAGCGCAAAGAGAGCTCCGTCCATGGCCACAGCGGCCGCTGAACCGCCGGAAGAACCGCCCGCCACTCGAGCAGGGTCATGCGGATTTTTGGTCGGCCCAAAAGCTGAATTCTCGGTCGAGCCGCCCATGGCAAATTCGTCCATATTTGTCCTACCGAGAAATACGGCCCCGGCCGCTTTGAGCTTGGTTATGACCGTAGCATCGTAAGTGGCATGATAATTTTCCAAAATCTTGGACGCTGAACTGGCGATACGACCCTTGATCAGGATATTGTCCTTGATAGCACATGGTATGCCTAGCAACATCGGAAAATCCCGGTCGCCGGAGTTTGGCTCTTGGTCTTTGGTTTCTGAATCTTGAATCTTGAATCTTGAATCTTGAATCTTTCTATCGGCTTCCTCGGCCTGTTCGATAGCATCGTCGAAAACCTCGAGATAGGCGTTTAGGTCTTTGTTCTTGGCGGCGATATTATCGAGATATGCCTTGGTCAATTCGACCGCGGTAAAGTCGCCTTTCCTCAAAGCTTCATGGGCTTTCTTTATGGTCAAATTCTTCAGATCGATTTTGGTCATTATTTAGAAATTAGGTAATTAGATCAATTAGAAATTCTAGTCCTGGACTATAATTTTCTTCACCGCCACAAAATCCCCCTCCCTGTCAGGCACCTCGGCAAGCAAACGCTCGCGATCATCGGCGGAAACAGGATGCGCCTCATCCGGCCTGGTCACATTCTTGACTGCGCCCACGCGCCCCTCCGCGTCCACCTTGACGTCGGCTTTCTTGAGCTGATCGACATAGGCAAGGATAGAGTCGAACTCCTTTGTGAGCGACTTCTTGTCCTCATCAGTCAGCCTGATGCGGGCCAAGTCTGCCAGTTTTTCCAGTTCTTTGACGGTTATCATGTTTATTGACTGTTACGAAGCCAGTCTAACATATCTTTCATCCAAACCAATATATCTTATAAGATATATTGGTTTTAGAAGAGGATTCATTCGCTCGGCGCATCCATATTCACAAGTCTGATGAATCTCCCTTCATCTATGATCTCCACGCCGAGCTCGCGGGCTTTGTCCAGCTTGGAGCCTGCTTCCGCGCCGGCCACGACATATGAAGTCTTCTTGGAAACCGAGTCTGAGACGTCGCCCCCGCGGTCGCGCACCATCTTCCGGGCGACGTCCCGTTCCAAGGTCGGCAAAGCGCCGGTAAAGACAAAAATCATGCCTGCCAATTTGCCTGCGCCATCCGATCTTGCCCCTGCCCCGGAGTCGGCACCGCCATCGGTCGCGGGATCTCTGACTATTGTCACTTGCTTCAATAGCCTATCGACGAGCTTTTTGTTGTCCTTGTCACCGAACCAATCCACCAGAGACTGCGCTACTTTCTCCCCCACGCCGTATATCGACTCAAATTTGTCTTTGGACGCTCGCACTATATTGCCGAGGATATTCGACCCAGACAATCTTGAATCCTGAATCCTGAATCCTGAATCTTTTGTAAAATGCTTGGCTATATCATACGCCGTCTCCTCCCCGACTTGCGGTATAGACAGAGAAGCTATGAAGCGGGCCAGGGTCACCTTGCGAGCCTTCTCTATGGCCTCTATGAGATTGTCTGCCGACTTATCGGCAAAACGTTCGAGTTGGAGGATATCGCCTTTTTTGAGCATGAATATGTCCGCCGCCGTCGACAACAGACCGGCTTCGAGCAGAGCGTCGATGACCTTGGGCCCCATGCCGTCTATATCGAAACAGTGCTTCGACACGAAGTAGTGCAATCTGCGCCTCTGCTGCTCGTATGAATTGCGGTCGGCACAGCGCCATGCCGCTTCGCCCGGCACGCGCTCTATCCGGCCGTCCCCGCCGCAGGCCGCTACCCGGACCGGCCACTTGAACGGCTTGGAATCTTTCGGACGCAGTTCGAGCACCACAGATACTATGTCGGGTATGACATCGCCGGCTTTTTGCAATATGACCGTATCGCCGACGCGCACGTCCAACCTCTTGATCTCGTCTTCATTGTGGAGCGTGGCTCGCGAGACTGTAGAACCGCCTATGGAAACAGGCCTCAACACGGCCACGGGCGTGACAGTGCCCATCCGTCCTACCTGGAAGACGATGTCTTCCAATACGGTGGTGACCTGGGCGGCCGGGAATTTGAAAGCTATGCCCCATCGCGGCGCCTTGCCGGTGTAACCGAGCGCGCTCTGCCAATCGGCCCGATCGAGCTTGACCACCACGCCGTCGGCCCAATAATCCTGCTTCGGCATCTTGTCCCGCCACTCTTTCCAATAGGCGATGACTTCGTCTATGTCCTTGCAATATCTGTACTGCCTGTTCACCTTGAAACCCAACGATTGCAAATATTCCAGTTCTTCATGCTGGGTCGACGGGAACCCCGGCGCAAAGGGTCTTCGGAGCACGGCGTCGGCGCCTGCTGGCGCCGCGCCTTGTTCTCGGCCGCCTTCGCGGCCTCCGAAAATCTCCTCAGACTCCTTTGCGCCGGGATTCCCTATCCTGGCTATATCATATATGAACGAATCCAGCCGGCGCGACGCCGCTACCTTCGGGTCGAGCTGGCGGATCGAGCCGGCGGCCAGATTGCGCGGGTTGGCAAAAGGCTCTTCGCCATCTTTGGTCCGTTCCTTATTCAAGGCTTCGAGGGTGCTCTTTCCCATCCAACATTCGCCTTCGACGATGATATCTACGGGCTGATTGAGCTTGAGCGGCACCGACTCTATGGTCTTGACGTTCTCCGTGACATCTTCGCCCATCACCCCGTCGCCTCTGGTAGCGGCTTGCTTCAACGTGCCTTTTTCATAGGTCAAGACTATCTTCAACCCGTCTATCTTGTGCTCGCAGGTGTACGATGGCTCAACATCGCCAAAACCCGCCTGAGCCAAGAACCTGCGCACCCTGCCGTCAAATTCACGCATCTCCTCCTCGGAAAAAGCATCGTTAAAAGACCACTGCGGCACCTCGTGCCTGACTTTCCGGAATTCAGGCAACGGCTTGCCAGCCACCCTCTGCGACGGCGAATCGGGCGTGATGAGCTCCGGATACCCGGTCTCTATCTCCACAAGCTCATGTTTGAGGCTGTCCAGAGCCTCCGGCGATATGGAGCTTTTGTCCAGCACATGATACTCATAGCGATATCTCTCTATCGCCTCTTTGAGCTTGTTCAGACGATCTATGATCTCTTTCGGCGCTTTGACGCCGGCTCTGTCTGCCATGCATCAAGGATATCACGCCTCCGGCCGCCGCGGAATCCTATCAATTTGCCGAATTGCTGTGGCCGAGCTCTATAGCGCGTTCCACGACGTCGGGATTGGCGGTGTTCGGCTGGCCGGCGGCTGTGCAATGATTGTATCCTCTGGAAAATGCGTAGCTGTGCTTATAACCGTTGGTGTCATAATAGACCAATATCTGTATGTCCGCGCACGTAGGAGTCGCTCCGGGGAAGGTTAGATAGAAGATATTCGATACCCAAGCGTTATCGCCGCTGCTCTTCAGAAAATCGCTCGCGCTATAATCCGGCGTGAACCAATTATTATCGGTACTGGTGTTGGTCCAAGTCGCATATCCGACACCGACATTAGCGGACTGGCCGCAATTTATGGACGTCGTGGGAGAACCTATCTTGCTACTCGTGGCATATATATCGGCGCTTCTGCTGAAAGGCCCATTCCCATAGATCGCCACGCACTCTATGCCGCTGTCGGCCGCGTAGAACGAGTACATAGAATCGCGCGCCGCCACCGACAGCTCGTACTGCTTCTTGCTGATATCCAAGATGAACACGGCCACGCCTAGCACCAGTGCCGCCGTGAGGACGGCGAAGAGCAAGGTGTAACCACAGTTGTAGCGTTTGTTCATCATCTGGTTGAATCTGTTATTTCACTGGAAAGGTCGACTTCGTATGGCGTAGTGCCCTCGTTCCATTTGACCGTCACTGTCACGAGGCATTCGTCATCAGAGCCTTGAGTTTGACCGCTTTGGTCCGGACCACAATTTGCTCCGGTCATAGTGAAATACCGGTAGAAGATCGATTTGCTCGTACCACTATGACTATAATAGCCGTTATTATTCGTTAATTGTATAGGGCCGGAAAGCGACAAAATGGATTGTCCATCGATGGCGCTTGCATCACAGTAGTTGTTCGCGGAAGCACTGCTTATACAATTACCGAGGCCATCTAACCAATTTCCGGAATTGCCTTGAGTGATATTATTGACATTATTATCCCTCATGTTCTTTATGACCTCCATGCTCTCCTGGGCCAGATACGAAGCGGTCATCTGATCTTTTGAAGCCAGAGCGCCGAACAAGCCCTTGCTGGCCACTACTAGCGGCCCGGCCACGGCTATCATGAGCACGGTTATAGCCACCAAAGTCTCGATGATAGTAAAACCTTTTTGTTTGCGCGGTGTATTCATGGCTTTAATTTGGTATCCTGGGCGAAGCGGCCGTCTGGACCGTGAAGTAAGTAGTGTCTCCAACCCTCGTGCCGGCGGAACCGGACAATTCGATAAAAGCTAGAGGGAATCTCGCCGTACCACCGTTGCTCATAGTGGGCATTCCTGCTTTCATATAATATCCGTTGATCGTAACCGACGACGGATCCACGATCGGCGAAAAGCTTCCGCCAGAAACACTCAGCGTATCGCTGCAACCTTTTGTCGGATCCTGCTCCGCCTTTTCAAATTTCCATTTTTTGCCATTGCTTCCACTTACAGGAACGATCGCATACGCGTAGACGAGACGGCAGGTATTCGTACCATCACTCTTTGTCGACTGGAAGGCGATGATAAAACCGCTGGCGCCGGTGTTATCGGCACTGCTCAATCCTCCGGCACAGTTGTTCGTGGTAGACATATTGGAATAAAATGCAGAACCGCCGACCGAAGCAGTCGCATCAGCAATGCAATAATAGTTTGACCCTGTCCTCAATTCGCGCGACATGGAGTCGAGAGCGTATGAGATGTTGGTCACTGCATCCTGGATGGTCTGGGCTTTCCTGTTGGCGTCTATGATCTTGACCATGGCGGCCAGGGCTACTACGGCCACTATCGAGAAGATCATGAGAGACACGATCATCTCCACCAGAGTAAAGCCGCGTTTGGAGCTAGGATATAGAGTGTGAGGTTTTGGGTGTAGTTTCATCGATTTTTGTCTAATGCGATACGGATATCTGGCCGTTCTGCCAGACAGATATGGTGCGGGTGTTGTTGCCATCGCTGGAAGTAACGTCTATCTGAACATAGGTGTTTTTGTTGCAGTTACCATTGACGCAAAAGATTGCATCAGGATTGGGCCTCAAAAAAACGATACTCAGGGAATTATTGGAATTGCCATTACCGTTGTTATTAATATCCCCGGAGCAAGTGCCATTTACACTTGAAGCACAGAGTCTTGATATATGCGCCCCGCGCGTTAATGTATACTTGCTGACAAGAGTATCATTGGTATTGCAGGCGAAACCACCATTGGAATTGCCGTACAAGATTATAACTGTACCATCAGGGTTTATCCCTGCACACTGAGAAGAAGTCGGTTTCTCTACAAATTCTACCCCATACGGATAATTGAATTGGCTGCCGGCCTGCGATGCATTCTTGACGGACAGGCCATACGTCTGCGCTGTACGCACGGCCAAAGCCACATCATATGCCGTATCCGTGAGCAAAGTGCTCTGATTGAAATTGCCGTACTTGGCCACTACCAAAGCCGTCATAATGGCGAATATCGCTATCGACACCAGAAGCTCTATCAATGTGAAGCCGCGATTCATTGCTATCTATTATACCAGAAAACGGAGCCGGCAAGGTCTTCAGAGATATTCTTCAGACCTTGCCGGCTCCGTTTTATGATCAATAATTGACACCAAAGACGGCTGCCAAGACTCGCAAGTCGATGACCTGCCAGCCGAAGAACAGGACGATGTATAAGCCCAAGATGAGATACGGCCCGAACGGCACTTCTATACCGCCTTTGAAGCGCTTGTACGCGGCCAGCATCCAGGCTATGGATATGGCGGCTCCTATCCAAAAGGCCCATATGACGGCGTTCGCTCCCCCATTCATGCCCAGGAGCCAGCCTATGCCGAGAGTCAGTTTGGCGTCGCCTAGGCCCATCCACGCACCTTTTGACGCTAGCCATATAAGGGCAAAAGGCAAAGCTAATACAGGTCCAGCGGCCAGGGTCCACATATGAGGGCCATGAATGACGGACGCCCCTCCGACGAATACGCCGACCAGTGCCAGGGCGTCAAAGGCATACACGAACTTGTCGGGAATGATCTTGTGCTTCATGTCATAAGCGGCTATGACCAGGAGCAGGCAACTCGAAACGATATATATGGCCGTCGTCGCGGCATGAGCGTATGTGTCCGGCGGGAACTTGTAGAATATGAGCACGAAGACGGCCCCGGCCAGGAATTCGACGAGCGGATACTGCCATGACAGGCGCGTCTTGCATTTGCGGCATCTGCCGCGTTGGGCCAGGAAGCTCGCTATGGGCACCAGCTCGGTCCAGGAGAGCTGCTTGCCGCAAGACATGCACTTGGACCGGCCCCCTACGCCGACGCCCGTATTGAATCGCAGTGACACCACATTTAGAAAGCTGCCGATAACGGCGCCGAAGCAGAAGGCGAGAATAAGAGGCGCGGCGATGGGCATCATTTGGGACCTAGGCAGTAGTCATTCTGATGAGAACTGCTGTCATAACAACTAAAACTAGTAGCGTATGACGGCTTGTTAGAATTGGAAAGGCTATTGGCTTGGACGGAGTTTTGATATTCAAGCGAAGCGTGCAGGACGTAATCATTATTTGTTCCACTTAGACTACCTACAGCATAATCATAATTTCCCCCATTTGGATCAATAGGTATCTGTGAAATGAATGAGCCAAGTTTTATTCCTGCAGGACACCCTTGTCCTGATCCTTGGCCTTGGGAGAGAGTGTTATTATCTATCTTATTACTATCAGATGGTGGATATTGCTGACACCTGTCGTAGTAAAGCGACAGCGCCAGTTGGAGCTGGCCTATATCCGATATGCGCTGAGCGTCTCTGGCTTTGGCTCGTGCCGACGACAGGTTGGTCAATATGATGCCGCTCAATATGCCAATGATGGCGATGACGACGAGCAATTCGATGAGTGTGAAGCCTTTCTTCATGCCTGAATTGTACCACACAAGCCGCAAGCGCAATACCAGCCGAAAATTCAGACCCAAAAAATTCACTCGGATTTGAAGAAAATTTGATTCGGATTTGATTCTTTTTTGAGCCGGATTTGAACAGTACTGTGGTATGTTTGGCGAGTGCAGGTAAAATTCACAGAAAATATCATAGAATTTTTGGACGATCTTGACGATGAAACACTCGCGAAGATCCAGAGAAGGATCGATTTACTTAGAGAATACGGTCACATGTTGCGAATGCCGTACAGCAAGCCTATAGGCAACAGTGTATTTGAATTACGCGTAGAAGATCGCGGCAATACGAGACTGGTATACGTCTTCATGGGCGGTGTGGCTGTCATATTTCATGCATTCATTAAAAAGACCGACAGGATAAGCAAAAAAGACATGAATACCATATTTATAAGATTAAAAGGATTGCAATTATGACTTATATGACATATACTGGCAGAATGAGACTTATAGATTCACAAGAATGGCACGGCAAGCAAATGCTTAAACCTGGATACAGGAAAGCATATGACGCTCTCGAGGTCGAGTACCAGATTATCGACAGCGTGCTTAGGAAGCGGCTGGAGTTGGATATGACGCAAGCTGATCTGGCTCGCAAGATAAAGAGCGATCAATCTGTCATTTCTAGACTCGAGGCCGGCACTTACAATCCGTCAATCAAATTCCTGAAGCGCGTGGCAAAAGCCCTCGGGACAAAGCTGACTGTATCATTGGCCTAATCGCCGGCATCACTCACCAAGAAGCCGCCCGGGCAAGCACATACCCCGCCGCCACTTTATTTCAGTGAAGTGACACTTCATCAAGATGAAGTGTTTGAACCGGAAGAATAACTACCCGCCCGCAATAAAGACTGGTTCGTTGTATTAACAATCTTATATTCATACGCAAACCACCCGCCGAAAGGGCGGGTGGTTTACATTGTCTTACAATCTAAGACACCTTATTCACCACAAGTAGATCCAGCGGTAGCCAAGGTAGTTGATCCAGAATAACCGTTGGCATCAACGCACCAATGTCCGACTGTTGTAGACGCGAGCGCAGACCATTGCGTGCCGTTAGCATAACATGACGGGGCCTGGCCACTGGGCCAATTAGTTGTAGTAGTTAACGCTTTCATTCCTGAAGAAGGATCCTGGAACATGCCTGAAGAGCAAGTACTCGGGGCCACACTTGAACCACTGTAATTACCCTGAGAGCTGTAATAAACTTCCGCCGCAGAGCGCATGCTGTCGAGCTGGCCTTGTATTTTTGCATCATTGCCCTTACCTCGTGCGCTATTCAAAGACACCAACACTATTGACGCCAAGATACCGATGATGGCGATGACGACGAGCAATTCGATGAGGGTGAAACCTCTAGTGAAATTCTTTAATTTCATATTTGCTTATGAATAAGCTTATTAATTGATAACTGTTAATAAAGAACCTTTACCATCGATAAGAATGGTTGGCGTAATTATATCATGATAAACGGCTGTAAATATGGGCCTGTGGATAACAGTTTAAGACGTCGAGTTGGCGATGGAGTATATGGGCACCAGGACTGCGGCCAGCAATATGGCCACGCCCGCGCCTAGGACCACTATCATGGCCGGCTCGATAAGTGAGACCAGGGAATCCACAGCCACCGTCACTTCGCGGTTGTAGAAATTGGCCATAGTCTTCAAGATAGAGCCTATCTCGCCCGCTTCCTCGCCAACTCGCATCATCTGGACCATTATGCCCGGTATCTCGTCCGGATTCTCCGAAAGAGAGTCGGATAGGGTGCGGCCGCCCTTCACCGCTTCCATGGATTCCATGATGATACGCTGGTATACGCAGTTGCTTATGACTGCCGATGTCAATTCCAAAGACCGGACCATAGGTATGCCGGAGGCCAGCATTGTATTCATGTTATCCGAGAAGCGGGCCAGATACAGCTTCTTGTAAAGGCTGGAGATGTATGGCACGGAAAGCTTAAACTGGTCGTAGACTTCCTTGCCGGCAGGAGTCCGGACGAAACGGACGATGAAATAGCCCGCTACGACTAGGACACCAAGAATAACAGCCCAGTAAGCCACAAGGAAATTCGATATGCCTATGATGATGGTCGTGTATATGGGTATTGTGGCGCCTGATTCCAGCAGTATCGGGCTTATCTTCGGTATGACCATAGTGAACATGAGGATCATGACCACGAAGAAGGTCACGATGACGAAGGCCGGATATATAAGGGCACCGCGGACCTTGGAAGTGAGCTCGTATGAACGATCTAGGTAGTCGGCCAAGTACAAGAAAGTGTCGTTCAGCTTGCCTGATTCCTCGCCCGCTTTGACCATGGAGACGTAGAATTCGTTGAAGATCTTGGGATGCTTGGCCAGAGCTGCTGATATGGATGAACCGGCTTGGATGTCGTCGGCTATCTGCTCTATCTTGGCGCCCAGGACACGGTTCTCCGTCTCCTGGCCCAACAGGCGGAAGACACGCAAAGCCGATATCTGGGCCTCGAACAGAGTCGTGAGCTGGGGGGACAATATGAACACGT
>JAGWJT010000050.1 GCA_028865615.1 Patescibacteria group bacterium | reverse complement strand
AGTCCTTGATATAGAGCCACATATACCTCATAGGCCGGATCTGCCATTCTCTTTTCTATCTTTGTCATCTTATCGCCAAAATGACGGAAATCGCCTTGCATGGTCTGTGTCGCCAACGCTGTACGATCAACGAGAAACAGAATCCTCTTTTTTGTACGAGCCTTCCAAAGTCGCCAGATGATTTGAAAAGCGGCGTATGTCTTGCCGGTACCAGTAGCCATGACGAGCAAGACGCGGTTTTGGCCACGAGCAATGGCCTCTAGTGCACGATTGATCGCTGTCTGCTGATAATAACGCGGTTCTCGTCCAGTAATATCACTATGATATTCCTGTGATATGATCTGCTCTGTCTCTGGAGTTATATTATTTGCATCGCAAAATACTTTGTACAACTCTTCGGGTGAAGGAAAATTCTCAAGATCGAATTCCGTCTCAACCGAACCAGTTGTCGGTATGCGTAAATGGGCTGCAAATCCACAACCATTAGTACTGTATGCGAATGGGAGGTCCAATATGCTTGCGTAGTTCAGTGCCTGTTGCATTCCTGAACTCGGCAAATACGTGGCATCTTTCACTTCAATGACTGCAATGGGCAAATTCGGCTTGCGGTAGAGGATTATATCGGCACGTTTCCGTTCACCGCGAGTCACCAGTTTTCCATAAACATTGATACGGCCATCCGTGAACGTCACTTGCTCTCGTATCTGAGATTCCAAATCCCATCCTGCTTTTACAAGGGCCGGTATGACTTTTTTAGTTGTAATGTCTTGCTCAGACCAATTCTGGAGATCCTCCATAATGGCCTAAATACTACAATATTTTCAGACTTTATTCAATTATTTCCCCATCTCCAGCACCTCATCTATCCGTATTTGCTTCACGAACTCGGGCACGTGGGAGACCAATATCATGGCTCCTTCGTAGGCGTCGAGGGCTTTGGCGATGACGGGGAGATGGCGGAAATTGATGTGGTTGGTGGGCTCGTCGAGGATGAGCAGGCCGGGGCGCTGGAGGACCAGGCGGGCGAAGGCGACCAGGCCCTTCTGCCCTTCCGACAATGACCCTATCCGCGTATGAATGGCATCGGCCCCTATGAGGAAGCTGGCGGCCACGGCTCGCAATTCTGTTTCGATCAAACGCCCATCGACAGCCCTGATGATCTTCTCGAGGGACTGATAGACCGTATCATTGAAATCCATCATGGAAAAATCCTGGCGGTAATAGCCCACGCGCACCCCATCGGCTATCGTCACTCCCTCCGCGCCATTGACGATCTTCTCGAGGAGCGTCGACTTGCCCACCCCATTGGGCCCTGACAGGAGGAGGTGGGTCTTCTTGCGCAACTTGATATGGCAGGTCCGCGTCACCGGCTTGTGCGTCTTCGGGCTGATCATGCCGTACGAAGATATGCTTATGACGTCCCCTATGAGATCCGGCTGGGCCGGTATATGGAATTGCTTGATGGTCTTGTCCTCTTTCCTCACCTCCACCATTTCGCTCTCCAGCTCCTCGGCCTTCTCGCGCATGCGCTTGGCCACCAGACGCATGCCGCCGCCCTTCTGGGCGAAGACGCCGGCCTGATACTTCTTGTCCTCTATCTCCTTGGCCCGGCGGGCATTGGCCATGTTCTCCTTCTCTATGCGAGCCGAGATCTGCTCCACCACGTCCTTGTAGTCGCCGACGTATTGCTCCACCTTGCGGGTATGGACGTCGAGATAGAGGACGCCGTGGGTGAAAGCGTTCAGGAAGTCAGCGTCGTGAGATATGACCAGGCACGTCTTCGTGTAGCCGATCAGGAAGTCAGTCAGATGCTCTATGCCGGCTTTGTCGAGGTTGTTGGTCGGCTCATCCAGGAGCAGGATGTCAGGATCTTGGATAAGGGCACTGGCCAGAAGCAGTCGCGCCTGCTGGCCGCCGGAGAACGTCTTGACGATGCGGTCCTTGATACCCGTGTCGCTCTTGTGGGTATGCATATTGACCACTTCCAGGATGGCGTCTATCTTCGGGTCCAGGTCGTATTTCTTCTCTTTGAAGCAAGCGGCGAAGAATTGGCGGACAGTCAACTCAAGATCGGCTCTTGGTATGACTTGTCTAGCAGTGGCAATAGTAGCGCCGTTAGTCACATGTATGTCCCCTGCCTCTGGTTGGATTGCACCACTATAGTTAACTGTAGTGACTGTTTTTCCAGCGTTGTCTCCGCCCGCGCCCAGGATGAGGCCGAATATGGTCGTCTTGCCTGCCCCATTCTGGCCCATGAGGGTGATCT
>JAGWJT010000002.1 GCA_028865615.1 Patescibacteria group bacterium | reverse complement strand
AAAAGCACTTTGAGTTCATGCTGTATGCACATCATTCGCCGGGCTGTGGCTGCTGAACCGACAACTTGAACGACTCGATGTCGGCCCTGACCTTATTGTATTCCGGCAAGTCTGCGATCTTGGAGACGCCCAGGTGCGACAAGAGATCTATGGTCGGCTTGTATAGGAAGCTCCTCTGGTCTGCCGGGTTGTCTATGCGTTCGACCAGGCCGCGGATAAGGAGCGATCGCAGGATAAACTGGGAATTGACGCCGCGGATGTAGTCTATGTCCGATCGGCTTATGGGTCCCTGATAGAGCACGATGGAAAGCGTCTCCAGTCCCGCCTTGCCAAGGTCGCGCGTGAGCTCGTCCTTGGTCAGTTTCTCTATGAGCGGCGAAAGCTCTTTGGCGGTGCCAAGCATGACTTCGTCGTCCGTTTGGACCAAGGCGAGTCCCCTACCATTCAAGGCCTGTTCAAGCTCGGCCAGGCCGGTTTTGATCGAACCGGCGTCCGTGTCGAGCAGTTGAGCGAGCTTCTTGATGCCGACAGGCTCGGCTTTCCAGAAAAGGATGGCTTCTATCTTGGCTGCGAGATTCATGTCATCACAATTATAATACGAATGCTACGAATGGGACAATCCGAATGCTACGAATATTGTGGTTTGCGTTCATTCGCGGCATTCGCATCGCCACTATTCGTAGATTCGCATAATCAATACCTTGGTACGCCCACTTCCTTGGTTTCCATGGTGATGTCGCCGAATTGTGATTCTTGGGAAACGTGCAGGATGCCGTTCTTGACCAGCTCGAGCATGGCCAGGAAAGAGACGATGACGCCTACCTTCTCGCCTTTTTGGCCGGCCGTGAATTCATGGAAACTCATCTTGAGAGCGCTCTGGATACGGCCGGTCAGGGTCTGGATCATATCTTCCAGGGACATGACTTTCTTGACCATGTGCTTCGGCAGAGCTTCTTTTTTCGGTAGACGGTTGATCAGCTCCTTCAGGCATGCGAGCGACTTGTCCAGAGTGAATTGCGGATCGGGCGCAAAGACCGGCTCGACAGCTCGCGCGGACGACCGGCCGAATATCATATCTTTGCCGAAAAGTTCTTGGACGGACTTGCCGGCTTCCTTGATGCGTTTGTATATCTTCAAGCGTGTCTCCAGGTCGCGGATGTCGCTTTTTTCTTCCTCCGAAAGGGCCAATTGCGGCAGTAGCGACTTGGACTTGATGAGGAGCAATGTAGAAGCCACCAGGATGAAATGCGCCGATTCCCCCATGGGCATGATGCCCAAGTTTTTGACATGTTCTATGAAGTCGTCGGTGACTTTGGCCAGTGCGATATCTCCTATGAATAGCTTGCGATTCTCTATGAGTTCTAGAAGCAGATCGAGCGGCCCTTCGAATGAAGCTTGTTTGACGGTGAACGGCATGGAAAATTGACCTAATTTCTAATTGACCTAATTGATCTAAATAATGCGAATGCTACGAATAGATACAATACGAATCTACGAATTTATCCGAATCTACGAATTGTGAATAAAGTCGTAGTCATTTGACACCGATGGTTTTTTTAACAACTTCTAACTTCTTGGACGCGATAGCGTTGGCCCGCTCGGCTCCGGCGGCCAGGACTTCATGGACTTTCTTCTCGTTTTTTGCCAGCTCTGCTCTGTGTTCGCGCAAAGGCTTGATGAAGGCATCTATATCCTCTATCAGGGCCTTCTTGAGGTTGGCGTATTTGCCTTTATTAGCCTCATAGAGGGGCTTCAACTCTTCCTCTGATCTGAACAGCTTATGAATATTATATACGTTAGCCGGTAGCTCTCCCGATGAATCTGTGACTATGGACATGACAGCCTTCTCAATCTCTTCGCGGCTGGCGAATAGCGGAATGGTGTTGCCGTAGCTCTTGGACATCTTGCGGCCGTCTATGCCGGGCACGGTAGCGACACTCTCCAATATCTTGGGCTCGGGCAGCTTGAAGGTGCAACCTTCGGAGGTGCGACCTCCGAACGCGTTGTTGAATTTCTGTGCTATATCGCGAGCGTATTCGACGTGCTGTTTCTGATCCTGACCGACAGGCACGACATCCGTATCGTAGAGCAATATGTCTGCGGCCATGAGAACCGGATAATTGAATGTGCCGACATTGACCTCTTTGCCCTTGGCTTCGGCATCCTTGAATGCATGCGCGCGCATGAGGTATGGCACGGTCACCAATGTATCGAATATCCAACATAGCTCGGTATGCGCCGATATATCTGACTGCTTGAAGAGGACGGCCTTCTTGGGGTCCAGGCCTATGGCTAGGTAATCAATGGCGAGGTCGAGGGTATTCCTGCGCATCTCCTCTGCATTCTGTATGAAATTGAGGGCATGATAGTCGGCGATGAAGAAATAGCAGCTATAGTCGCCGCTGTTCAGGAGCTCCACGAACTGTCTCATGGCCCCGAAATAATTGCCTATATGCGGCCGACCTGTCGGTTTGACGCCGGATAAAAGGGTTTTCTTTGTCATGCTGACATTATATCAAGGTGCGACCTTGATTTACAGCCCCTCTTTGCCGAGCTCGTCTATGAGCTCCCGGGCTTTCCTAGACAGCTTCTTGGGCATAGCCACATGGGTCACAATGAGCAAGTCTCCGCGCTTGTCGTGGGCTTTGCCGGTGAATATGCCGCGAGTCTCATAAGGCACACCCTTGCCGCGCAAGCGCAATATCTCGCCGTGGCTGGTGCCTGCGGGGATCTTGAGCTCTATCTTGCCGTCCAATGTATCCAGATCGATCGTGCCTCCGGCCAAGGCAGTCGTGAGTTTGATGTCGAGCTCCATGACCAGATTGAATCCCTCCTTGCGGATATTTGGATGCTCTGCGACCCAAATGCGCACGATCAGGTCTCCCGGCACACTATCCTTAGCATCATTATCGTCAGGCGCAGGTTCGCCCTTGCCCGCCACTCTCAATCCCTGCCCGCTCTCTATGCCCGGAGGTATCGTGACGGCCAGCCTCTTGCCCCCGACATTGATCTCTTTCTCCACGCCGAATATCGAGTCCTTGAATGAAAGCTCGACGTCCACGGTGATATTCCTGCCCTTCCTGACGCGCCTTGCGCCTCCCCTGCTTCCGCCGAAGAATTCCCCGAATATGTCGCCAAGATCGAATTCCATGCCGCCCTGGCTGAAGTGGAAGCCGCCTTGGCCGCCGCGGGTAAATTGTGAGAAGTCAAAGCCGCCGAAGTTGCCGGCACCGCCGAAACCGCCCTGGAAGCCACCGGCATTGAAGCCGCCGGCACCCTGATTGAAGCCCGCCCCACCTGGTCCGGCCGAACCGAACATATCATATTGCTTGCGTTTGTTATCGTCGCCTAGCACGGAATATGCCTCGCTGGCTTCCTTGAACTTGGCCTCTGCGTCCTTGTTACCTTTATTCTTGTCGGGATGATACTGGTGCGCCAATTTCCTGAACGCCTTTTTGACGTCGTCTTTCGAGGCGGTTTTATCGATGCCAAGAGTTTTGTAGTAGTCTTTCATAGAAGTAATACGAATCTACAAATTCATGCGAATGCTACGAATGCAATGATTGGAATGCAATATGTGATATATGCATATTGCTTTTCAACCGAACCATGGCGTGAATTCCACGTCCCCTTTTCTGGCTTTGATGTAATCTTCCATTGATTCGATCATCCTATCTAGCATAAAGACGTAATAATCCTCGGTGTCCTGTTTGGTTTGCGCCTTTTCGAGCGAGGTCACGTATCCTTTCCTGGCTTCTTTGGGGATGACGAGGGGCGAGAAGCCGTTCTGCATGAGGATAGCATTCATGAGCAAACGTGCCGTACGACCGTTGCCGTCCGAGAACGGATGAATGGATACGAGCCTATAATGCGCGTCGACGGCTTTTGCGACTGGGTGGACGTGATCCTCATGCAACCAAGATATCAATGCTTCCATGAGTTCCGGAACCTTGGCAGAGTTGGGCATGATCGAGGTCGAGCCGGTCACCCTTACCGGGAAAGTGCGCAACCTGCCGGCGTTCGGTTCGTCGATCTTTGCAAGGATCATGCCGTGGATATCCAGGATCGTCTTGAGGTCGATCGCCTGCCGCGTCTTATTGTCTCTTATGAATCTCAAGACGAAATCGGAGGCCTCCGCGTGATTCTTCGCTTCGATAAGCTCTTTGAGGCTCTTGCCTTCGACCGAAATGTCCTTTTCGATGACTTGGGCGGTCTCCTGGCGCGACAGAGTGCTGCCTTCCAGAGCGTTAGAGGTATAAGCCAGCTCGACCCTATACCAATCGTCTATATTCTTCTGTTGAGCAGGATCGATAACGCCGAGCTTGTCCATCTCGGATTTGAGCAGATCTATCTTGTCCAGTTTTTCCTTGAATTTGTTCTCGTCCATTTTAGTAGCCATGATTGTAGCTTTTTTCGGCACATATCGCAAGTTTCGACTTGACACCACCCACCCTCTCGTGTTATACTGCCATCAGTTCCTCGCAAGCCGTTTCTTCCGTGCCGCGCGGCATGGGCGGAGTGCGAGAGGTTCGTTGGAGTAAACGTTGGCTTTGAAAGGAAGCCATACTATGAATCATGAACATGTTAGTTTACAGATGCATTTTGGCACGTTTGTTCCTGGTGTGCTTCGGTCTGTTAGTGACGGTATTGACCGTTACCTTGCATCAGTCGGGAAACGCTCAATCGAATCGGCGACAATTGTAATCACTGATTCCTCGGATTTTGCTCACCAAGCGGCTGAATCAAATGATATTGTGGTCTTGGTAAGCCCAAACGCCGAAACCGTCACTCAAGGCATCGAGGTTGCCGATCCAGACAAACGTGCAATATCTGAGGCTGTTTTCACTGGCTGCGTCAGAAGATTCCGTCAGACTTAATTGTCCAAATCCTTTCGTAAGACCCTCGGTCGTTTCCCCAACGGCGCTGACGCAAGTCGGCGCTGTTTTTGTTAGGGAAACACAGACACATCTCACACATCTCATCAAATCCGGGGGTGTCGAAAAAAGTTGGAATGTGGCTGAAAATAAGGGATTCCAAGTTTTTTCGACACCCCGGGTGGTAGTGGCATGTCTCGCACCCTGCCGGATAGCCGAACTTTAACCGTTACTTCTTCTCCTTGAACTCCGCGTCCTTCACATTCCTTTCCCCGCCTTGGTCGCCGCCGTTGCCAGCATCGCCGGGATTTTTCTTCATGTTGTTCATGGCGTCGTTGATCGGATTGCCGCCAGCCTGCTGATTCATATACTGCCCTATCTTCTGTATCTCATCCGACAATGCCTGCGTAGCGCTCTTGATAGCGGCTACGTCTGGCGTGGCGTTGTCTTTGGCGCGCTTGAGGTCGGCCGTCTTGTCTTCTATGGACTTGCGAAGCTCGGCCGGGACCTTGTCGCCGGCGTCTTTCAAGGCCTTCTCCGTCGTAAATATGAGCTGTTCTGCGATATTGCGCGCCTCTACGGCCTCGAACTTGGCTTTGTCGGCGGCCTCGTTGGCCGCGGCGTCGGCTTTCATCTTCTCGACCTCTTCCTTGCTCAAGCCGCTAGACGCGGTGATCTTGATGGAGTTGGACTTGCCCGTGGCCTTGTCCTTGGCGCTCACATTCAATATGCCGTTGGCGTCTATGTCGAATGTCACCTCTATCTGGGGCATGCCGCGAGGAGCCGGAGCGATGCCGCCCAGGTTGAAGCGGCCAAGAGACTTGTTGTCGCTTGCCATAGGGCGCTCGCCCTGGGTGATGTGTATGGTCACTTCTGTCTGATTGTCAGCCGCCGTGGAGAATACTTGGGACCTGCTGGTAGGCACAGTCGTATTTTTCTCTATAAGCTTTGTCGCTACTCCGCCGAGAGTTTCGATGCCGAGCGATAAAGGAATAACATCGAGGAGCAACACATCCTTCACGTCTCCTCCAAGGATACCTCCTTGGATAGCCGCGCCCACGGCCACAACCTCGTCTGGATTGACGCTCATGTTAGGCTCCTTGCCGAAATAGGCCTTGACCGCCGCTTGCAATGCCGGCATGCGGGTCTGCCCGCCGACAAGGATGACTTCGTTCAAGTCGCCTACCTTGAATGGTGAGGCGTCCATAGCGCGCTTGGTTATCATCATGGCGCGATCCACGAATTCTTTCGTCAATTGCTCGAGCTGGGCACGGGTGAGCTGTACGAGCAAGTGCTTCGGCCCGTCCGCGCCGCTGGTTATGAACGGTATGTTTATCTCCGTCTGCATGGCGGTTGAGAGCTCTATCTTTGCCTTCTCTGCGGCTTCATCGAGCCTTTGCAATGCCAATGGATCCTTCTTCAGGTCCACGCCGTTCTCTTTCATGAATGTATCAGCCAGCCAATTGACTATCTTGGCATCTATATCGCGACCGCCCAGGTGACTGTCGCCGTCGGTGGACTTGACCTCTATGACGTCATCGCCGACTTCGAGCACACTGATATCGAATGTACCGCCGCCGAAGTCGAATACGGCTATCTTCTCGTCTTTCTTCTTGTTGAAGCCGTAGGCAAGGGCCGCGGCTGTAGGCTCGTTGATTATCCTTTTGACGTCGAGGCCCGCGATCTGTCCGGCGTCTTTGGTAGCCGCTCTCTGCGAGTCGTTGAAGTAAGCAGGCACGGTGATAACGGCCTCCGTTATCTTCTCGCCAAGGCGCGACTCGGCGTCATTCTTGAGCTTTTGCAGTATCATGGCGCTGACCTCTTCAGGCCTCAACCATTTATCTCCAAGCTTGACCTCTATACCGCCGTTAGCGGCCTTCCGGGTCTCGAATGGCACGTTCTTTATATCTTTCTGCACTCCCGGGTCGTCGAAGTTATGGCCCATGAAGCGCTTTATCTGGAAGACGGTGTTCTTTGGGTTCGTCACCGCCTGGCGCTTTGCCAGGAGCCCCACCAGGCGCTCGCCCGTCTTCGACTGCGCAACTATGGAAGGAGTCGTCCTCGCTCCCTCCGCGTTCTCCAATACTTTGGGCGTTCCCGCTTCCATGACGGCCACCGCCGAGAAAGTCGTGCCCAGGTCTATTCCTATGATTTTACTCATGATTGTTTGATTAAGTTTATTGGGTAATTAATACGAATCTACGAATAGGTACAATGCGAATGCTACGAATGGCTTTGTTAAGGCATATTCTGATAACATCACGATTTAGCTTGACAGTCAAGTCAGGAAGTGCTATAATTGAGCCAGTCAGGATGAGTTCTTTTACAAGGTAATCACTACCTGTTCACTCCAGCAATTGGGCCCTTAATGACTAAGAGTCCAATACTGTAGTGAACAATTCAACAATCAACTGAATGATAAGATTATGAAAGAAACTCCAATCCGTATTAGCAAGATCAAGAATCCCAAAAATAATGATGATGTCATCGTTATTCTCTGGAATCAGAACAGATACGAGATAGTATCGGCAAAGGCAATACATCTCATGTTCTGTGCGTGGATCTCTTGCTATTCACGCGGCGGCCAACCAATCGAACACGAAACTGAACACGGTGCAGTCAAGGTTAGCCCATCGGACGAAGGACTTTTCTTGGTCACGTTTGTGTCCAAGAAAGAGGACGGTCCGAAAAGCGGGATGATACTTTCAGGTGAAAGTATTGCGAGGATTAACCAACTAGTCCATTCTTCGAATGTGCTAGCGGAATCCATGGACGCCAAAAGGTTTGAAGCTTATAGCATCAACACCTAGTTGTCTCCATAGAAGGTAGTGAAGTGATTACCTCAAACAATACAAACATCACTCAAGATTTCCCCGCCGCCCGCAGCAATGCTGGCGGCGAATTCTTTTGCCGCTTTTTCATTCCTGACCATTTCAATGAACCTAACTGACTTCCGCTATCTTGGAGCTCTTGTGATGTCCGGAGACGAGCTTGACGGAGCGGCCGGGGAATCGGCGTCTCAATAGCCGGATGACTCTGTCGTTGGCCTCTCCCCTCTCGGCTGGCTCACGCACCGATACCGTGAAGGCGTCCTTGCCTCTCTTTTCTACTTTCTCCGTCCGCGAACTCGTTTTGACTTTGATTTTGATGTGCATGATCTTTCTCTTACCATCGCATGGGTGCATAGAGGGTGCGGCGGTACACATACACAACTCACAACTTTCTGAATCTTATTGGGATAAGGTTGGTCTTCCAAAACATCGATTTTGAGCCATTCTGTGGAGGCAACCTTATTGGAATAAGTTTCAGAAAATGATGAGATTGTGTGCCATAGGCGCCACACCTCTATCTTTTGGACGGAGCGCGCGTAGGTTGGCTGGTTATGAGATATTCCGTGGAGAAATACGGCGAGACCGTGGAGATGAAAAGAGAAAGATACGGCGTGAGAATGCCTTTATCTGAAAGCGTGCAAGGCAGGCAGAGATTAGCGGAGGCAGAGGCATTATTGGTTATGGCGTTGCCGCTAAGCGACAGGACCGGCTGGACAGATACGATGCGGCCGCGGGCTGAGCCTTCCGGGGTGTAGGAGATGGCGAATACGACCTTGTATTGACGGCCCAAAGCGTCCGTAAGGATCTTCTCTACGAATTGTGGTCTATAAGGCGCTAGCATGGTTTTTATACGCGCATTTTAACCCGAAAGGTGCGGGATTTCAAGGCTTGCGGCTTTTTATGCCTTCTTAAACTCACCTACTCTCACCTTCGGCGGCCTCATCGGCTTTCCATTCAGGGTATAACCCTTGGTCACTACCGATATGATGATGTGGTCTTTGTCCTCCGAATCCACGGGCACATGCTCTGCCGCTTCGTCGCGGGCAGGATCGAACTTCTGGCCTGTAGGGTCTATCTCTTCCAGACCTGCGTCATTCAGGGCCCTCTTGAGCTGATTGTAAATATATTCAACGCCCATGCGCCAATTCTTGTCCGCCTTTTCCCAGGCATCTTTGTTGCCCATGGCCATCTCGAAGCTGTCCAAGACAGGGATGAGGCCATCTATCAAACGCTCATTGGCGTATTTGATGAACTCAGCCTTGTCAGCCTCGTCGCGCTTCCTGGCGTTCACCAGGTCCGCTTTGGCGCGCTGCCAGCCTGTCAGGTATCCCTGCTTCTCTTCTACGGCCTTCTTGAGCTTTTTGCGGAGCCTTTTGATCGTGTCCGCGGCGTCCTCTTCCGATACGACAGTGTCGTCGATATCGTCGGTTACGATCTCCGGCTCGCCGTCATGGCGTTCTTCGTCATTCTTGAACATATGTTGGGATTATATATGAAAAATGCCGTTTTGCAAAACAAAAAGCCGCGCACGAATGACGCGGCTTGGAGACACTCATGACCCGATTTGCTCGGCTTTTCTTTTGATCAGTCGTTGATCTGAGCCAAATCCCGCCGAAGGAGTTTCCTCATCTGGCGTTGTTTTGTGTAATAACGCCGTTCGGATCTTACGGCTTCACGTTTCAATCGTTCGATGCCACCGTGGAAGCCGGCTTTGAGCAGTTTGTCTTCGCCCTCGATCACGACGATCCATCGTGCCATCTCCCAATGTTGCATAGCTAACCGACAACCGTTCGGATCGCAGATCATTGCCACGTGGTGATATAGATGGCCCATTCGGACTTCCAATTTATGCGCTCGCCTGTCCATCACATACTGTATACGCGGCCAAACGAATGGATAGAAGGCTAGATACATCACGGTCAACGAGCCGGCTGACAGAATGCCGATGATTATCCCGTGGTTCAAATCCATTGGTATAGGATTCATACCGGCCTCCCTTCCTGGCGTTTTCCGGCTTTGTTCTTGAAGTAAGGCCTGAAAAACCAGGCCACTATAATTGCGGCGGCTATGACCGCCATGATCAGCAAGCCAGAATCGACATTGAAAGTCGAGTCCGGCACAGAATTTGCAAAGTTCATGTTTTGATCCTTTCAGGATAAATGCTAATACAACCGAAAAGCCCCCGCAAGGGGGCCTGTGAACATCTGAAGACGAGACAAAACCGGATCGGAATATGCTGGCCTGCTAGCGCTTCGACCACTGAGGGCTCTTGCGGGCTTTCTTGAGGCCGAACTTGCGTCGCTCTTTGGCGCGAGCGTCGCGCTTGAGGTGGCCGGCTTTCTTGAGTTTGCCGCGGAGTTCCGCATCATAGACGATCAAGGCGCGGGCGATGCCGTGGCGTATGGCCTCGGCCTGCGAAGATATGCCGCTGCCGGAGACTTTCACGGATACCATGAATTTTTCGGCCGGCTTGCTCGTTGCGATGGATTCTATGGCTATAGCCTGTAGCTCCGCTACGGGAAAATAAGCCGCGAGCTCCTTGCCGTTCACTTCGTACTTCATGTCCTTGGCCGGGAAAAGCCTGACGCGGGCCACGGCGGTCTTGCGGCGGCCGACGGCTTCATAATATTTCTGTTTACTTGTGGTTGGTGTCATTTGATTCAAGATTCAAGATTCAAGATTCAAGATTCAAGATTTTTGTGTTCATTCTTGAATCATGTATCGTGAATCCAGATTCTATTCTTTGATAATCAGATTCTTCATGCGCCCATCGCGCAACTTGTTGTTGGGGATCATCCTGCGGACGGCTCGGCGGAAAGCCTCGGCCGCTCCGGCTCTGTCGATCAGCCTCCCCAGGCTCTCCCTGTTGATGCCGCCTCTGTGGCCGGTGTAAGTCACATGGATGGTGTCGGTCTTTTTCTTGGCGGTAAGGTCGGCCTTTGAAGCGTTGAGGATCTCCACTTGTCCGTCCGCCACTTTGTTTTTTGCGAAGGAGACGGAGTTTTTGCCCATGAGGGCTGCCGCGGCCCGACTGGCCACTCTGCCTATCTTCTTTCCTTGTGCGTCTATTGTGTATTTCATAAATGTATATTATTTGAATCTACAAATATATCCGAATGCTACGAATCAGACGAACTCTATCAAAGCCATAAAGGCTCCGTCCAGATCGCGGCGCGGCAATTTGACTATGCGGGTGTAACCGCCGGTTCGGGTCTTGTACTTCGGGGCTATCTCGTCGACGAGCTTCTTGGTCATATCCGCTCCCATGATGCGCGAATCGATGATCCTGCGGCTGCTCACCGAAGCCGACCGGGCTTTTGTGACCAGCTTCTCTATCATAGGCCGAAGTTCCTTGGCTTTGGCTGCGGTAGTCTTGATCCTGCCATCGCGGATGAGATTGCGCACCAAAGAGCGCAAGAGAGCGTTCCTCTGGTTCTTTTCTCTTCCGAATTTTCTGACGTTCGAATGATGTCTCATTTTACTGTTTCAAGGTAATACCGTGTTGGGCCAATAATTTCTTGATCTCCTGTATGCCTTTGGCGCCGAGGCCGTCTATGTCCATGATGTCGGACTCCTTCTTCCTGGCTAGACCGCCCAAAGTCCTTACGTTGGCGTTCGTAAGAGCCTTGATAGTCCTGGAAGACAGAGTCAAGTCATCTACCCTGGTCTTCAATAGCTCCGCGTCCACTTCCTTTGCCGGTTTGTCATCTGCCGCGACCGCATCGGCGTCACCGGTTTCTTCTGCCGCCTCCTGAACGGGTTCTTCTTCCACAAAGCCCACTATGGCTTTCAATTGCTGGATCATGAGAGCGATAGACTTTTCGAGAGCTTCGCGAGGGGTGATCGTACCGTCGGTCTCTATAGACATGCGCAGCCTGTTGAAATCCGTCCTGTCGCCGACTCGCATGTTCTCCACTTCGTAATTGGCCTTTCTGATAGGCGTAAAAGCGGCATCAAGAGTGATGGCTCCTATCTCTACGCGCTCCTTCTGCAAAAGCTCTTTCGGTATGTAGCCAAGGCCTTTTTCTACCGTGATCTCCATATCCAGCTCGGCTGATTTGTCGGACAGACTAGCTATGTGCAAGTCCGGATTGAGGATCTCCGCTTGACTAGGCGCGTCTATGTCTTTGGCGGACACGTCTTTTGCGCCCTTGACTTTGAGGGTGAGAACCTGCGACTCATCGCCCGAGAGACGGATACGAAGCTTCTTGAGATTGAGGATGATAGCGATAACGTCTTCTTTGACGCCTTTCAAGGCCGAAAATTCATGCTCTGCTCCGGCGATCTTGACCTTTGTAACTGCCGCGCCGGGGAGCGATGACAGAACTATGCGGCGCAAGGAATTGCCCAAAGTATGGCCATAACCGGGATAAAGGCCGTCTATCTCATATACTCCGCTCATAGCGTCTTCTTTGACTATCTTTGGTTTTGTGGGAAGGATGATGTCGTGGGACATGTGATTATGAAATGAATGTATAATAATATATCAAAAATCGATTTTGTCTAGCGTGTATAGAACTCCAGCACTGAACCTATGTCGAAAAGAAGATCGTCGCTATCCGCGGCCGGCTCGCCGGCTATGACTATCTCCTTCTTGTCGATGTCTACTTTGATCCACGGCGCCGTCTTGACGCTCTTGATCTCTTCGTCGAGCTTGGTCCAAAGGCCCTTGTTCCGGCTGCCTTCGCGTATGGAAAGCTTGTCGCCTATCCTGACCTGATATGAAGGGATATTGACTATGTCGCCGTTGACCAAGATATGGCCGTGAGAGACCATCTGTCTGCTCGCCGATCTGGTCGGAGCGAAACCGGCTCTGACGATGACGTTGTCTAGCCTGCCCTCTAACAATCCCAGGAGATTCTTGGCATTGTCGCCGGACATGCGCAGGGCGGCTTTGACATAATTGGCAAATTGGCCGGCGGATACGCCATAGCTGTATCTGGCCTTCTGCTTCTCCAGCATCTGGCGTCCGAACTCGCTCTTGCCTCCCCTGCCCCGGCCTTTCTTGGTTTTGCGCTCGGCGCGCAAGGCGTACTTCTGGGTCTGGGTCTTGCGGAATACAGGGATTCCCAAGTATCTGGCTTTTTTGTATCTTGGACCGATTTGCATGTTAGTCGATGGTTTTTAAAATAGATAAGATATATAAAGCTTATACGCGGCGAGGCTTCTTGGGTTTGGGGCCGTTGAAAGGTATAGGTGTTTCATCCTTGATAGCCGTGATGTTGAAACCCTTGCTTATGAAGCCTCTTATGGCGGATTCTCGGCCGGATCCGACGCCTTTTACCACCACTGCTATCTCTTTCATGCCCAAGGTTTGGGCCTTCGTTCCGAGGGTTTCGCCGACTTTGGCCGCCGCGAATGGAGTGCCCTTCTTGGCGCCTTTGAATCCGGCGCCGCCGCTGGTTCCCCACATGAGAGCATTGCCCGATGTGTCCGTGAGAGTGAGCTTGGTGTTGTTGTATGTTGATTGGACATGCAGTATGCCGGACTCGATGCGCTTCTTGCTAGAAGAAGCGGCCGCCTTCGGCTTGGCTTCCGATCCCTGTGTTCCATTCTCGTTTGTGACTAGTCGATTCTTTCCCATTTTGGTTGGTTTTGCTGTTTATAGTCTGATGTTTATTTCTTCTCTTCCTTGCGCTTACCCGATCCCATGGTCTTCCTTACGTTGCCTCGTACCGTCCTGGAATTGGTCTTTGTGCGCTGACCCCGCGTCGGCAAGTGTCTGGAGTGGCGTATGCCTCTGTAGGTCTTGATATCCTTCAGGCGCTTTATATTGGAAGCCACTTCGCGCTTGAGATCGCCCTCTATCTTGAATCCCTCGATTATCTTGCGGATGGAGTTTTCCTGGTCGACCGTGAGCTTGCCGGCTTTTATGTCGGGATCGACATCGGCTTTGGCAAGGATGAATAAAGCGCGCGATCGGCCTATGCCATATATAGCCGTGAGGGCTATGCCCATGCGCTTATTTTCCGGAAGTGTTATGCCTAGTATTCTCATTGAAAGTCAGGATTATGATTGCGGATGCTATCCTTGCCTCTGTTTGTGGCGAGGATTGGCTTTGCAGACTACATAAACATACCCGCCTCTCCTGACGACGGTGCATTTCGGGCAAATCTTCTTCACTGCGGCTCTTACTCGCATTTTGCGTATTTTTATGCCTAAAGTTTGCTTATAGCCTTCTTGTAATGCGCGCCTTGCCCCCATAAGGATCTTCTGTCAGCTCTACCTTGTCGCCGACGAGGACACGTATGCGGTTCATCCTCATCTTGCCTGCCAAGTATGCCATGATAATAGCATCCTTGCCGTCTACCTGAACACGGAACATCGTGTCCGGCAGGGCCTCTACGACTACGCCGGTCGAGTTGTTCTTTGGTTTGACGACTTTGTCCATGCGATGAGCGCGTTTCTGAATACTAGCAGATATATGGTTCCGGAGTCAATAGCTTGGGGTTTTTACCGTTCATTTGCCGTTGATCTTTATGGATATGCGGCTAGGATCCTTAGGGACTGTGGATGCCCAAGCCGGGAAAAGTTCGCCTGAACTTTGGTTCAAATCTACCACTGAAGCATAAGATGCAAGGACTTTGCGAGTGTCGGACAAGGATATGCCGGCCAATTTCGACCGGATCTCATTTACAGGAACCGTCCCTACCAGATCGAAATTTCCCGCTACTTTGGCTATGAGGCTGTTGCCTTTTGCCGGCGAGAATGTGCTCGGATTAGTTATGGTCAGAGAGACATCATCCAGACCGGGGGCTGTATACCCATATGGAGAGAACCCTTCCACGGCTTTGTTACCCGATAGTTTCTCTGCAAGATCGGAGGTCTTGAATATAATGCCGTACAAAGTGCTTTCCATCGATATGTCCGCTTTGCCGGAAACGGTCCCGCCGACGACGGCCGGTCCGAACGAGGAAGTAGTCGCCCCGGATAGCAGTATGTACCCAGTGGGGACTTCCAGAACCAGCTTTGCGCCCAGGCTTGAGGCCAGATCCGAACGCAATTTTGCATCGGCAGACGCCAGATCGTTCTTGGATACGGTCTTCCTTATGCCGGCGAATCCGCCGGTAATATCAGAGACAAGTCGGCCATAGAAGTAGTCATATTTGGGAGTGCCTTTCCATGCAACGATCTTGAAGTCGCTAATGTTGTCACGGCCGCTCACGTTATAATCGGTGCCTGGCTGGTCCGCGATCACGGCGGCTGTGATGGTGCCGGGAATATTGTCTTTGCCGGAAGCCTTGTATCCCGGGATGACCACGGAGCCGGTGAGTCTGTATATCAATCCGGAATCATCAGTCAACCTTGTGCCGGCGATGAGCCTTTGGCTAGAAGCCGAATAAGCGTTGTATAGGCGGATCTTGCCGGTAGCTTTGGTCGAAACATACGGTCCGTCTACGGACAATGCAGATGTTGTGGCTGTGCCGCTCACTTGTATGACGGTATAAGTCAGGTAACCAGGTGTAGAAGTGCCCGTGGCGACTATGGTCGAATCAGCCTGTACGGGCAAGATATTTGGCGTGATCGTGAACGAAGCTTTGGCCAATGAAGACGACGTCGCAAACGCCGCGGTAGCGATAACCAGCACGACAATCACTGCCAATGCCAGCCATATCCTGCGTCTATTGTGGTTTCGGTCGGGCCGCTCGACGCGTTTTTTCCTGTCCGGCGGAGGCGTGAGGTGTATGCGGTGGATAGGTATGTCGGTCTCTCTTTCGGAAGGTCCGGTCCTGTCCGAATTGTGCGCACGCTGCGCCTTGGATTCCAATGGCACTTCCCTGATTGAACGTCTATTTCCCGGTACCATGTCTTCGATTCTTTTTGGCATATATATGATGATATCACATCGTAAGGCTTCCTATGGCTGTGGCGTATAGTCCCACCATGCGGAGCTGTTCGGCGTGCGGATCGAATGACACTTTTTCCGCTACGTCATCCATAGACAATACCGTGGGATTTTCCGTCGGGTATGATCTACGTATAGCCTCGACGAACAGGTCTTCGTGATCTTTGGCGTATATCATGGCTTTCATAGGCAAGCCGTTGGAGTATCCGGCCTCGGTGGCCATCTTGGCATATTCGCGTATCCATGCGGATGAGGCTTTGCCCACTGCTTCCGCTATCGAGCCGGAATGGGCTTCATCGAATTTTTCACCTATGTAAAGCGAGATGGCAGATTCGGCGGTACCCATGTCTGTTTTCATGGCGGAAGATACATCTTTGATGATCGTCCTCACGCCTATAGGAAAAGAACCGAAAAAAACACAGACGCCTTCCTTGATAGACGCCATGTCAGTCATCTTGCCGTGTACGTTGACTATGAAATATGAACGCTCGCCGGGCTTCATGGCGCTTATGCCCGCGTATTCCAACAGTAGCGACGAATGAAAGTAGATCGAATCCCGCCAGGAAATGCGACTGCACGCCCGGCGGAACCTATCTATAGTCTCCCCTCCGGCAGTGACCGCATAAGATAGATCCAATCTGGCGGCTTCCCTATCCTTCCAATCGGATATGGGATAGCCGTTGAGCCTGACTTCGAGTATCTTTTCTTCGATTATGGATACATTGTGGTCATGAGTTTCGTCCGGGTCTATCTTGCGTCTCTCTGCTGCCAGCAATCCCTCTACGTATCTCCTGGTTATCTTGGTTGGGTGCTCAAAAGCCACCGAGACAGTTCTGGCTCTGGAGATCATCCACGGCGAAGACAATATGAAATGCGTTTCAGATATGTGCCTAGGGATATGATCGAACGTTCCGGCGTTCTTGATAGAAGAATAGTATCTTTTGGCTTCGTCCAGAGACTCGGTTATCGCCTCGAGCACTCCGGCCACGAGCCGATCATTTCCGGCTTTGTGGCCGTGCGGAACGTAACGGCTGCCGTCGTATAATATATATGGATGTTTGTCCGGTCGGAACCAAACAAGCGACGCCCTTACTAGAGAACTCTGGATCTCTATCATCAGAATGGTTTTTCCCGAAGTCTTGCGGAAGAAGAACATGCCGAGATTATAACACAAGGTGCGGCCTCGATAAATCGATGGCGCACCTTACGCGAGAACAGCCTTGATCCTGCGGACGCCTTGAGCCACAGCTTCCTCCTTCTGTATCTTGAACCGCCATTTCCCTTCCGGACCGGAGAGCTCTTTGGTATTGGAGACATGCGGCCCGCCGCAGAATTCCTTGGAATACGCGGTTGCCAGATCCTCGACGGCCGGCGGATTTGAGGCCTTCCCGATGAAGTAAATGGACACATTGTCGCTATATTTCTCCCCGAAGAAGTGCCTGGCGCCGGTCTTTTCGGCCTCTGAAAGCGGCATCACGATTTTGTTCACAGGCAAAGCCGCCGCTATCTTGTCGTTCACGATGTCCTCGACGCGCTTCTTCTGTTCTTCCGTCAGCTTGATTCCGGTAAAGTCGAAGCGCAGCCTGTCGGCGGTGATGTTCGAGCCTTTCTGATTGCCGATTTCTTCGCCTAGGACGTCGTGCAATGCCTGATGGAGCAAATGCGTAGCGGTATGGTAGCGGACGACCATCGGGTCATTCGCATCCGCCAGGCCGCCCTTGAACTTCTGTTCGGCACCGGCGCGGGAGAGGGCTTGGTGTTCGGACATAAGTTTAGTAAATTTTTCGCTTATGTTATCCTCAACTGCGATTGGTTTTTTTATTGTTGCAAGTTCAAGAGTGATCTCTAGTGGTAATCCAAACGAAGTGAATAATATAAAAGCTATATTTGCCGTCAGTTGATGAGCATCCTGCTCGTTTATGAGTTTGTTGAACTCGTGTATTGCATCATTGATAGTCTTTTCAAATTTCACTGCCTCAGTGGTGATCGTTTCCACAACAAGATCCTTTTTTGCTTCAAGGTCTGGATATGCATCCTTGTAAGTGGAAATCAATGCATCGACTACGGCGATCGTGCCACTCTTATCAAATTTTTTGTCACTTGTATTTACGATGGCGCGGCGAATTAAACGGCGCAAAATATAACCACGATCGGTGTTGGATGGCGTCACACCATCAGTGATGAGAAAAGCACTGGCGCGTAAATGATCGGCAATTATTCGTTTATTTTTTACAGTCAAGGAATCATCGGACATCAAATCCATCACTGGTTTCAACAAATCCGTGTCATAAATATTATCCACCCCCTGCATAGTCATAGCCAATCTCTCTAAACCAGCACCAGTATCAACAGACGGCTTGGGAAGTTTGCCGACGACTTTGCCGTCTTTTTTCTCATATTGCATGAATACGTCGTTCCAGACTTCGACAAGGTCGCTCTTGTCTTCGGCGTCTATATAGTCTTCTAGCGAGATCAATCCGCCTTTGAATCTGTCGATAGCGTCAAAGAACATCTCTGAATCCGGGCCGCAGGGGCCGTTGTCGCCGGCTTCCCACCAATTGTTCTTTGCCGGCATGAAGAAGATGCGGCCTTTCTCGCCTTTTGAAGTGTCACCGCCACAATCGATATTATTTTTTTTGAAAATTTCACGCCAAATTCCCGAGGCCTCATCATCGCGTGGCGCATTGAGGTCGCCTTCAAAGACTGTCACGTATAGCTTGTGCGGATCGAGGCCAAGTCCCTCTGTTTGTGAAGTCAAAAATTCGAAGCTCCACTCTATGGCCTCGCGTTTGAAATAATCGCCGAGCGACCAATTCCCCAGCATTTCAAAGAACGTAGCGTGACGCTTGTCACCCACGTCATCCAGATCGGTGGTACGCAAACATTTCTGCGAGTCGACCAGTCGAGTGATGACCTTGCCGTCTTTTTCGTACGGTTTTCCTAGGAGATATGGGATCAACGGTTGCATACCGGCCGTGTTGAAAAGCGTCGGGTTGGTGATGCCTTTTTCATCCGATGTGACGAGCGACGCAGACGGTATGACCGTATGCCCGCGTTTATCAAAAAAACGCAAGAAACGTGTACGTATTTCCGATGAAGTCATGCGGACATGCTAGCAAATTTCTAGGATTATTTCACTGTCTTCAGCCACTCACGATACTTCTTGTCCATGTGTTCGAAGCCCTTGGAATTGTCTGTTATATTATTTTTGCCGTGGACTATGATGATGTGGCCGTCCAGGTCGATTTTTCCTTTGAATTGAGGGACTTTCTTGAGCCGCTCTATCTTGGCTTCGGCTCGCTTTATGACGGTGTCATATGAATCGGTGACGTCTCTTATAAATGCCTCGGGACTCAACGGCTTGCCCGTAGCCATCTTGACCAGCTTTTTGGCCGGATACAGCGACGCGTACGACCACATCCTCGTCATCTCGGCTCCGACTTTCGAGTTGTCTACTATATAGCCGTATTTCATGTAAAAATATTCCCGCCACTGCGATACGCCGAGCTCGGCTAGGCCGTAGCCGTGGTAGTACGCGGACGACTCCCAAGAATATATGTGCGGCAGATTCAGGATATTTATGGTGTCTTCGGAATAATCGCTATATTTGCGTGACAAGCGCTTGGCGATCTCTATGAGTTTGGTTCGCGTCAAACGTTTGCATTCATAGACTTCCTTCTCGAAAAAGACCACGAATATGATGTACATCAAGCCGAGCGGCCTCAATGGCTGTATGGCTTTCAATTTCCTCTCGAACAGATCGAACGGATACGGCTCCCCTTTTTCATCTTTTGCATAGCGGGTGCGCCACTCGATGCTGTGATACATAGCGTCCATGAACATGCTGTGAGTCTCGGCCCAGGAGACGCTGGATGGCGGATATTCGGAGTTTATGCACGCATCCGGTTGCATAGAGTTCAATCTGTCTGCGGCGTGGCCGCCCTCATGGAAGAGGACGTCTATATTGCGGACATTGGCCCCGGGTTGATTCAAGACCGTGTTGGAAGCTATGCCGCTCGAGCCGGGAATACGTTTGCCATTTTTGTATTGAACCAATGTCGGGTAATGACAAAAACCGTTGTGATGCTTACCCTTCCTGTCTAGCAGGTCGAGCTTAACGGTCCCGCCTTTGAAACCGATACCTAATGCCGCGAAGGAACGGCCCCAGTAGGACAAGGCATCCTCGAATCTGTAGTACTGGTCCTCTTCTTTGGCGAAATCGCCGGCCAACATGTACGACATATTCCACGGCCTGCGCAAGCCGGGTTTGCCTTCTTGGGCCATACGCTTTTCCAGTGAGCGTATGTCTTTGAATGCGTATTTCGTCCGCTTGTATATCTTGTCGAAGATAGAGAACAGCTCCTTCTTTGTCATGTTCTCGTCTATGCGGGCTTTGTATTCATAGAAATCGCTGAAACCGAGAGCGCGGGCGTATTCGTTGCGCAAACCGATGACTTTGATGTATTCATCGATAGTATTGAAAGGCAGTTTTTCCAGCGCTTTGAAGCAAGCCTTGCGCACGGCCTCGTCCGGATGCGTGCGCATAATGAATCGCATGCGATTGTGCGAAGCCCTGACGAATTTTTTTGTCTTCGGATCAGTGTATCCTTCTTTGATGGATGTTTGGATCTTCATTATCTTCGCATCCAATGCCGTGGCCTTGGCCTTGATGGCGGCGGCATGCGGCGGCGCTTGATAGAGGCTGAAGAAATGTATCCAGAGCTTGAGTCTGTCTTTGATTTTCCTGTCGCTGGCAGTCTTGCCTTTTGATTCCTTGACCAGCCGCTCTGCCTCGGCTTTCAATTTCGGATCCGCCCTGAACGCGTCTCTAGCCGTCTGGGCCTCATTCATGCGCTTGTCCACACTGTGATCGCCCATGTACGACGTCCAGAAATCATCCTCGTAGGCTTTGTGCAACTTCGAGTATGTCGCATTCAAATAGTCCAGGAATGTGCGGCCGTCTTCGAAATGCGATTTGTTCTTCATGCAAAGAGATTAGCACGAAAAGGCCATGAATGAAAAAGCGGCCAACTGTTACTAGCGGCCGCTCGTGTGATCTGAATGCCGGTCATTTGCAAGTGTTTATGTAAGTAGCGATGGGCATTGCCGCAGCCCACAAACCATCCTTGTATTCGCCGGTGGCGGAATGATAGATTGCGGTGTCGATGAACGCTCGTTGCTCCTCGTTCAATCGAGCCGAACCATTTACAGCGCCGATGATGGCAGTAATAAATTCCTTACAATCAATTTCGGCAGCACGAGAGCGTAGTTTGATTAAGTGTATTTTGGCGATCATAATGTTAATTGTTCAATTGTTAGCCTACGCTATAGTGGCATATACATCATGTATTTGTCAAGTGCAAAATGGCTGGAATCTGATAGACTTACGCTGTTTTACGACGATATGGATCCTTATGAGGTTTCGTCATTATTGGTAGCCATGTCACTTCAAGAGAGCCAGAGGGCTCTCTTGTGTTTATGTGTTTCGATTGAGATGGTGTCTAATATCACAAAAACTTCTTCAAAACCTCAAAATCCTTCTTGTGGGTATCGCGCATGCCGCCGTTGTAGAGGGCCGAGGCTGGATGATATAGAGTGACGATGGTGAGTGGCTGCTGTTCGTTGTTCTCGTCTATGAATGCCGTCTCAAAAGTCTTGCCGTGTATCTTGCTGATAGGCTCCAGCTCCAAGTCGAGGTCATAGCGTCGCATGACATAGCCCATGCTGAGGCGGCCTAAAGTGGCGATGACGCGCGGCTTGATGATCTTGACCTGCCTGTCCAGGAACGGCGAATACATGGCTATCTCCTCCGGTGTCGGGTCGCGGTTCTCCGGCGGTCGGTCCTTGACGATATTGGTGATGTAGACCTGTTCCCTCTTCAAGCCTATGCCCTCTATGAGAGTGTCCAAGAATTTACCCGCTGCTCCGCAGAACGGCCTCCCCGTCTTGGCTTCATTCTGGCCAGGCGCTTCGCCCACGAACATGATGGCCGCATCATGACTGCCCTCGCCTACCACGGGAAAATAATGGTTGCTCGTGCGGTATTCATACAATGGCGACGCCCTGAACTCCATGAGCTCGTCGCGGATCTTCCTCATGGCGTCGTGCTTCGCGGGGTTCATGCGATTATTTTATCAGATTCAAATCTCCGTTGAGTATGACCGGCAACATGCCCAATATCTCCTCTTTGTACCCCACGGTCTCGTCTATCGGATTCAGGATATATACTTTCTTGCCTAGATGCAGAGCCACGCCCATCTCCATGAGGACAGCGCCGCCTATATATCCAGGCTTGCCGTTCTTCTCGTAATTCAAGACTAGAATGGAATCGCCTTCCGCTATCTTGTCGAAATGATGCTTTGTCAGGAATCTCTTTCGGTCGTAGGCATTCGAGTCGGCGAACCAGGTCTTGTACGTCTCAACTTTGAAATCACCCGACTTCTCCATCTTGCCTGCCGTGAGCGGCACGAGCACTTTGAAACCGAGCTTCTTCAATGCGTCGCGCACATCCAAGACTTGTTTGTAGAAAGAGGCGCTAGAACAGAGGACGATAGTCTTCTTCTTGCCAGAGTTTTTCTTAGTTGGTTTTTTCATGATTCTTTATGTTATTCAGGTCACCGTGAAGACAGATCGGGTCCATAGATTCTATTTCGTCCAAGTATGGCGAATTAGTCGGCATGTCATATAGGAAATATATACGTTTATCGTTCACATATGCCTGCCCCATCTCTATAAGAACATTGCCGCCGATGTAATTCTTTATGCCATTCTTCTCGGCATTGACTATCAAGACCGCATCACTCTGCAGTATATGTTGATAATGCTCTCTTAAATAATTTTCTTCCCTCTTCACGGCTGCGTGTTCGCCATTTTGCCATTTATTGACTATATCCTTTTTATCCCCTCTGACGAATGCCTCATAATCTTCATGTATCCAGCCTTCATACCCCATCTTTCGTAATTCTTCCGAACATTTGACCATCTCTTGCATGAAGTGGCTGCTGCCGAGGACGTATATTTTTATCGGTTTATTTTTCATGGCTATTTATCTTACCAGCTTTTCTAGTTCCCTGAATAACGACAAGAATTCATTGCTGTATATCAAGGGAATGAACCTCTTTTTCTCATCATCGGTCAGATTGAATATCTTATCGATCGGCCAGGATTCAAAACCGACGGCTTTCCCTTTCTCCACTTTAAGACTATTTATATCGCCCCTATAGATATAACCATACTGCATTCTGATAGTCTTGTTGATTATATTCCTGTCAGCATCTATAGAAGTCGAATGCATAAGTCTAAGCGGGTACAGATTTTTCATATCGCAATGTATGCCAGTCTCCTCCAGCATCTCTTTGATTGCGGTATCGTTATAATTCATTCCTAGATCTACATGGCCTCCGACCGTAGCATCGAGCTTATCCGGATAAGTATCTTTATCCTTTGCACGATGTTGGAAGATCATCTTGCCGTCGGGTGTTATGAACCAGATATGGATTTCACGATGAAGCAATCCTTTTGCATGAACATTTTCGCGAGTATCGCGGCCGACAATGTTGTCGTTCTCATCAACTATGTCCAGTAAATCGTCTTTTGCCATGCTTTTATGTCGATCATATTAGCAATTATTCCAAGAATAAAAAAGCCGACTGCGAGGTCGGCTGTGTCAATTGAAAGAGCGGACTGGTTTGACAGACTTGGACCTGACGTCGCTTCCGTTCTCATTGAAGACTATCATGATCGAAAGCATTTCACCGTTGACGATCCTCGGTATCCAATCCCTGTCGCCAGTGAGCATCCGTTTGAACGGCAACGAAGAAGTCGGAAACCATTTGGCTTTGATGACATTGTCTCCGGGTATGGGTTGCTGAGCATCGCTACTCGGCTTTACCAGTAGATACAAGTGGACCAACCAGAGCAAGTCATTTTCAGATCCATTGAATCCTTTCAGGACTCCGACTTTTCGGAAATTCTTGATGGGATAACGCAATCCTGTCTCCTCAAGCAATTCTCTCTGGGCGGAATGTTTCTGGCTCTTGTCGGTAGGCTCAGTGCCTCCGCCCGGAGGGACCCACAATCCGGCCCCTACGCGCTTGCGTTTGCGCTTGTCGTCAGCTTTGCTCTTGGGAGGTTTTAGAACTAGCAACAATCGTTTGCTCGGCCCGTCACTTTTAAGAACCAGCGTGACATTACCTATGTGTCTTGGCGCTTTCATGGATTTTAGGTTGGTTGAGTTCCAGTGCTCGTCTTGAGAGATCCGGCGTCAGATACTTCCGCTTGATTTTCCATCGCGAACAACCGTCGTGTTCCCATCTGGCTCCGAATGAAGATTGCCAATCATGGATAAAGTTCAAGACCTTGACCCTGCCTGAAGAGAACACAAGCTCATAGAAATCTTCGAGTATTGGCATACAATAATCGGTATGGGGATTTTCCATGCGCCAGTTTTTGTAGAGTTCCGCGATCTTTTCCTCGAATGGCATCTGGCTGAATATGTTCCGCTTTTTTTCCAAGATCATTATTTCAATGACACCTTCAAATACTATGCCGTTACCTTCTCTTGTGCCGACGCCACCAGTTGAATATGGTCCCGATATCATCTCAATGTCATGTTCAAAACGGCTCATGATGCTCAAAGCCAATCTGCCAAGATCCTTGAAAGTCCTGGTTTGTTCCAGCATTTGCTTGTCAATTTCCGTCCAATGTTTGTAATGTATAGCTTTCATTCTGATGAAGACATTACAACACAGCCATCAATCGTGCAATTATTTCGCCCGCTCTATGACCATCTGGGTCTCGTCGAGGACGCGTTCGCGGGCGTTGCCGTGAAGACCGATGTTTTCGAGAACGGATGGATTGCCGATGATATCTATGCAGACCAGGACGCCGCGGCCGACTAGGTCGCGTTTCTGTTGGGCGGTCAAGCTGGTCAGAGCCGTCACAGGATGCAGGCCATTCTGCTCTATGATGTCATGAAGGTTGCCATGCGACGGATAATTCCAGCCCACCAGCTTGAGGCCTTTGCACTCGCCGTAGCGTATGGCCATATCGCTGAACTTGGTATTGGTCACCAGCCAGAACTCGTCGAAGTGGCGCCTCTTGCTGCCGTAGTCGAACATCGTTCCGGACAAATCTTCCCTTCTGGCTTGAATGTAAAGCGCGACCTTGGCGTCGGATTTTAGGTCGAACTCGTTATGATATTTTGCTTCGACCAATACGAGCGATTCCGTTTTCCATGCCACCACGTCTACTTCATGGCTGATGCATTCGCCCAAGAGTGTTTGATCAGTCAGCGTCTCGTATCCCATCACCTTGAATATCCGCGCCACGAATCTCTCGAATGGAAAGCCGTCCGGCCCAAGCTCCAACATGGCGCGGCGGATGGAGTATTTTACCGCTGCCGGCCCGGAATGCTTGTGCAGGAGCTCGAAAGCCTGGCCGTATATATCACGCGTAGTCATGCCGTCTTTCATGCCATGTTCTACTTGGCTGACGACATCCGATATGGCGACATCCGGGGCGCCGACTCTCTTTAGGGAGGATATCAGTTTTTTCTCTTCGAATGGCTGTTTAGTGCCGTCTGATTTGGTGATAGTGAATTGAGACATACAAGCATTATATATTAAATCTTATATTTATCTATGATCCCGCCCCCCAGGCATTCAGCGCCGTCTTGGCTGTATATGACTAATGATTGGCCTGGTGTTATGGCTTCTTGAGATCTTTCGAATTCGAATGTGGTCGTTCCGCATGACGTACCTTGACCGGCAGACCGTTCTGATTTTGGTTCTAATTCTGCCGACGGTAGTAAAATGTGGCCCGGACACAGCCCTGCTCTGTAACGGGCGCGAGCCATCAATTTTTCGCCATCTTTTGGAATCCGCGATATCCAATTGACATTAGACAATGTTGCTTCCTTGACGGCACCGGGCGATGCTGAGCCTCTTTTATTGGAAACGGTTATGGTATTGGCGGCTGTGTCTTTGCCGATAACATAAAACGGAGAGTCGTCCGGTGTTTTGTGTGTCCGATCTATAGCAAATCCATGCCGTTCTCCCATAGTGAAGAACAGCGAACCGTTGTGAGAACCTACGACCTCGTCTTTGTCATCCAATACGTTTCCGGGCCCGGCCGCAGGATCATCTCCTATGTAATGACGCAAAAATTCCTTCACATCCACTTTGCCTATGAAGCAAAGTCCTTGGCTGTCTCTCTTGTCGGCATTCGGCAGCCCTAACTTCTTGGCCAGTTTGCGCACATCCGGCTTGGTCATGCCGCCTATGGGGAAAAGCGCGTGCGATAGGTCGTCTTGGTTCAATGTCCACAGGAAGTAAGTCTGGTCTTTGTTGTCATCGGCGCTTGTCAGCAACGAATATCGTGAGCTGAAAGGAAACATGGGTGAAGGGGACTTTTCGGCGCGACTGGCGCCGAAACTGAGTGATTTTCCAGCAGGAAAATCGCGTGCCCCTGAACCCATGTTTCCTTGAAGCGAAATGATCTGTGCATAATGCCCTGTGGCGATGAAATTCGCGCCTTGTGCTTCCGCCCACTTCCAGAACGCTCCGAACTTGACTTCCCTGTTGCACATCACATCCGGGTTCGGCGTCCGGCCGGCGCGATATTCGGCTATCATGTAGTCTATGACGCCGCGCTTGTATTCTTGCTCCAAGTCGACAGTCATGAATGGAATGCCGAGGTGTGCCGCCGCTCGCATGGCATCCAGCCGCTCCTCGCGCCAATTGCACTCTATCCAATCTGGTTGCCAGACCTTGATGAAAGCGCCCGTCACGTCGTATCCGGCGCGCTTCAATAGAGCCGCGGAAACCGAGCTATCCACCCCGCCCGACATGCCGACTATGATTTTTGTATGAGATGTCCCGGTTTTTGCAGGTTGTCTTTTCATAGTTTACATGGAATCATATTAGCGGATTAACCGCAACGGAGGTTGTTTATGAACATTAACATAGTAGTGCTGTCGCATGACAATATTGAGCCATTGAGGTTGAAACATGCTTTTGAAGGCAAAGATTGCAACGTCTTTTCTCTGTGTGATCTAAAAAGATTACACAGTTTCCTTGAGGTTAGACCGCCCGTTCCATTCAAAATTGACATTGCCGTAGTGTGTTGCAATAGCATATCTATGAATGACGCGCAGTCGGCGACGGACGCATTTCGCCTCAAAGGCATACGTTGTTTTTTGACGGCAAGCAAGAGCGATTGTCGAACTTGGGCTAACGATATCGTTTTGAGCAGTATGGCTGAAGATGCAATGGATTGCGGCAGTCTCATCCGCAATTGGTCTAAATGGCTTGGATTCCAAGTCCGATGATAATCAGCTCGATGCTTAGTAGCCTCCGGATTCCGTCTTGGAGGCTTTTTAATCCAAGTACTTCTGCTTGTTAGCCACGTGTCCGGCAAGAGTGCTGGCATAATGTATGACGCCGCTTTTGTCTGAAAGATAGTACAGATACGGCGTTTGTGTCGGATGCAAAGTGTCCCGTATGGCATCCAGCCCCGGCGAATCTATGGGCGTCGGCGGCAGACCTTTGTACTTGTAAGAATTGTATGGAGATGTGGTGGCCAGATCGTAGACCGTCAATTGCGACCATGGTTTTCCGGTGATGTATATGAGAGTAGGGTCGACTTGGAGAGGCATGCCTTGGTCGAGACGCTTCCACAAGATGCCGGCTATGATGCGCCTGTCGGTCGTAGAGGCCGCTTCCTTCTCCACTATGGAAGCCATTTTGATCACATCGCTTTCGCTCTTGCCTGATGATGCTATATCTCCCGATATCGCCGCTATCTTGCCGTCGAATACGGATCGCATGTCTGATATGGCCTTTTGAGGAGTCAGATTCGTAGGCCAGAAATAAGTATCCGGAAATAGATATCCTTCCTGCGGCTTTGCCAGCGTCATAAAGCCTTTGGCATCGAAGCCCGGTATTGCTCTGGATATGATAGATGCCGTTTCGGCCGCATCCGCGCCTTCCGGTATGGTCACTTTTGCCAGAGGAAATCCTTCAAGGCCCCTGTCCAACCTGTATGCTACGCCCAGGGACGATTGTGGGGAGTAGAAAGCATATTCGCCCTGCTTGACGCCGGTCGTGCCGTCCAGCAGCGTCGCATAAGCTTTGAATAAAGTCCGGGATTTGATCAACCCTTTTGACGACAAGAGATCCGCTACTTCATTCATGGTCATGCCCTGTCTGATGTCTACGACGGTTCCTGAAGGAAAGCCAGTTGGCGGCATAGTGTAATAGGCTATAGCCAAAGACGTGAATACAGCCACGGCAATAGCGGACCCTGTTATCTGGACAGTACGCTTCATGACGCCTTTAGACAGAGTGGTGCCGAGGAATTTCATGGGCTATGTCGGCAGATTGACGGGGGCCTCGGCTTTCTTGGAAGGTACGCGAGCCAGGCCCGGGGTGGCGGCCACTGAACCGGGCAGGTGATATATGGTGGCGAGTTCTTCGGTGTTCAATACGACCGGCTTTGCCGCATACGGCGGATAGAATGCGGACCGGCGCCTGTAGGCTTTCAGGAATTTCTTGACCAGATAATGCCTGCGCGTGTTCTTGTAATCTTGCCAAGGATAATCAAATTGCTGGGTCCATTTGTCGCCGTTCGGTTTGAATCCGTTCAAGTGTTCGGTGTTGAATTGCTTCATGCTGGATATAAGGCCGCCTATGCCATACGGAGTGTCGAACGTAGCTCTCGGTGCGGCATATAGAGCTCTTATAACCACGTCAAATGCCAGCTTGGTCACGCTCCTGTCCAGAGCGGCGACTATCTCCTGTTCGCCTTTGCTGAATGTAGGAATAAGGGCAAATGTGGAGCCCTCCACTACATGGCCGGCTACTTTTGTCTCTTTGTTGCGCAACAGAAGCTTGTTTTTGATCTTTTCGGCCTCGGCTTTCCACAAGTCGGTTTTTTTGAAGAAATGCTCCGGGTCTCTCTGGTCGTCCTTGTGCGCTCTGACGACGAATTGGAACCAGGCTTGTTCATTTGGCCGCAAGCTGCCGAGCCACTCGATCATATGGGTCAACGGGTCTATCTTGAATTCTTCCTTCGGGTCCTTGTCCAAACCGTAGTCGACATAAGTTTTTATGGGATATGGATCCGGTTTTGTGCATTTGAATTCCATGCAGTGCACTTTCATGGTCTTCTCGTCATATTGGAGATCGGCCGCATAGTCCGTGGGCATTTCCGTGATCTCTATTCCCGGATACTGTGAATAGAGCGCGGACATCAGGTTATTCTTGCGCCTGTCTTCCGTCCATATCAGGAATTTAACGTTTCCCTCTATGGATATGACTTCAAGCGAATACCACGGTCTGGTTTCACCCTTCCAAAATTGGGCATACATACTGCCGTCGGAAGTGTTGTGTATGGAATGCAGGACGGTCTCCATAGCCAGAGGCGACTTGAAAGTGTCTTTGGGCAGCTTGAGATCCAGGATAGTATATTTCAATCCAAGGAATTGTTTTATCCTGACATACCTGACCCATACTTCCCACCATATGACACCCAGGATGATAGCCATGGCTATAGGCGACAAGACAATGCCGTAGTGGGCTACTTGCGGCCATACGGATGACCTGAATGCACTGTCCAGGAATGTTACGAGCTGATCGTAGGACATGGGGATATTATAGCAGAATCATGGTTGGCACGGTAAAACGCTGTCCACTCGCTCCGAGCTCACGGACAGCGTTTTACCGTGCTTCTCGCAACAATGCCCCGCAAGGAATGCACACAGCGCATGCGCAACGTGTACCAACGGACACGATGCTACCATATTGCACTTTGCACATACGCTGTATGCATTCCTTGCGGGGCTTATGCCGCAGACACCACAGAATACTTGCCTTCCCTATCGCGCTTGAAATATTTCGGGTTCTGCAGATTGACCGATATAGTGTTCTCTTTGACGTAGCGTTCTTTCATGACCTTGCTCACTATATCGTCCTTGGTCATCGGGCCGTCCTTTTCTATGACGTTCCTTATGACGTCGCGCACGATGCCCGGGCTATAGCCCCACTCCGCCAGAGCGTACAAGCCTCGTCCGACAAGCACGAAGCGCTTGTCCTTGATGAGTTCGTTGTGAGTGGTGGCGACGTGGGCCTTCTTGGCGAAGAGCTTCTCTATCTGTTTTGCTACGTCGCGGAAATGTATAGGCGAGCCGTGCTTCCTGACTACCAGGAAAGCATAATCGCGGATGCCCTTGGTCTTGATATTGGATGAATCCGTCGTACCCCAATCTCCCATAGGATTCTTGCCTATCTTCTTTGATATGGCCAGCCAGCGTTTGATGATCTCTTGGTTCTTGTACTTTTCCGAGATATCCTCCAGATGCTGGAGCAGGCGGCCGACCATCTCCGATTCCGGTAGGAGATCTTCCGTAGATAGGCTCTGATAGAGTTTGTGCAGGGCCTCTTCGACATTGCCGGCCAACTCTTCGTTGACATGCCAGCGATGCCTGAAGTCTTCGTCCTCTTTGCGCTTTTTGAAAGGTTCGCCTATGACCAATAGGAAGTGTATGCAGTTCTTCAGGCTCTCATCTTTGGAGACATGGCCCAAGAAATCATCTTCTACCACTATGCCGCCTAGACTGTGGAGTAGAGTCTCAAGCTCCGCAAAAGCCGCTTTCTCGGCGGCATAAGCGTCAGATTTGCGTATGGCGCCTAGAGCATAAGCCTCGATCTGGCGCACTCGTTCACGGGTTATGCCATATTTCTGGCCTATGGCGTCCAAGGTCATGCGGTCGGTAGACTTGCCCAGTCCGAAGCGTAAAGTCAGTACATCCCTTGCTCTGTCGGGCAGGTTCACTAAGAGCCTTTTGACGACTTGTTTTGGTTTGAACGATACGCTTGAAGTGGCCATTTGATTGCTTATGATGGTTACTATTAAAGCTGACTTTATCTATGAATATTGTCCCAAGTACCTTACCACTACCCTTGCCCTTTTGTCAACAATGTACCCGAATTTAGCCGATAACGAAATTGACTAGTCTGCCTGGAACCACGATCATCTTCTTGATATCCTTGCCGTCCAGCCATTTTCGAGCCTCTGGCGCCTGTTTGGCCGCTGATCCCAGTTCCGCATCGGTAGCGCCATTCTTGGCCATGAATGAGCCGCGAACCTTACCGTTTATCTGGATGATTATGCGCCGTTCTTCTTCTACGGCCAGGGTCGGATCGTATTGCGGCCATGGCGATATGTGGATGGACTTTTTGTTGCCCAGAGCGGCCCACAATTCTTCGGCGACGTGAGGCGCAAATGGAGCGAGCAGTTTCAGGTAAGTTTCAAATGACGCCCTATCCACAGCCTCCAACTTTTCCAATTCGTTTGCGGCTATCATGAGGGCGCTTATAGCAGTGTTAAATCGTAGGCCGTCGATGTCGTCTGTGACTTTCTTGATGGCTTTGTTTATTGTTCTTGAAGCCGTATCGGAAATGGCTTCTCGGGAACCGGCTGTCTGGCCCTGCTGGTCCAGCGCCTGCGCTCGGCCGCCTTCGCGGCCTGCGCGAGTTCCCTCGGAACCATATTCCGATACGGCTTTATAAACCAGTTTCCATACTCTCTCGATGAATCTCCGCGCCCCGACTATGCTATCGGTACTCCAAGCGATGCTCTGGTCGAAAGGCCCCATGAACATCTCGTACACGCGCAGGGTGTCTGCACCGAACCTTGCCACGATGTCATCCGGATTGACCACATTGCCGAAGCGCTTGGACATCTTCCTGCCGTCCTCGCCCATTATCAAACCCACTGATTGGAGCTTTGTGAATGGCTCGATAGTCGACACGACGCCTATGTCTTTCAAGAATTTATGCCAGAAGCGGGCGTATATGAGATGCCTAGTGGCATGCTCCGCTCCGCCAACATATAGATCTACGGGCGACCAATATTTTTCTTTCTTTGGATCGACCAAGGCTTTCTTATTCTTCGGATCTTCATATCGGAGATAATACCAGCACGAACCGGCCCATTGCGGCATAGTGTTCGTCTCGCGCCTGCCTTTACCGCCGCACTTGGGGCATTTGACATTGACCCATTTGGATATGGCCGCCAAAGGCGATTCCCCCGTCCCCGTGGGCTCATATGAATTCACCTTCGGCAATTTTACCGGCAATTCCTTCTCCGGCACAGGCACTACGCCGCACTTCTCGCAGTGCACGAGCGGTATCGGCTCGCCCCAGTATCTCTGCCTCGAGAACACCCAGTCGCGGAGTTTGTATCGCGTCACCCACCGCCCGCCGGCGAAGGCAGTTATGTCCTTCATTGCAATGCTAGAGGCTTTATCGTCGAATTCTCCTGAATGAATGAGTACCCCGGAATCAGTATATGCACCCATCTGATGATTATCTATGCGAGCAAGCAAGACTTGATCTACAAGAGTCGCATTGAATATCTCGCTTGCCTTGGAAAAAGGCAACCACTCCGCTGTGTGCTTTTTGTGCTCGTCTTCTGACACCTCGATCTGTTCGCCGTCTTTCAATTTGAATAGCAAACCCTGCTGTATATCTATTCGATTCTGATCCTTGTGAGGGGCATAGAATAGCGCCCTGATCGGACCGCCTATCTCTCCTATGAAACTGATGTTCTTGTATCCCGTCTCTTCCCGTATTTCACGAACGGCTGCTTCTACAAAGCTCTCTCCATCCTCGATGCCGCCAGATATGAAAGTCTTCCAGCCGTGCTCATTCCAGTTGAGGACAAGATATTTATCTTCCGACCAATGCTTAACTACTGCTCTTATGACATTGCGCTTTATGACAGACTCTCCGTCGTGGAATGCAATATCTGTCGTTGTAGCTTTGCGTTCAGGGACGACAACATGCCTAATAGGCAACCCGAACTTCTTTGCGAATTCCCAATCGCGCTCATCGTGCGCCGGCACGGCCATGACGGCGCCGGTGCCGTAATCGGCCAATACATAATCGGCTATCCACACAGGCACTTCTTCGCCATTAGCTGGATTGACTGCTTTGACGCCCTTCAATTCCACGCCGGTCTTATCTCTCTTGGCATCCGTGCGCTCGATCTCGGTCTCATGCTGGGTCTTAGAAATATAAACTTCAACTTCGGCTTTATTAGAGACGCGAGGCAATAGCTCTTTGACCCAAGGATGCTCTGGCGCCAATACCAGATAAGTCACGCCGAAGAGCGTATCTGGGCGCGTGGTGAAGACTTTAATAACCTTGTCGCTATCTTTAATCTTGAAATCTATCTCCGCGCCCTCGCTCCTGCCTATCCAGTTCCTCTGGGCTTCTTTGATGGATTCCGGCCAGTCGAGGAGCGGCTTGCTTGATCCATCAGTCGCATCCAGATCGGCCAGCAATCTGTCGGCATAATCCGTTATCTTCAAGACCCACTGGCGCATAGGCTTCTTCTCTACCGGCGTGCCGCAACGCTCACAGAGGCCGTTCTCCACGTCTTCGTTGGCCAGTACGGTCTTGTCTTTCGGGCACCAGTTGACCGGCTCGTTCGATTCATAGGCCAAGCCCTTCTTGTACATCTGCAAGAATGCCCACTGCGTCCATTTGTAATACGCCGGATCCGTCGTATTGACCTCTCGCGACCAGTCGTAGTCCAGGCCGATGATTTCCAATTGTTTCTTGAACCTTGCCACGTTCTTCTTCATGGCCACAGCCGGATCCATCTTCATCTTGATGGCATAATTCTCCGCAGGCAGGCCGAAGGCGTCGAAGCCCATGGGGTGCAATACATTCTTGCCTTGCATCCTATGCATGCGAGACACGATATCTGTGGCTATGTAGCCCTTCGGATGTCCGACATGGAGCCCTTCACCCGAAGGATACGGGAACATGTCTAGGACGTAATATTTACTGCCGTTTGCGCCTTGCACTTTGCGCTCTTGCGACTTGTATACCTTCGATGAAGCCCACTTCTTTTGCCATTTCTTCTCTATCTTGGACGGATCGTAGGACGCGATCTTCTGCGGTCGGCTTTGTCTATTCATGGCATGAATCATATCTCAAACCGGCCAAAGAAAAAAGCCCTGGAAATTCAGCTATCTTGGCTTGTTTTATCGGTGGTGTTCAGAATCTCTTTGGCTTGGCGCATTGTTGCATGCCTCGATTCTATGTAATTGTCGATGATTTTTTGACTTGTCATGAATGCCGAAGTGCCAGAGTGCTTTTTCCGGATCACGATGCCTCTATCGACTAGACTATTCAATGCTGAATACGCCGTGGACCTGGGAATATCCAGCGCGTCAGCGACAAAATGTGCCGCAACGCCGTCCTTCAGTTCGTATACGGTCATGAATACCTCGTGCTCGGATTTTGGCAGGCCGAGAGCGAGCAATGCGTCTGCCAGTTCCTTGCCTATCGTTCCGTTGGGTTGGTAGATGGACATGTGGGTCACAATGATACATCCAACAGGTCGATGTTGCGAGTTATTTACAGATAAGGCATAAGGTACATAAAAGCGCCCGGCGGCGCTGACGATACATACCACCTAAAGTGGAGGGTGTCGAAAAATCCTGGAATCCCTTATTTTTAGCCAGATTCCAACTTTTTTCGACACCCTCGATTTTGATGGATGTGTATGTTTCGCCGTGCCGGCCTGCCATTTCAGATTTTAAACTCCACCACATCCCCGTCTTTGACCACGTACTCCTTGCCTTCCGTGCGCACCAGGCCGCGGTCGCGGGCGGCGGAATATGAGCCGGCGTCGAGGAGTTCACGCCAGCCTATGACCTCCGCCCGCACGAATTTTTCCTTGAAGTCCGTATGTATGGCCGTACCCGCTTCAGGTGCTGTCCAGCCGTTTTTGATAGTCCATGCCCGCGTCTCATCCTGTCCGGTCGTGAAGTAAGTGATCAGTCCGAGCGATTCATAGCCTTTCTTTATGAGCTCGTTCACGCCGTCGTCGTGCGCACCCAAACCTTCGCGCATCTCCGCTTTGTCCGCGGCGTCCAAGTCTTTGAGCTCGTTCTCTATACCCGCATCGACGATGACATGACCTGCTCCGGTTGATTTGAATAGATCCATCAGTTTTGCCCAGCGAGGATCGGGTGTGCCGCCGACCGCCAGTTCGTCCAAGTTCTTCGCGCCGGCTTTCTTGTTGAGCACGTAAAGGATCGGCTTCGATGTTATCAAGCACAGCTGTCTCAACATCGGCGCTTCAAATTCGTCGGCCACCACGGTCGAGGCCGGCTTCCCCGCCTCCAGAGCGGCTTTCAATCGCTCCAAGAGCTTCGCCTCGATCATGGCATCTTTCTTGCCGGCTTTCAATTCCTTGGAGATATTGCCTATGCGCTTTGTCACGGTCTGGAGATCGGCCAGAACCAATTCCAGGTTGATGACCTCGATATCTTTTACCGGATCGATGCGGCCGTCTACGTGTATGACATTTTCGTCCTCGAATATGCGCACCACCTCCGCTATGGCGTCCGTCTCGCGTATATGTTGCAAGAATTGGTTGCCCAGGCCCTCGCCTTCGGAGGCGCCTTTGACCAGGCCGGCTATGTCCGTGAATTCAACCGGCGCGGGCACAGTCTTTTCGGATCGTGAAAATGTCGAGAGTTTGCCCAGACGCTCATCCGGAACTGCTACGACGCCGACCGACGGGTCTATGGTGCAGAACGGATAGTTCTCCGCCGGCACCGACTTTTTGGTCAATGCATTAAAGAGCGTGGATTTACCCACGTTCGGCAGACCGACTATTCCGATAGATAATGACATATGAGTTCGATGGTTATGATCAGTTCTTTGTCGGATAGTGGCTCATGCGATTTCCTTGGCCCCTTTGGGATATCCGATGAGCGGCAGCTTCGACCAGTCGCGCATGACAGCCGTGATGAATCTCCATGAAGCCATGATCTCGTCAGTGGATGCGAACAAGGTCTGGTCGCCGACGAAAGCATCTTTGATGAGCCGCTCATAATCATTTGGCAGATTTTGCCAGTGTTCCGCAGGTACGTCGGTATATCGGAACTTCAAAGTCTTCGGCTCTACGCTGAATGTGCTACCGGGTGTTTTGACGAAGAATTTGATCTTGATGCCCTCATTTGGCTGAATCTTGAATGTCACAATGTTCTGGTCCGTCGAGCCGTTGCCCTTGCCCCCCTTGAAATATACGTCTATCTCCGTCCTCGATTCTGCCATAGCCTTGCCGCTCTCGAGATATATAGGGACATTCCTCCATCTGGATGAATTGACGGATGCTTTCAACCTGAAATATGTCTCTGTCTGCGAGTCCGGACCGACTCCCGGTTCCGAACGGTAGCCTTCGTATTGGCCGCGCCTGTTGCAATCCTTGGAGGATCGGAGAGGGGCATGGCGGATCTTGGTCAGAACACGGGCTCTCTCGAAGCGTATGTCCTTGGCAGTGAAGCTCTTGGGTTTGTCCATAGCCACCGCCGCCAGCATCATGAGCATGTGATTCTGACCGACGTCTTTCAAGGCACCGACCGGATCGTACGTGTCGCCGCGATCTAGTACGCCGTTATGCTCGAAAAGCTTGATGTGGATCTTGTCTACGAAGCCCTTGTTCCATATAGGTTCGAACATGTGGTTATGGAATCTGAAAGCCAGGATATTCTGCAGAGTTTCCTTGGCCAGATAATGATCTATGCGGAATATCTGCTCTTCCTTGAAGAGCTTGCCCAAGAGCTTGTCGAGATTGCGAGCATGATCTATGTCGTTGCCGAAAGGCTTCTCTATGAGCACGCGTGTCCATCCCGTATCGTCCGCGCACGGTTCGGAAAGACCGGAGCTGGAAAGATTGCGCAATATACCCTCATACAAGGCCGGTGGCACGGACAAGTGGAAGAGCTTATTTGAGCACTGGCCCCAGCGGTCGTCGGTCTCTTTGATGCGCAGGGCCAGGCGTCCGTAGGCTTCCGGTTCGTCGAACTTGCCCTGTTCATAGGTTATGTGGTCCAGAAAATGTTTGACATCCTCTTCCTTGAATTGTCCCGGCTTGATGTTGAGCCGGCCCCGGATGAGATCGCGGAATTCTTCGCGGCTGAATGATCGTCTTGAGAATCCGATGATGCACCAGCGTTGGGGCAGCATCTTCTTGGAGTACAGACCAAGGAGAGCCGGTAGGAGCTTCCTGGCGGCGAGATCGCCTGTTATGCCGAATATGACGAATATAGTCGGGTGAAGGATGGCAGTATCACCTGTTTTGTTGGTCATTTTCGTTTAGATTGATTAGTAATCAGGCCGATCAGAGATTCAAAGTTCCTGTCCCCACTTCTCCCAAGCCGGATAGACCGTTCCGGCCACGAATACGCATGGAAGGATGATGATAGCCATGAGCGCCCATAGGGCCAGTTTGATGAATTTCGGGAATATGGAAAGTATGGCGAAGAGCATCTCCACCCAAATGTTCATTATGCCTTTTAAGAGGTCGCCGACTGTGTCCATTACGAAGAGTATACTAGCGTATGCCAGCGGCATGGTGCAAGCGGTACTTGCAGGGAGCCATGCGGATATGCAATACATTCAAAGCCGAAATTCGAGACGATTATGACAGATGATTACTTTGCTTGTTCGTTTTGAATGTATTGCATATCCGCATGGCTCCCAAAACGTCGTGTGCACCCTAGAGGGCTCGAACCTCTGACCTCACCCGTGTGAAGGGTGCGCTCTAGCCAACTGAGCTAAGGGTGCTCGTTCGGGCTGCCGGGAATCTCCCTCGCCTCTCGCCCGACCAGTCGGGCTCGGGCTGAGCACCGCCTCGCGGCCTCGCCTGCTGGCTCGGCATCGCTGCGGCGTTCGATTCCCTCTCGCACGCTTCGCGTGCTCGCATCCCTCACTTCGTTCGGGCTGCCGGGAATCGAACCCGGACCGCATCCACCCCATGGATGTATACTACCACTATACTACAGCCCGGTCGCAAGCAGTTTACGACATTTTTGAGATTTTCTCAAATCCATGCTAGATTATCCGCACCAGAAGAAGGGCCGTTAGCTCATCTGGTAGAGCGCACCCATGGCATGGGTGAGGTGACCGGTTCGAGTCCGGTACGGTCCACAGATAGTCGTGAATAGACGGAAATGGCAAAAACTGCTAATCTTCTCTTCATCGGGGTGTAGTATAGTGGTAGTATACACGCTTCGGGTGCGTGAGGTCCGAGTTCGATTCTCGGCACCCCGACTTTGAAAAATAGGCGGTACGCAGGAATGCTCCGGCTTCGGGACACACGATTTTCCTGCTGGAAAATCGTTCAGTTCGAGCGCCAGCCGCGCTCGAAAGGTCCCTCAACCGAACATTCCTGCGTACCGCGAATGGGCCTATATTCGTCGCTTTGCTCCTTATATATGCCCGTCGCTCGGACGAAATGAATATGGTATATTCATTTCGCTCCTCGCTAGGGCCTATAGTAAAGTGGTATTACGCGGCATTCGCATTGCCGAATCCCGGGTTCGACTCCCGGTAGGTCCACCGAGAAAAAGCCGCAATAGAAAACCGCCCATTGCCGATCGGCATCAGGCGGTTTTCCGTCGTGCACGAAGATATTTACTTCTCGCAATCACACTGGCTGCATTTGCCATCGTGTGCGGCGTGGCCGCACTCGCACTTCTGTTCATCTGCCATGATAGTAATCAATTAGTCGATTAGGCGGATAATCTCGACCTAGGCGATAATTATACAATCATTGAATATAGCGTCAAAGTCGTGTATCCTCATTCCGTGGACAGTCTGTGGATATCACTAGAAAGCCGGTAGTTCAAGCAGATTGGACCATAGAGAATGGGCCCGTAGCTCAATTGGTAGAGCGCCGCTTTTGCAAAGCGGAGGCAAGCGGTTCGAAACCGCTCGGGTCCACCTTACCTATACTTCATCACTTTCGGCGTCTTATCTACGAACGACTGTTTCAGGCCACACCACGGGCAGATCCACTCTTTGCGATTCGGTGCGTCGCCTATTCCCCACCAGCCATGACAGGCACCGCACTGGAAGTGTACGAAACGCTCCAACGAAGTCAGACCTTTTGGCTTCTTGGGTGATTTCATTGCAATGCTAACCTGATCAGATGATCAACTAATTCATGCGTATCGCTACCGACGGCGCGCAGAGCCTTTGGGATGAGCGAGCCGTCGGTCAGGCCCGGCAGAGTGTTGACTTCCAAGAAGTATATGCCACGCCGAGGATGGATGATAAAGTCCGATCTTGAATAATGCCGCAACCCCAGAACTTCATGGACTTTGGCCGCCAAGCTCTCTATCTCACGTTTTATTTCGTCGGCGAACCTGGCCGGGACTATTTCGTCGGACATACCCGGTGTGTATTTGGCTTTGTAGTCGAAGAATGCCGTCTTCGGCCGTATCTCTATAGGAGGAAGAGCGTACAGCTGTTGGCCACGGAAGCTCTCGACGACACCGCATGTAGCCTCTATGCCGGAAATGAATTCTTCTATCATGATGGCATGGCCGTGTCCGGCCGCTGCGATCAAGGCGTCGGCTATGCCGGCCCTATCCTTGACTATCGATACGCCCACAGACGATCCGCTCGCGGCGGGCTTGATGACTGCTGGAAGCAAAAAAGTAGTGAACACTTCGTTTGCGGCGGCTTCCGGATCTGTTTTGACCCTGTCGGAACTTACCTCCTTCCAATAAGGCGACTTTATGCCGTGCTTCTTGGCCACTTCCTTGGTCAGAATCTTATTCATGGCTACGGCCGATGCCAGGGAGCCAGAGCCTGTGAATGGCATGCCGTGAGCTTCCAGCAGACGTTGGACTTTGCCGTCTTCGCCATATGTGCCGTGCAAGGCGTTCACTATGATATCTACGCGCCGCAGAGCGTTGTCCGGCTCTACAGGTGCTCCGTCCACGTGCCATATGCCGCTCTTGTCTATCAGTATATCCACTGGAACGTATTTATCTTCATGTCTAAAATGCAATGCCGACAGCACATTTGTGCCGGTGCCTAGGGACACTTCGTATTCGGCGCTGGGGCCGCCTCGTATGACGCCTACTCGTTTCTTGGTCATGAATGGGCTTCACGGAGAATCGCATGTACATTCGGGCAACGTGTCACACCGCATAAAATATAGCCACAAAAGCACTTTGCACGAATGTAAATGCGATTCTCCGCGAGGCCTTATTGTAGCAGACTTTTTGTACGTATGCTCCTGTGATATGCGATGGCAAATCTGTGAGCTTCGGCGTTGATGGCCACTATGGCATCTTTGAATCTCCTTGTCGTGTCCGCTTGGCCGATGATCTTGGAAGCTTTGTGGTGTTCGTCCTTGGTCACAGCTGCTATAGGTATCGAAATGCGGCGCGCTTTGAGGACAGCTTCGGCCGCGTTCAGATGCATCTCGTTGCCGTCCACTACGATCAGGTCAGGATAAGGCCATTCCGGATGATCGAGCCTGCGTGACAGTATATCTGCCAAGCCGGCGATATCATCGTTGGCTTGTCTGGATATCTTGAATTTCCTGTATCCGCTTTTGTCAGCCTGACCGTCGACAGAGACCGTCATAGCACCGACTACGTTTGTACCAGATAGATGGGCTATGTCGTATGCCTCGATCCTAAACCCGGGCTTTCCCCCGACTCTATCCGCCGGACGGTTAACCCAGCTCCCGGCTTCTTTCTTTATCAACGCGATGTCATTGATGTGATCTATAGCGTACAAAAGCCTCTTATATACGGCGGCGTCCTCGAAACGCATATCTGTGACCGCATCATTCATATCAGTCTGCAATCTCTTACGGATGTCTTTTTTTCTACCGTCGAAGAACATCATCAGGTACTCGATAGTCTTCAGATATTTCTGACGCGCTTCACGACTGTTGGTGCCTGGTGATCGACCGAGCGAGCGGTAGAAAGCCTCGTGCCTCGGATCGGCGGCTTTCAAGTCCCTGAATGGAAACATTTTACGCAATATCTTGAGGGCGTCTTTGAGCAGACCGGAATGCACGAAAGGCCCGAATATCTTCTTGGGCTTGTATGGCAGAGCGCCGGTCTTCCTCATGGCGTCGTAATCCCTTGCCCTGGCCGTGAAGACGCGCGGCCACTCCTCATCGGTGACGACCACATACTGGTCGCTCTTGTCGTCGCGCTCATCGACATTGTAATGAGGCTGATAGCGTTTGATGAGCTTGCTCTCGAGGATGATTGCTTCAAGGACGGAGTCTGTAACCTGCCATGTCACGGTTTTCGACTTCGTGACCATGTCGACTATGCGAGGACCACGAGTCTCTATGAGGTCGGCGGCAAAATAGCTTTTCAGCCTGTCGCGCAGAGAAGTGGCGCGGCCTATATATAGCGGCCGCTTCCTGGCGTCGCGCCATACGTACACTCCCGGCGTGTCGGGCGTATGCAGCTTTTTCAGTCCTTGACTAGTCATAAATGCAGAGTATCCTAGCGATTAGATGTTAGCAAGTCAAAAAATATCAACACAAATTCGTTATGTCATTGTTGTTCAGCAAGCGTAGGGAAAAAGACTATACCTACATTTTCCACCCATCAACGTCATTGGCCGTCTGCCTGTATGTTTTATTTGGTGCCATTTGGTTATCAATATGGATCATCAAAGGAGCGTTCTGCCTTCGCGACAATGCAGTCTCGCTTATCAGGTTCGGTCTGATGAAATACTATGGGGACTAATATCCGTATGCCATCTATCCACGTCGATCAACTCGGCGTTTTTTTGTCCGGTTGTCTTATTTGTAGATTCGGATATATTCGTAGATTCGCATTATATCCATATCATTTCTTCAACGCTTTCTTCAAATACTGCCCCGTATAAGACTTGTCGTTGCGCGCCACTTCCTCCGGCGTGCCGCGAGCCACTATCTTGCCGCCGCGCTCGCCGCCTTCCGGGCCTATGTCGATGACGTAATCGGCGCTTTTGATCAGATCCAGGTTGTGCTCGATGACCACTACCGTATTTCCCTTGTCTACCAGCTTTTGCAGGATATCTATGAGCTTCTTGACGTCCTCATAGTGCAAACCCACGGTAGGCTCGTCCAGCAAGTATATGGTCCTTTGCAGATGAGCCCTGTATAGCTCGCTCGATATCTTGACTCGCTGAGCCTCGCCGCCGGACAGAGTGGTGGCCGCCTGGCCGAGCTTCACATATCCCAGACCGACGTCCATCAAAGTCTTCAGTCTGTCCTCTACTGCCGGTATGTCCCGGAAGAATTCCAGCGCCTCCTCTATAGTCAGCTCCAACACTTCATGGATGTTTTTCTTGCGATATTTGATGTCCAGAGTTTCCTTCATGAATCGTTTGCCGCCGCATATGTCACATGTGACGTATACTGTCGGCAGGAAATGCATCTCCACAGCTATCTCGCCGTTTCCTTGGCAGGCTTCGCACCGGCCGCCCGGTCTATTGAAAGAGAATCTGCCAGGCCCCCAACCGCGGGCGCGGGCTTCCGGCTCCGAAGCAAAAAGGTCGCGGATATGGGTCCAAGCGCCCGTGTATGTGGCCGGATTTGACCGTGGCGTGCGGCCTATGGGTGACTGGTCTATCAGTATGACACGGCCGACTTTCTCGGCGCCCGTAAATTCTCGGCAGTTATAAGTCTCGGCCGAGCGGTGCATGAACTCAAGACGCGCCTGCAGATTCCTGTGCAATATCTCGTACATGAACGAAGACTTGCCTGAGCCGGAGACGCCGGTGATGACATTGAAGACCCCCAAGGGCACGTCGATGTTCATGTCCTTGATATTGAATATGTCTGCATTGCGAACGCTTATATGCCCGTTGGCTTTGCGCCTGCGCATAGGCTTGCTTATCTTCTCCTCGCCGCGTAGATAGGCCAGAGTCAGGGAGCCCGACCGGTTGGTCTTGGCCGCGAGCAAGTCTTTCAAGTATCCGGAGACCACGACTTCCCCGCCATGGACTCCCGCGCCCGGTCCTATGTCGACGATATAATCGGATGAATACATAGTATCTTCATCGTGTTCAACGACCACGATGGTGTTTCCAATATCGCGTAAATGAAGCAGAGTCTTGATCAATTTATCGTTATCGCGTTGATGAAGGCCAATAGTCGGTTCGTCCAATACGTACAACGCGCCTACCAGCCCAGAACCGAGCTGCGAAGCTAATCTTATCCGTTGGGCTTCTCCACCGGAGAGCGTGTGTGCCCTGCGGTCGAGTGTCAGATATTCTATGCCCACATTGACCATGAATGAAAGGCGCGCCTCGATCTCTTTGAGCACAACCTTGGCTATCTCTTTCTCTACAGGCGTCAATTCTATGCGCTCGAAGAAGCCGACGGCTTTCTCTATAGATAGAGACGTGACGTCGACTATGTTCGACTTGCCTATCTTGACATGCAGCGCTTCCGGCCGCAGACGGGCGCCTTTGCATTCCGGGCAGGGTTTGTCGGAGAATATGCTCTCCGTGCCGAGGCCGTTGCATACGGAGCATGCTCCATAAGGCGAATTGAAAGAGAACAGTCTCGGCTCGACTTCCGGATACGAAAATCCATCGTATGGACACATGAATTTGACTGACATCAAGGTTTCGTTGTCGGCGGGACGCGAAAGCTCCTCCTCGGGAACCGGAGCCGAGCGAATCGAGGGCAACCAAGGATACGCTATCCTGATCAATCCGTCCGCCTCTTGCACCGCCCTTTCCAACGCCTCGGACAGACGCTCTCGGGCGCCGTCGGCCTGTTTCTTGTCTTTGAATTCGCTGATAAATATCTCGTCGACCAACACATCGATGTCATGCTTCTTGTTCTTCTCCAATATGATCTGATCGCGGAGCCTGTGGACCTTGCCGTCTATCCTGACACGATCATAACCTTTGCCGAGCATGTCGTAGAGCATCTGATAATATTCGCCTTTTCTGCCGACGACGACCGGAGCGTATATAACGATCTTGGCTTTGTCTATATCTACTCCAAATACCTTGTTCGCCCTAGTGGTCCTCTCTGTGACCGTCTTCAGTACGGTTTCCAGGATTTCCTCCTTGGATATGCGATGTATTTCTCGACCGCAGACTAGGCAATGAGGCTTGCCCACGCGGGCGAACAGGATGCGCATATAGTCGTATATCTCCGTGATTGTGGCCACGGTCGAGCGCGGATTGTTGGAGCGTGACTTCTGATCTATGGAAATAGCCGGCGACAGGCCGATGATCTCGTCCACATCCGGCTTTTGCATCTTGTGCAGGAATTGGCGGGCATATGCAGAGAGCGATTCGATGTAGCGCCGCTGGCCTTCGGCAAATATAGTGTCAAAAGCCAGAGACGACTTGCCGGATCCGGACAGGCCGGTTATGGCTATCATCTTGTTCCGCGGCATCTCCACGGTGATGTTCTTGAGATTGTGGGTGCGCGCGCCTTTGACGACGATCTTTTCCTCGCCATGTACGCTTTCACGAGCCGGTTTTTTCTTGTCACCGGGCATAGTGGGCGGATGATATCACCTTTTTACGGTCTTTTCAATCCTTTGATCTCATTGACTATCTGATCGAGCGAGGCCGCCGCCTTGACCAGGAACTTCTGGGCGCCTAGGATCTGTGCCTTTTCTATGTCGCTCTGCTTGGAAAGGTTCGAGAGTATCATGACAGGCACTCGGGCCAGTTGGGGATCCTGTTTGACTTTCTGCAATATGTCGAAACCGCTCATGCCAGGCAGTATGACATCCAGGACTATGACATCCGGTACGGTCTGCTTCAGAGCTACCATGGCCTCTTCGCCGTCTTTGGCGTGGAAAAGGTCGAAGCCGGACGAGACGAGCTTCTTGGACAGTATGGTGCTGATGAGCTTGTCGTCCTCTACCCATAGGACTTTGATCTTGTTGGCCGCCGTCGCCGGATCCGGGGCCTCTTGCGATATCGATTCATGGCCGAATATCCTATCGACCTTGTCGACTATGTCGTTTGGATCAGCATGTAGGGCCATGAGATATTCCGTGACGCTGCCTTTGGGCACCAGCGACATGTTGATCGGCACGCCCTGTATGGAGAGCAGGAATAGGGGGATCTTTGCCAAGAGCGGCTCTGACTGTTTCTTGGAGAGGATATCGTACGCGTCCGCGCCCGGGATGACGACATCCAAGAGCACGAGGTGCGGCAGTTGATCATACATGCTCTTCATGGCGGCGGTGCCTTCCTTGACTAGCGTTACTGCGTAACCCTCTTTCTGCAGAGCCGTTTCGATCTGTTCGCCAAAAGCGCCATCTCCCTCTATGATGAGGATCTTCTCTTTCTTGGTTGCGGCAGTTGTCGATGGCATGCGTCTACATTGTATCATCAAGCCGAGTTCCGGTCTTTGTGGCCTGTGGACAGCGGTTATTCGGCTTTGCCTAGCGGCCTCCTTTGAAGTTTCCAGACTTCCCAGGCAATGAACGACCGACCGGGGAGCTGTTCCAGCTCCTTTTTTGTTATAACGACTTGCAAGTAATCTCAAATATCTACTTGAGTTTTGAGGCTCTCGAAGTCAAAGACCTGGCTGTTCAGCCAGTACCCGCGGTTTATTTCTAGCCCTTGAATGAAATACCGGCAGAATTCACCATGGTGAGATTGACAAAATACTAAAATATGTTAAGCTTTGGCCGGTTCTTTGTAATACAGACTCGGATACAACGCAGAGCCCGGATATTTCCGGTTTCCGCGTTGTACCCGCGTCAAAAACGGCGACAACTGCTTGGGCCGATGAACGGTTCAAGTACATACAAAGAAAGTGAGACAGAAAGTATGTATAGATTAGCTCTATTGAACATGTGCAGCCGCGAGACTCATCGTCTACCGGTTGAAAGGGCCGCCAAAATCCTCGGGTGCAAAGGCCGGCCGCCAGTCGAACGGAGAGACCCTGTGTCGGCGATGGCGCCAACTGACGACTTCTTTGTTTATTATATCGAGACCGGCGAGTTCGGCCAGACCAACGGTCGCTTTGCCTTGGTGGAAGTCTCTGGAATTGAGGAACGCATCCTGGACTACGGTGAGGCGCATAGCATCACCATGAACGGTGCCGGATATGCCCACTTCGTCGGCGTCGGCACCAAGGTTGGACGATATGAGTATTATTGCAAGCTGAATGGCTGGTCCGGCAAAAGTCGCTTTCGACCTCTCGGCGAGATCATGGCGAGCCTAGACGATTGACGTCAAAATCACGATACCCCGCTTCGGCATCACCGGAGCGGGGTTTCAACATATCTAAAACA
>JAGWJT010000023.1 GCA_028865615.1 Patescibacteria group bacterium | reverse complement strand
GGGGTTTTAGGCGGCGTAACTTTCGACTGCTTTTTGGCAGCTTTCGGCATTGGAGTGGTTGAACTTTGCCCAGCCGCCGTGGATGTAGCCGATGAAACGACGTCAGGAGCCGCACCCGGTGCGGTCTTTGTCGTCCTCGTTGTCCGTGTGACGATCTTCGTCACCTTGGCTGCCGGTTTTGCCGGTGGTGTAGCCGGAGCGGTTTTATCGCTCTTGGCCGCACTGGGCTTACCGCCTCCTTTGGCCGCAGCCGGAGCCGGGGTTGGAAGCGGTGTTCCGACAGGCAAAGGAGCCTGCGCTTCATTCTCCGGTGGTGCCAATAATGGACCACCTGAAGACCCCTTCGGATTTGTCTTTTTTTTCATTTCTACTCCTATGGTTGTGTTCTTCGGGCTGTTTAGGCACCGGGAACGGGTTTGATCTATTTCAACGAACTGGCGACATTATATCATGAGACGATATAATGTCAAGGACGTATGTAAATACAGGACGTAGATGACGCACGTGTGTAAAAATGTATATCCTCGTAACAATAATAAAAAGGAAAACCCAAGACGCGTACGTCAAGGGTTTCTTGAAATTGCCGATAGCTGACAGGTTTAATCGTCGCCTTGCTCGGCTAGCTTGGCGATTTCCGATCCACGAAGGCGTTTTTCGGCTTTCAGTCTCGGCCTCGTCTTCTGGCCGTTCGCATTTTTGTGCTGGCCGTTATACCGCTGTCCAGTGTTTTCAGCGGATGCAAAGGCATCAGCGAGCGCTCCTTTGTTCCAGTCAGGGTTGGAAGGCATAGGTCCGTGATAGGATTTCCTTCTTGCGCCTGGCGGGCGGTTTGAAAGCAATCCACCAACCAGACTGTGGACCTTCTCGCGCCGCTCGCGGGCGGCTTTGATCGAGGCTTGGAGATTTAAGGCATGCTGATATGGCTTGCCCCAGTCATCATTGCCGCGCACCCTGCCGAATTCCTCGGCAACGGACACCAACGGGCTGTCGCTTTTTCGTTCATAACGTTCGTGCCGCCTGACGTAATGAAAGACGGGGCCGCTGAAGGCCACGATCTCATTTTCCTTGTTGACATAGAAAGCGCCGCCAAACGGCAGAGCGATCTCGGTCAACTTTTTCCCTTCATCCTTCAAGCGGAACTCGAGGTCTCGGGGGACGAACGGCAGATACAACACTGGTTGAAACTGTATTCCCGTCAGTGCGCATACGGTCGGTTCGCCATCGGTCTGGACGAGGTATTGCGCCTCTTCCAAGCTTATCGAACGGCCGAGCAATCTCGCGATCCCAAGCGATACGATCTCGCCGATGTAGAAGATCGGCGGGTAAGCGCCCGGAATAGTCGGCCGATACACCCACTCCGCCGCTTCAGGCGAATACAATGGATAACCCAGGCCTTCCTTGGCCAAGTCGGTCTTGGTCTTCTCGCGATGCCCGTCCGGCGTCAATGTGGTTTTGGGAGTAGTGGATTCTGCTCCATGTTTTCCCTTGATTTTGCCTGTATTTTCAGCAGCTGCAGTTTTGCGTTTCATTTTTCACCTCAGGTGTTACCGTCAATGCTTTCGCATGCGGTCCGGCATGAGCTCACTTAAGGCTCTATACCGTGGTTGTTTTTTCCGTGTTGCTAACCCGCTGTAGCGGATTTTCAAGTAACTAGTTCCCTGATTTCAAATGATAACATATAGACCTGTCATATGTCAAGGTATCAATAGGTGGTATTTGTGTTGTTGTGTGTGCCGGGGAGAGGACTCGGCTTCGCCTCTCGCCTCGCCAGCTCGGCTCGGGCTAGCCACCGGCTCGCGGCTCGGCTTGCTAGCCTCGCACGCTCCGCCGTTCTCGTCCTCTCCCACTGGTCACAATGATGCTTCACTCGGATGCCGTTTTGGCATCCTCGTGAATCATTGTGCCGGGGAGAGGACTCGAACCTCCATGGATCGCTCCGCTTGGTCCTAAGCCAAGTGCGTCTACCAATTTCGCCACCCCGGCGTTCTAAATTCAAAGCTCAAAATGCAAAGCACAAAATCCGACTCATGTTTAGATATGATTTTGCACTTTGAACTTTCAACTTTGCATTGTGTCATGTCCGCCCAGTTGGATTCGAACCAACGACCAATCGCTTAAGAGGCGAGTGCTCTACCGGCTGAGCTATGGGCGGATGTAACGAGCCAGACCTACCAGAACAGCTATGGGCGGATGCTCCGGATGCGGTAACTAATGTTCATGAGCATCCATGCAACGTGGCACCTCCTACCAAAGTCGACTACAAAAGCACTTTGCATGAATGCGAGTGAGTATCAGTTATCGCGTCCGATAATACACTATCAAATCCTTGCACAAATCTCAATCATATGTAATACTTTGCTCATGGTCAATCGAATGCGCGCCACGCGGAGCCACCGCGACAATAGACGTTCGCACCACGCTCTCGACGAAGCGCGGCTTTCGAAATGCCAAAATTGCGGCACTCCCCACAGGAGCCATGCCATATGCATGTCATGCGGCTGGTACAACGGCCGCAAGGTCATAGATTTGGCCGCCGAAGCCGCGGCAAAGTCCGCCAAAGCCGCCAAGAAGGCCGAAGCGAAGAAATAGATTCAAGATTCATGATTCAGGAATGTTCGGATACTTGCGACCATTCATGAATCCTGAATCCCGCCTCTTGAATCATCCACCAAAAGTTCTTTAACCACAATGGCCAACAGGCATCTATCAAGATCGGTAGTCCTCCAATCGCTTTTCGAGTGGGATTTTCGTGGCTGCAAAGAAAAAGAACCGCCGGAGATCCTGGCGCGCATCATCAAGGAATTTGCCCCGGGCATGGCGGACGCGTCATTTATAGACGCTCTCATGGACGGCATCGTGGCCAAGAAGCCCGAACTCGACAAGATCATTGAGAAAGCCGCACCCGAATGGCCCATAGACAAGATCTCGCCGGTGGACCGCAATATCCTGCGCATCGGTCTCTACGAGCTTTTGTTTGCGGACCGCGGAGAAGTGCCTGCAAAGGTAGCTATCAACGAAGCTATAGAGCTGGCCAAGACTTTTGGCGGCGATACTTCCGGACGATTTGTGAACGGCGTCCTGGGCGCTGTCTACAAAGAGCTCGGCGAGCCCGGCAAGGATGCCGCTCCGGCCAAAAAGAAGCCGACCGAAGTGCCGTACGAGAATATGCCCATACAGCATCTGGGCGGCGCGGTGGTATATTGCAATGAAGGCGGGGAAGTGATGATGGCTTTCGTCCATGACATATTCGGACACTGGACTCTGTCCAAGGGCAAGATACCCGAAGGCGTGGAGCCTGCCGCCGGTACGGCAGCCAAAGTCAAGGAAGAGATAGGGCTGGATGTCAAGATAACGGCGGATCTTGGTCAAAATGAATATATCGCCAACGATCCGGAGATCGGTAAGATCAGGAAGCAAGTGCATTATTATCTGGCGGAATCCCGATACGCCGGCCTAGAGCTTGCCAAGAAGCCCGGCCTCGACGACGCCAAGTGGTTCAAGCTTTCCGACATCCTGGAGCTCAACTTTTACAACGACATCCTGCCGATAGTGACCAAGGCGATTACCATACTTAGCGAAGGTAGTAAATAGTACGAATCTGCAAATGAAGACGGTAAATAATACGAATCTACGAATTTATACGAATGCCACGAATGATAGCAGTCTATTTGTAGATTCGAATTGTATTTATTCGTAGCATTCGCATTATATTCACATGAAAACCGATTTCGAAAAATTAGCGGAGCACATAGGCGTCGAATTCGACGACTTGGCTTTGTTGCGCACAGCCTGCACCCACAGGTCATATCTGAACGAGAACCGCGGCTCCGGCCTAGAGCACAATGAGCGCCTCGAATTCTTGGGCGATGCTGTTTTGGAGCTGGTAGTCACCAGTTTCCTATTCAGGAAATATCCGCACAAGGCCGAAGGAGAGCTCACGGCCTACCGATCCGCCCTGGTCAACACCGTTTCGCTCACCAAGGTAGCCAATCGCATAGGCCTCAACGACTACATGCTCCTGTCGCGCGGCGAAGCCAAGGACAACGGCCGGGCCCGGTCAGTCATCCTGGCCAATGCCGTTGAGGCCGTCATAGGAGCCATATACATGGACGGCGGATACAATACGGCTGCCAATTTCATATCGGCGCATTTGCTGAATACTCTGGATATAGACCAGATCATCAAAGACAAGTCATGGCTGGACGCCAAGAGCCGATTCCAGGAAGTGGCCCAGGAGAAGACTGGCATCACGCCGTCATACAGGACCATGAAAGAGACCGGACCTGACCATGACAAACAGTTCACCCTGGGCGTCTTTCTGGGCGATGCCATGGTCGCTTCCGGCGTCGGCGCTTCCAAGCAGGATGCCGAACAGCGCGCCGCCGAGAAAGCGCTCGAGGTCAAAGGGTGGTGATTCCGTATATCATATAAGATATTACGACGTATCCACGGCCTCATCTGTGACATTCATTGTTAATATCACAACGCGTCAAAAATGCGCTAGAATATGGGGGTCACATAATAGACAACAGAGATATGCACCTGAAATCCCTTGAACTGGCTGGATTCAAGTCGTTCGCCAAGAAGGCGGCGCTTTCATTCACCACTCCCATCACAGGCATAGTAGGCCCGAACGGCAGCGGCAAAAGCAATGTCGCGGAGGCTTTTCGCTTTGTCCTAGGCGAACAGTCTATGAAGTCGTTGCGCGGCAAGCGAGGCGAGGACCTCATATGGAACGGCGGCGGAGAAGCCGGCTCGGGCGGCGGGGGCGGCCTCGGTCCGGCCTCTTCCGGTCGAGCCAACAGGGCGCACGTCAAGCTGACTTTCGACAATTCCGGGGGTGACAAGCTATTCTCGACGCTCGATTTCGATGAAGTGTCGGTAGAGCGCGTCGTCCATCGAGACAACAGCAACGAATATCTCCTGAACGGTTCCCAAGTGCGCTTGAAGGACGTAGTCGAGCTACTGGGCGGCGCCCATATAGGCGCAACGGGCCATCACATCATCTCCCAAGGCGAAGCCGACCGGATCCTCTCCGCTTCCATACGGGAAAGACGCGAGATGATCGAAGACGCCCTAGGCCTCAAGGTCTACCAATGGAAGAAGCTCGAGAGCCTGCGCAAGCTCGAACGCACGGAGGAGAACATGAAGCAGACCGAATCTTTGCGCCGCGAGATCGCCCCTCACCTGAAATTCTTGAAGAAGCAAGTGGAGAAGCTGGAAAAGGCCGAAGAGATGCGCGTGGAACTGATAGCCGTATGCAAGGAATATTTCGCCTCCGAGGAATATCGCCTGAAATCCGAGAGAGAGCGCTTGTCAGGAAAATTGGCCGGTCCGAAGAGAGAGCTCTCCGAACTGGACAAGGAGCTAGAGAGAGCCAAATCCATACTGACCGCTTCCAAGAGCAAAGACCACAGGAGCGGCGAGGTCATAGCTTTGGAATCCAGATTGACCGCGGTGCGCCACGACAAGGATTCCATCACTCGAGAGCTCGGTCGGATCGATGGGGAGATCAACGCCAACAAGCGCGTCATAGACAAAGAAAAGGAGAAACAGAAGCGCGACGAGTTCAAGACCGTATATCTGAAGGATGTCGAAGAGCTCATATCCAAGGTCGAATCATTCAAGCCGATAAGCGAGGCTGCGAAGCTGTTCGACGAAGTGGTCGGCCTGCTGAAAGGCTTCATATCGAAGCATCGAGGGGCCGGCGAGTCGGCTCTCATAGGCGAAGCGGAGAAAGAGATCGCTTCATTGACGCAGGAGAAAGCTTCCTACGAGGAAAGGTCCAGAGCGGTGGATGCGGCCATATCGAAGCTGTCCGGCGAATACAACGAGCTCAAGGATGCCATAGAGAGGGAGAAAGATGTCGATCGCGACGCCGAGAAAGACGTCTTCAGGATCATCGCCCGCCAGAATGAGATGCGCGCCGCCATATCGCATCTGAACGACCGCATGAATGTCCTCGTCGGCGAAGAAGAGACGTTCAAGCGCGATCTGGGCGAAGCCGCGGCCATAGCCGGCAGGGAAGCGGTGGAGTATCAGAAGATTCAGGATTCAGGATTCAGGATTCAAGATGATCTTAAAAAGGAACAAGAAGCCAAACGGAAACAGATAGAACGCCTGAAAGTCAGACTGGAAGATGCCGGCGCCGGAGGCGGAGGGGAAGTCATAAAGGAATACAAGGAGACGGAAGAGCGCGATGCCTACCTGGCCCGCGAACTCTCCGACCTGGAGAAAGCAAAAGAAGAGCTGCTCAAGCTGGTGGCGGATCTGGATGCCCGCATAGACTACGAATTCAAAGACGGCATCATGAAGATCAACGCCGAATTCCACAAGTTCTTTACCCTCATGTTCGGCGGCGGCAAGGCGGAATTGGTCGTGGTCAAGGAGCCGAAGAGGCGCAAGAGGAGCGATGCCGAAGAGCTGGATGAAGCTTTGTCGGACGGATATGATGCGAATGCTACGAATAGAGACAATGCGAATCTAAGAATGGATGCGAATGCTACGAGTGAAGAGGGGCCGGAAGGCCTGGAAGTGAGCGTTAGCTTGCCGCGCAAGAGAGTCAAGGGCCTCATGATGCTTTCCGGCGGCGAGCGCGCTCTGACATCTATTGCTCTCTTGTTCGCTATATCGCAGGTCAATCCGCCGCCGTTCATCATATTGGACGAGACTGACGCCGCTCTGGACGAAGCCAATAGCAAGAAGTACGGGGACATGATAGAGAATCTGTCCCGTCGTTCCCAGCTCATCCTCATCACCCACAACCGCGAGACCATGTCCCGCGCCGGTGTCCTCTACGGCGTCACCATGGGCGCCGACGGCGCATCCAGACTGCTTTCTATCGCTTTCGAAGACGCGGTCAAAGTGGCGAAGTAAAGCACGAAGCGGAGCAAGTTGCGTGCCAGGCTTGTTTATGTCATGATTCCGGCATGTCTGACCTCTCCAAACAACAACTGATACTTCTGGCCTTGTTGGTCTCATTCGTGACCTCTCTTTCGACCGGCATCGTCACGGTGTCGCTCATGCAGCAGGCCCCGGCCAATGTGACGAGGACCGTTTCTCAGGTCATAGAGAAGACCATACAGCAAGTGGTGCCTCAAAGCGCTTCTGTTTCCGATGCCACCGGCTCTTCGTCGGCGGAAACAGTGTCATCCGCGGTCAAGACCGTATCGCAGAGCCTGGTCAGGATCGAGGACGGCTCCTCCGGCGCGGCTATAGGCGACGGCTTGATAGTGACCGCGAACGGCGCTATCGTCACAGACAAATCCGTCATAGCCCAAGCCACTAGCTACGCCGCAATCTTGTCTGATGGCACGAAGATCCCGGTCATAGTCACCCTGACCCAGAACGACGGTCAGATAGTATTCCTACAGCCGGCGGTGGCTACCACGCCCAAGATCGATTTTACCCCGGCGGCTTTTGCCGGTTCGGTATCTCTGGGCCAGGAAGTCCTGTCCCTGTACGCGACATCATCGGAAATCCTGGGAGAGGGCATGATCGATTTCGCGCCCGGGACGACGACTGATATAGTCTTGGATCAAGACGCGGGTACGATCAGCGCTTCCATAGACCGGCGCCGGACGCCCGTCTCGTCGGTGCTGTTCGATTTGAACGGGTCGGCCATAGGCATGAAGACATCTTCATCAGCCGATGGATTCTATCCCTTGAGCAGGATCAAGGACGCCATACCGCAGTAAGTTGTTTGAGTGTAGGGGCACCCGGGAAGAATCGCATTGCATGCAAACGCAAAGTGCTTTTGCGGTGTTCCGAGGTATGTGGTGACACGTTGCCTTTGCATGCAATGCGATTCTTCCCGGGTGCCCAGATGACAAGTTTTACCAAGAGCACGGCATAAATGCATTGCACATAAGCATAACAAGATACGCGGAACATTATATGACTACAGAAGCACTTTATGCTCATGTGCAATGCATTTATGCCGTGCTCGCTCAAACACCTTCATGTGCACCGGCGCATTTGATTCATGCGTAAAAATGTAATATAATATGGCTGTTAGCCGTCAAATACAAATAGCAAATGCAAATAGATCAACCATGCCTCCACTAGCCAAACTCACAACCAAAGCCAGGGAAGCGCTCAAGAGAGCCCACGAGCTCGCCATCGAGCGCGGCCAAAACCACGTCAACCCCGTGCATCTCCTGTGCGCCCTCATCCTCCAAGACGAGAGCATGGTGGCCTCTATCCTGGACAAGCTGGAGGTAGATACTCCCATGCTTACCGACATAGTCCTCGAGCACATAGAGGCTCCGGAAGGCGGCAATGTCCTGTCTCCGTCGTATCAGATATACCTTACGCCCGACTTGGCGCAGATACTAGACAATAGCATGCGCGTGGCCGCTACGCTCAAGGACGAGTTCATATCGACCGAGCACCTGTTCCTGTCCATATTCGACATACCATGCACCGCTCGCGACATTCTGGCCAGATTCAAGATAGAGCGCGACGCTGTAGTCAAGATAGTGGAAGAGCTCAAGAAGAATCCTCCGTCCAAGGACGGCGAGCCAAAGAAGTTTCGTACCCTATACAAGTACGCCCGTTCTCTCACCAAGCAGGCCAGAGAGAACAAGCTTGACCCGGTCATCGGCCGCGACGACGAGATCATGCGCATCATCCAGATCCTATCGCGCCGCACCAAGAACAATCCCATATTGATCGGCGAGGCCGGCGTGGGTAAGACTGCCATAGTCGAAGGCTTGGCCATACGCATGTCCCAGGGCGATGTTCCTGAATCCCTCAAAGACAAAGAACTCGTCTCCTTGGACCTAGGCTCGCTCATAGCCGGCACCAAATACCGCGGCGAATTCGAGGAAAGGCTCAAGAATATCCTGCGCGAAGTCGAGCGCTCCGACGGCAAGATCATACTTTTCATAGACGAGATACATACCCTGGTCGGGGCCGGCGCCAGCGAAGGCTCCATGGATGCGTCCAACATGCTCAAGCCGGCTTTGTCACGCGGCGAGCTTCGTGCCATAGGCGCCACCACCCTGAAGGAATACCAGAAATACATCGAGAAAGACCCGGCTCTGACCCGCCGTTTCCAGCCGGTCTATGTCAATGAGCCGTCCGTAGAGGACGCCGTAGCCATATTGCGGGGCCTCAAGGAGAAATATGAGATGTACCACGGCGTGCGCATCACCGACGACGCCATAGTGGCCGCGGTCAACCTGGCCAGCAGATATATAACGGACCGGTTCCTTCCTGACAAAGTCGTCGACCTCATAGACGAGGCCGCTTCCAGCCTGCGCATCTCGCTCGAGAATATGCCTCCCAAGCTCGAAGAGACCCGCCGCAAGATCATGCGCCTGGAGATAGAGAGGGAAGCCTTGAAGAAAGACGCCGACCAGACGGACAAGCAGGCCGGCAAGACCGCCAGGTCGCGCATGGCCAAGATAGACGAAGAGATAGCCGATCTCAAAGAGTCTACCGCGGAGCTGGAGCTCAAATGGAAGAATGAGAAGGCTACCATAGCCGATCTCAAGGATATAAAGAAGCAGCTGGAAGTCTTGCGCATCGAAGCCGACACGGCGGAGGCCAGGAGCGACTTGGCCAAAGCCGCCGAGCTGCGCTATGGCAAGATCCCCCATCTGGAAAAGGAGCTCGAGACCAAAACCAAGCGCCTGAAGAAGCTGCAGTCGTCCCGCCGCATTCTCAAGGAAGAGATCACGGCCGAGGATATCGCCGGCGTCGTATCGCGATGGACCGGCATACCGGTGGCCAGGATGTTGGAATCTGAAGCGTCCAAGCTGACTCGCATGGAAGACGAGCTCAAGAGGCGCATCGTGGGCCAGGACGAAGCCGTCAAGAAGATATCTGATACTATACGCCGTTCGCGCGCCGGCATAGCCGACCCGAACAGGCCCATAGGCTCCTTCATATTCCTCGGTCCGACCGGCGTGGGCAAGACCGAGCTGACCAAAGCCCTGGCAGGATTCTTGTTCAACGATGAAAAAGCCCTCATCCGCGTGGACATGTCCGAGTTTATGGAGAAGCACAGCATATCCAAGTTGATCGGTTCTCCGCCCGGTTACGTCGGCTATGACGAAGGCGGCGGTCTGACCGAGACGGTACGCCACCGTCCGTATGCCGTCATACTCTTCGACGAGATTGAAAAAGCCCACCCCGAAGTGTTCAACGTCCTTCTGCAAGTCTTGGACAACGGCCGGCTGACCGACAGCAAGGGGCGCATCGTCAATTTCCGCAACACGGTCATCATCATGACTTCCAATATCGGCGCTCAGCACATTGAGCGCATGGAGAAGCTCGGCTTTGCCAGAGCCGGCGCCGGCGACGAGACGGCCCGCGAGCGCGAAAATTACGCCGAGGCCAAGAACAAGATCAATTCGGCCCTGAAAGATTATTTCAGGCCGGAATTCCTCAACCGCGTCGACGATATCATCATCTTCGACATCTTGTCGCCGGAAGCCATCAAGGACATCGTCAGGATCCAAGTCGATCAGGTTGTTGCGCGCCTGGCAGACAAGTCTGTCGAGTTGGTGTTGTCTCCCGCGGTGTACGATGTCCTGGCCAGAGAAGGCTACAATCCGCAGTACGGAGCCCGCCCCTTGAAGAGGCTCATACAGAACAGGATCCTCACCCCTATCGCCAACTTGCTCATATCGCAGTCCGTTGCCAAGGGCGGCACTATAGTCGTCGATGTCAAACCACCGGCAAAGGACCAGCCCAAAGTCCCGGCCTCTCAGACGGCCGATTTCTCGTTCGAAGTGCGCAAGAAGCACAAAGGCGAAAGCCCTATCATTGTGGCCGATACACGTGGCATGGCCGTAGGCAAATGAAAGTGTGACCTTGATATATCAAGGTCACATCTTGTGCGTTGCGGACATCGGCCGGTGATGGTAAACTCGCTTGTGTGTTCTGTTGAGCGTGTTCCACAAAAAGCGCAGGTGGCAGAGCGGTCAATTGCAATGGACTGTAAATCCATCGCCCTATGGGCTACGGGGGTTCAAATCCCTCCCTGCGCACACATGATATGTACCCCATTTAGTAGACACAGAGATCTGTGTTAGCTGTTTTCTTTTGTTAGAATTACTAGTAATTAACAAAAGAACATGAGAACAAAATTTTCAAGCGA
>JAGWJT010000022.1 GCA_028865615.1 Patescibacteria group bacterium | reverse complement strand
GCATTGTCGCCCCAATCTACAGAGTAGCTCAACGTGCCGTTCTGCGGATCGCTGGCGTTCACGCTCCATGTGCCGGTCTGGCCGACTTGCAACACGGTCGGTGAAGATATCCCGCTTATTACCGGGGGCAAGTTGCCGACTGCAGATGTCGATGCGTCGGCTGAGGCTATCGCGCCGTCGCCATCGTTGTCGCTGTCGGAATTGGCCTGGCTCTGGTTGTTGTCGTTGTTCTGGTTATGGTTGTAATAGTTCCGGAACCAATCGCTGAATATGTTCCACCAAGCGTTTTGCGAACCGGAAACGCTGGCCGGTCCGGTAGCCGGTCCCGGGCGCGGATCATTGTTATTGTTGGCTGCCGGAGCAGGTTTGGCTGCCGGATCGGGCTTGGCCGGGTCCGTCTTCGGCTGGTCTATCTTCTTGGTTATGCCCGGAGGAACCTTGTTGGCGTGATGAGCCGGTTTTCCATGTCCGGGAGCGGCCAGCGCCATGAACGGCGAACTGACTGCGAACGTCATGGCTATCAAGGCTGCCGAGAGTTTGTATCTATTTGGATTTGACATGTTTGTATGAGTTGGGAGGATTAGAGGTTTGCTGATAAATATCTCATGATTAATGCTATTAAATCGATCCTGTAAACGGCCATATCGATACCCTATGGCATGCCGCCGGATTGGCCCGCGGCATTTTGGGAGACGATGGCTTGTGGCATTTATTACAACCCTGGTGTAGCGTTATAAGGCGGGGCAAGCATGGTCTTGACATTACCTGTAATAGATTTCCTTGCTTCACGTCTTACAATATGAATCGAGATGATATGAAAAAGCGCTTTAGCGAAAGATACGAAGCCGACGCTGACGCCATATTCCGATTCTGCGTTATCCGAGTTTCGGACAGGGAACAGGCCCTGGATATCACCCAGGAGACATTTACCAGATACTGGAAGAGCCTGGCCGGGGGCGAAGAGATCAGCAACGAGAGGGCTTTCCTGTTCACGGTGGCCTATCGTCTGATAGTAGACTGGTATCGCAAGAAACGAGCCGAGCCCATGAGTTCGATGGATGACGACAATACCGGCGAGGCTTTCGACCCTATCGACGAGCGGACCGCGGAAAGCATGGGAATGGGGGCAGAGGGCAGGTTCCTTGTAGACGCTATATCCAAGTTGGCTCCGTCCAATAGAGACGCGGTCTACTTGCGATTTGTCGAGGGACTCTCTCCTCCGGAGATAGGGAAGGCTTTGGGCATATCGTCTGGAGCGGCTTCGGTTAGGGTGAGCAGGGGATTGGTGGAACTCAGGAAAATAACAGGCTACGATGATATCGACGGAGAGGATACGGGAACAGATAGCAAAAGCATGGACTAGATAAAAAACGGTGAGAATACCCTTAGCATAGGGAATAACATGAACAACAAAAGCTTCAAAAAGGGAATAGAAGAGATCAACAAAGTGCATATGACTAGAACCGAGAAGTCGGCCATGGTCGAGAGCATAATATATCCGACTACTTTGATGCACCAGCACCCGTCGTCTGCCGTGCGTTCGCCTTTGTGGATGGTGAAGAGCAGATGGGATATATATACGTTTGGCATATGGATTCAGAATAATCGCAAGTGGTCATATGGGATGGCTGCGGTCCTGGTCCTCTGTCTTTCCACAGGCGGTGTGGCCTTTGCCGCCCAAGATTCTCTGCCGGGCGACGTCTTGTACCCGGTAAAAGTAGATGTCACCGAGCCGCTGCAGTCAGCTCTGACGTTCTCGGCCGAGGCCAAGGCCCAGCTAGCGGCTGATCTTGCAGTTGAGCGTATGAAGGAAGCGCTGGCCCTTGCTTCAAAGGATGAGCTCGATCAAACCAAGCAGCGGCAGATACAGAGCTTGTTCGATGCTCATACGGCGGCTTTGGCTTCGGACTTGGTATCAGTCAGCAAGGCTGATCCGGCCAAAGCCAAAGACATAGCTTCCAAATTCCAAGCAAGCATGATGGCTCAAGCTAGCGCTCTGGAGAGCATAGCTTCCGTGCCTACGGCTGAAGCGGCTTATGAAGCCTCCTCGTCGGCGGGGACGGTAGTAGTGCCGATTGTGAACAATGGCGACCGCGGCAACATATCCCCGGCTGATCACAAGGAAGGTTCCGGTAAAGGCGTATCGGAAGACTCATCAAGCCGTTCTCACAATAGTGTCGCACCCGCTCCAGTCGTCGCTCCTGTCGATGTCTCAGCTTCGACGATCGCCTCTACTACTGCCCCGACTACCGATTCGACGTCTACTACTCAAAATAGTCTGCCCATAAAAGTGATATATGCGCCGATTTCACCGGGCACTTCGACCGAGGATCACGCCGCCGGTCAACCGGTGATCCGGAGCGCACAAGAGAATAGTTCAGCCAAAGCGTTGTCTGAAGCGGCAAAGCATGCCGCGGATACCATATCGCCGCCGGCCGACGGCACGGTCGACGGCAAATGGGCGGCCGGTCATGGTCCGGATAAAGCCGATAAGCCAGATGTTCCTAAGCCTGACAATGCCGGCTCTCTGGATAGCCAGTCTGTCCATGGCCGCAGCAAGGACGGTCACGACCATTGACTCCGTATGTAGCTTCTGTTAGTATCTCCATACCTCATAAATACAGGGTATTTTCGAGGAAAAGCGATTGGAAGCATGGTCCCGCCTCTCGGGTCGCGACCCAAAGGACGAGACGGAGCTAACCAATCCAATTTTCAATGGCAAAGACATCAGTCATAGTCCGCTCCAAGAGGAAGCCGAAATTCAAGTCGCGCGTGGTCAGGCGCTGTTTTCGTTGCGGCAGGAAGCGCGGCTATATGAGAGACTTTGACCTTTGCCGCATCTGTTTCAGGGAGTTCGCCAATGAAGGCGCCATCCCCGGCATAAAGAAATCTTCGTGGTAGCAAATATCATTTAATCTTATGATCACCGACCCTATATCAGATCTCATAATACGCCTGAAGAACGGCTCCGACGCCGACAAGACCGTCGTCGAAGTGCCGTACTCGCGCTTTGCCGAGAATGTCGCGCACGCTCTCAAAAAGGCCGGCTACGTACGGTCGGTCGAGAATGCCGGCAAGGATTTCAAGAAGAGCTTGGAGATAAACCTCACATATTTCGAAGCCGCTGCCGGATCCGGCAGACAAGCCAGGATCCACGGCGTAGAGAGGCTGTCGAAGCCTTCCAGGCGTATGTATTGGAAGTGCTCCGATATCAGATCATACAGGAGCGGCTATGGCAATGCATTTCTTTCGACCCCGAAAGGTGTGCTCTCCGATGCGGAAGCCAGGAAAGCCAAAGTCGGCGGAGAAGTACTATTTAGAATATGGTAAGGATCAGCGTATTGCGCGCATTCATCTTTCAACTAATCACATCAACATGTCTCGTCTAGCCAAAAAACCGATAACTATACCACCAAAGACCGAAGCCTCTTTTGCTTCCGGCGTGCTCACGGTCAAAGGGCCGCTCGGCTCCATAACGAGGAACCTTAGGCCGCATGTCGGGGTGGTGGTGGAGAACGGAGCCATCGCTCTCACTTTGGTAAATGATAACCTAGAGGGCAAAGCCCTTATAGGCACGTACGCTTCTCATATCCGCAACATGCTGTCCGGAGTCAACAAGCCGTACGAAAAGAAGCTCGTCATAGAAGGTATCGGCTACAAGGCCGACGTCAAAGGCAAGGATCTGGTTTTGGCCGTAGGTTTCTCACACCCGGTGTCCAAAGCCATACCGGCCGATCTGAAAGTCTCGGTGGAGAAGAACAATATCGCCATTTCAGGCATAGATCGCGAGAAAGTCGGCCAATTCGCCGCTGAGATAAGGGCCGTCAAGAAGCCGGAACCGTACCTCGGCAAAGGCATCAAATATGCCGACGAGACTATCAGGAGAAAACAGGGCAAGAAGGCGGCATAATATGATGCTAATCTACGAATTTATACGAATCTACGAATAATAAAGACATGAATAAGATACAAGCAAAACAACAGACGTTCGCCAGGCGCAAAGCCCGGATCCGTGCCAGACTGTTCGGTACGCCGGAGCGCCCCCGTCTTTCGGTATTCAAGTCGCACAAGTTCATGTATGCCCAGATCATAGACGACACCAAGGGCGCTACTCTGGCTTCGGCCGACACGAGATCAGCCAAGGCCGGCACGCCGGTCGAGAAAGCCAAGGTGCTGGGAGTGGACATAGCCGCCAAAGCCAAAGCTGCAAAGATAACCAAAGTCGTATTTGATCGTTCCGGGTATCTGTATGCGGGTAAGATAAAGATAGTCGCCGATGCGGCCAGGGAAGGAGGATTGGAATTTTAATAAAGCACAAAACCATGCCAAAAGAAGAAACCAACAACAATAATCCGAGTGCAATTGTCGGCAAGACCATGAGTGCTGATACGGCCAATCCGCAATCTGGTCAGTCCGCAAGCCAAGTGAGCAAAGTCACCCCGGGCCGCAGATTGCGCGACTCCGCTAGGAGAGGCGGACACGGATCTCCTTCCGGCGAACGCGGCCAAGGGGGCCGTGGCGGAGCCTCGGCCAGACGCCCGGGCGGACCGGGAAGGGAACGTGCCAAGCCGGAATTTGACAGCAAGATCATAGACATACGCCGTGTCACCAGGGTGACCGCCGGCGGTCGCAGGATGAATTTCAGCGTTGCCGTAGTGGCCGGAGACAAGAAGGGCCGTGTCGGCGTCGGTTTGGGCAAAGGCAATGACACTGCAGGCGCCATGGACAAAGCCTCCCGCGAAGCCAAGAAGAACATGATCAAAGTGCCGGTATCCTCAAAGATGACCATACCTCACGCTATCGAAGCCAAATACGGCAGCGCCAGGATAAAGATCTTCCCGGCTAGGGGCAGAGGGATAGTAGCCGGAAGCTCGGCCAGAGCGGTGATAGAGATGGCCGGACTCAAGGACGTCTGCGCCAAGTTCATGTCCGGCAGCAAAAACAAGATCAATAACGCCAGAGTCACTATTGAGGCCTTGAAGAGACTTATAACATTGCCGAAAAAGGACTTAGTAGCGAACAAACAATAATTACCAATTGATCTAATCAACCTAATTTCCAATCAATATCTAGTCGATAACCATTTAGTAATTAGATCAATTAGAAATTTACTATCATGCAAACCAATCAACTACAGCGCAACCACCCCAATCGTAAGCGCATGATCGTCGCTCGCGGCGGCAAGCGCGGCAAGACTAGCGGCCGCGGCGGCAAGGGCCAGAGCGCTCGTGCAGGCAACAAGCGCCGGCCGGAATGGCGCGACATCATCAAGAAGCTGCCGAAACTGCGCGGCCGCGGCGTCAATCAGAACAAATCCGTCAAGACTGCCGCCGAAAAGCCGATAGTCGTGAGTTTGGCCGTACTAGAGGGGGCTTTTGAAGCCGGTGCAGCCATAACGCCGGCCGTTCTTTTCGAGAAGGGTATAATATCTTCGTGGTCCGGCAAGATACCCAAGGTCAAGATTCTTGGTGACGGTCAGCTCAAAAAGGCGTTCAAAGTCTCCGGCTGCGCCGTTTCCAAGACCGCCAAAGCCGAGATAGAGAAAGCCGGCGGATCGATCGCAAATTAAGCAATTGATTTTATGCTCGAAAACTTCTTTTCAAAACTAGCGGTGGCATTCAAGGATCCGATCCTGCGTCGGCGCATAGGCTTTACAGTTGGGGCTCTGGTGCTTTTCCGCGTCTTGGCAGCCATACCTATGCCGGGAGTCAATCCGACTACCCTAGGCTCGCTCTTGAATTCCAGCCAGTTGTTCGGCTTCTTGAACATCTTTTCCGGCGGAGGCCTGTCTAACCTTTCTATAGTGATGCTCGGCGTCGGCCCTTTCATCACCGCTTCCATCATCGTCCAAGTATTGACCATGGTCTTCCCGAGCTGGAAAGCTCTCATGCATGAAGAAGGCGACGCTGGCCGAGCCAAACTTTCCCAGTATTCCCGTCTTCTGGCCGTACCCCTGGCTATCATCCAGGCGGTCGGTTTCATCATATTGTTCCAATCTCAGGGAGTGTTGCCCCATATGGCCATATTCGCTTTTTCCGTGAACGTCATAGTGATATCGGCCGGGTCCATCTTGTTGACTTGGATAGGCGAGCTTATATCAGAATTTGGCATAGGCAACGGCGTCAGTCTCATCATATTTGCCGGTATCGTCTCGCGTCTGCCGGTTTCCATAACCCAGAATTGGGCCAAGCTCACGGGCTCCGGCATGGCCAATCTGCCTTTCTATATCGTAGTCATAGCCATAGCGGTGGCGGCCGTGGCCGGCGTAGTGTATGTGACCGAGGCCGAGCGTTCGGTTCCCGTCACTTATGCCAAGCAGGTTCGCGGCAACAAAGTCTACGGCGGCGCCTCTACTTATCTGCCTTTGCGCTTGAATCAGAGCGGCGTCATACCCATCATATTCGCCCTTTCCATACTGCTGTTCCCGCAAGTGATATTTGGCGCTTTGGCCAAGCTGGCTTCGCATCCGCTCATAGCTTCATGGTCGCAATATGCGACTCAGATCCTGACGCCTCCTTCTTGGACGTATGGCATCATGTATTTCATCATGGTCGTGTTGTTCACTTATTTCTACACGGCCGTAACGTTCGATCCCGTGCTTATATCGGAAAATCTGCAACGTTCCGGCGCTTTTGTTCCGGGCGTGCGCCCGGGCGAGCATACCCGTGATTATCTGGGCAACATTGTGACTCGTATCACTCTCGTAGGAGCCATATTCCTGGGCACGGTGGCTATATTGCCTCTGGTCATCCAGGCTTTCTCTCCGGACAACACCCAATCTTTTGCCGTCGGCGGCACGGCCCTGCTCATCGTCGTTGCCGTAGTTCTCGATCTCTTGAAGAAGGTAGACGCCCAAGTGGCGATGAGGGAGTACTGATCAAGTTTGAATCACCTGCAGGCTCGGAAGGACATGTTCCCTAGGAAGCGTTCTTCGAGGGCAGGTCATTTCGTGCCTTTACGATTCGAACGGTTGTCCACACCTGTGGACATTTAAGTATTGACTTAAATATTGGATTGGGTATCATTTAAGGCCGCATAGGGGATAGGGTGGAGAAAATTTCTAATTTCTAATCACTAATTGACCTAATTAACCTAATTCCTGCCGGCAGGCGGGTCTAAACAAAACTATGAAACAAATAGTACCTCACATACATTTCGCGGACAAAAAATGCCGAGAGGCCATGGAGTTTTACCATTCATGCCTAGGCGGCAAGCTATCGCTCATGACTGTAGGCGAGTGCCCGGCCGAAGTCAAAGAGGGCATGAAGAAGATGATGCCGGGTATCACAATAGACGAGTCCAAGATCATGCATGCCGATCTCAAGGCCAAGGACGGCTCTGTCCTCGTCATGGGCGCCGATATGATGGATCCGAAGACTTTCACCAAAGGCGATCTGTCCACTGTTGCCATCATGAACGACGATGAGAAAGAGGCTCGCGACATATTTGCCAAGCTCTCCAAAGGCGGCAAGGTCACCATGGATCTCATGCCTATGTTCTGGGGCGCCTTGTTCGGCTCATGGACGGACAAGTATGGCGTGGACTGGATGATCAACTGCGAAATGCCGAAAAAAAGCAAATAGCATGGACCCATTCCGAGCATTATCGGCTCCGACTAGGCGAGGCATAGTGGAGATGCTGGCGCATCGCGGACAGTTGTCGGCTTCCGATATCGGGCATTCATTCAAGGTGAGCGCGCCGGCCGTGAGCCAGCATCTGAAGATCTTATTGAATGCCGACTTGGTGGAGATGGAGAAGGATGGTCAGCGCAGGCTCTATAGGCTCAATCCCGACGCCATGGCAGACTTGGAGGATTGGGCTAGGAAGACCAGGCATGAATGGACTGGACGGTTCGACGCGTTGAATAGTGTGTTAAGATCGGAATCTGATCATCATAAAAATCATAATCATCATAAATATCATGAAGGAAAAATTCACAGGTAAAGGCCAGACCATGACCATGAAGAGGGTGTTCGATGCTCCGCTCGACAGGGTGTGGGAAGCCTGGACGGACCCCGAGCTCCTCCGGAAATGGTGGGGGCCGAGACATTTCGATAACCCGACATGCGAGTGGGATGCCAGGCCGGGCGGCAAGATAAATGTGGTCATGACCGCGGACGGCTCGCCTGAACTCGGCTCGTTCAAGGACATGAAGGCGCCGATGGGCGGCTACTTCAAGGAGATAGTGAAGCGCGAGAAGCTCGTCTTCATATCGACGGCGCTCGGCACCAATGACGAGGTTATGCTGGAGAACCTGAATACGGTCACATTTCGGGATAAAGGCGGCAAGACGGAGATAATCATCAACGTAGAAGTCTTGGACGTCAAGCCGGCCATGATGCAGGCTCTGGAAGGCATGGGCCAAGGCTGGAGCGAATCGCTGGATAAACTGGTGGAGCTTTTGAAATGACAGCCCTCTTGAATGTAAATGAGAAAAGTGGTGCGAAGAGAGTATGAAAAGATCTTGGTTTGCAAGTCGTTTCTACGAGCCCACTGAATATTTATCGGATATTGGCTCGATCGGCACAAATGCTTTATAATGGCTTTCATATAAATGAAGCCACAATCCTACATATTCATGGGGCGATACGGGGCCGGCAAGGGCACGCAGGCGAAACTGCTCATCGAGGCTTTGGCCAAGGCTGATCCGGACAGGAAGTCTATACATATCGAGACCGGCGCGGAGTTTCGGAAGTTTTTTGGAAGTGATCAGAATCATACTGCACAATTGACTAAGAAAGTCGTCGAGTCGGGAGGCTTGATGCCTGAATTCATGCCTATTTACATGTGGGGCAGGCTATTGGTAAGCGAATACACCGGAGATGAACACATCGTGTTTGATGGCACTCCGCGTAAATTGTTGGAAGCTAAGGTCTTGGACGAATTACCATCGTTCTATGGTCAAAACAAGCCATGGCTCATATATCTGGATGTTGATCACGAGGAATCAAGCAAGCGCCTTTCATTGAGAGCAAAAGACGGCAATAGAAAGGATGATAGTGAGGACGCTTTGCGCGAACGACGAGTTGAATATGAGAAGAATATTATCCCGACCATCGAATGGTATCGCACGAATCCGAACGTCAATTTCCTGGACATAGACGGGGAGCGGACCATAGAGGAGATACACGCTGATATTGTGAAAAAAGTAGGCTTGGAGTAATGTAATCTCAATCCACGAATGGCATGCGAATGCCACGAATGGCCGCCCCATACTATTCGTAGATTCGGATAAATTCGTAGATTCGCATCGTGTCTATTCGTAGATTTGAATTATATTCATGATAATGATCAAAACAAAAGAAGACATCGCTATCCTTCGAGAGGGCGGCAAAAGGCATGCCGAAATAATGCGTGAATTGGCCGCTATGGTCAAACCAGGCGTGACGGCGGCAGAATTGAACGCGCGCGCGGACGAGCTCATAAAGGCCGGCGGAGACAAGTCGGCTTTCCTCGACTATATGCCTGCCGGAGCACCGAGGCCGTTCCCGGCTTCGTTGTGCGTATCCGTGAATGATGAAGTAGTGCACGGTATCCCGAATGAGGACGAAAAGATACTGAAGGAAGGCGATATCGTGACTCTGGATCTAGGCTTGGTGCACAGAGGCATGATAACCGACATGGCCGTGACTGTCCCGGTCGGCAAAGTCGGTCCGGAACTCGAAAAGCTCATGGAGACCACGAAGAAAGCCCTCATGGCCGGCATAAAGGCGGCAAAAGGCGGCAAACGTGTCGGAGACATAAGCGCGTCGGTAGAACGCGTAGGCGTCTCCGGAGGATATGGAATAGTAGAGGAGTTGTCCGGTCACGGCGTAGGCTATCATGTGCACGAAGATCCATTTGTGCCGAATTACGGCCAAGCCGGCAAAGGGCCGGTCTTGAAACCGGACATGGTCATAGCCATAGAGCCTATCTTCAACCTGGGTGAACGATTCGTGGAGATACAGGCGGATGGGTACACTTTCAAGACTGCCGATGGCAAACCGTCGGCCCACTTCGAGCATACTGTGCTCATCCGGAAAGGCGAAGCTGAGATCCTGACGGCCTGATGAAGTGCGGCCCCATCGTTCTTCGTATGCTATACTCACTTGTATGAAAACGCACCCCAAATTTGAACGGACTCTGGTCATCGTCAAGCCGGATGGCATACAGCGCGGTCTCATAGGCGAAGTCATAAAGCGCTATGAACAAGTCGGCTTGAAGCTGGTAGCGATGAAGATGCTCGTACCTACGGCCGAAATGGTAGAGAAGCATTACACTCTGGACCCTGAATGGCGGGTCAAAACCGGTTTGAAGACCATAAAAGGCTACACAGACAAAGGTTTGAAGCCTCCTCATGACGATCCTGTCAAGATAACAGGTATCCTTCTCAAGAGGCTTGTTAATTATCTTACTGCGGGACCAGTATTGGCAATGGTCTGGCAAGGTGCCCATGCCGTCGAAATAGTCAGGAAGATAACGGGAGGTACGGAGCCTCTGGCATCGGCGGATGTCGGTACGATAAGGGGGGATTTTGCCCTGGATTCTTATAGGATGAGCGATGGAGATTCCCGTTCAGTCCGAAATATAGTCCACGCCTCCGGTTCGGTCAAAGAAGCGGACGACGAAATATCTCACTGGTTCAAAGAAGGGGAGCTGTTCGACTACAGATTGTCGATCGAAAAGATAATTTACGACTCCGAGCTCGACGGGATCATATAGCGCATACGGCTACTACTCTTCTGCGACGAGTTTGTCAATTTTGCCATAGGTGTCAAATCAGTGGCGCAACTATCTTTTGCTCTTGCGCTGTCACATGGCGTGGGTCTAAACTGTAATCAGTTGCGAGATCATAAATCCTACAAATTTTTCAAAAACGGGAGGTCGCGTTCGATGGCATCTTGGTGCAATCGATAGACCACCCACCTGCGCAAGCGGGTATATGCTCTCGCAACCCACAAGGACGGCACATACTGTGCTGTTTTTGTTTGCTATAATAGAGGGCGGCGGGGAATATGCATCACTCATTCACACAAAGTGCTTTTGTGGTCAATCGCGCCTGTGGTAATTATTGCGCGAACGTGTATCGCATATTCCCCGCCGCCCCCTATTATAGCAAACAAAAACAGCACAGTATGTGCCGTCCTTGT
>JAGWJT010000021.1 GCA_028865615.1 Patescibacteria group bacterium | reverse complement strand
TGCTATAGGCCGACCATCAATTAACACTGTCGCCTGAGCCGGCTTGCCATCTGCCGTGGTCAATATGACGTAAGCTTTGGCCGCAGTGAATGTGTAAGAAACGGAGGATGAAGCTTCGATAGTTTGCGCGTATTGTTGGTCGATATGCCATTTGCCGCCTAGATAAAACTTATTCGGCGCCAATTGATCCGGTGCCATGTAGGTCGAATCGCCGGCCACGAACGGCGCGCCGTTGCCGAAATATTCGTTGCGCGCCGCGCCGAAGTAAGTCTCCGGACTTTCGGCTTGGATACTGTAATCAGACATAGTAGAAGTGCCGACAGCGACGCTACCCTGCTCACCAAGATAGGCCATCCTATCATTCAGAAGCTTGACTATCTCAGACTCCACAAGAGCGTCGCCACCTTCGCCTATCTTGTCGTATACCACGTTGCCGTGAATATCTATCAAGTATTTGTGCGGCCAGTACTCATTGCCGTAGGCATTCCACGTAGCATAGCTGTTGTCTAACACTATAGGGAATGTCAGGCCGAACTGCTTGGCCGCCGCCTCGACATTCTTGATATCTTTCTCAAAAGCGAACTCCGGCGTATGGATGGCGATGACTTCAAGGCCTTGGTCTTTGTACTTGTTCCACCAACTTTCCAAGAATGGGAACGTGCGCTCGCAGTTGATGCATGAATAATCGATGAAGTCGACGAGCACAACCTTCTTGCCTATGAATTGGCCTAAGGTTATCGGCGCGCCGCCGGTGTTCACAAAGCCCGCCGGACTTTTGATCTCTACGTATTTTCCCTCATTATGCTCTGCGGGCGGAGGCGGTAGGCTATTATCTGACTGTGTAGGAGATGAAGTGGCCGGACCAGGCGTTGTGGCTACGTAATCAGAAATAGTTTGACATATCTGGCCGGGAGCGCACGATTGATCAGATTGTTTTGACTGGCTCGATGTGGGCAATGACGTTTGACCTTGTAGCGCCTGGTGTATGGATTGCTCCACGGTAGTGACATCGAAGAAACCGCTGTTCAAAATATCCGCCTCCACCTTCTTGTCCCAACCGAAAACGATAACCACGGCCACGATCACGAATAGGACGCCGAGCATCTTGCGAAACCAGCCTTCGGGATTCAATGCCCAACCGAGCCTGCCCACAAGGCGTTGGCCTATGTAAGCGACCAACAACAAAGACAACGACAGGCCTACGATGTAAGCCAGCAGATCTATAACACCCATACCAAATGATTGCGGCAACACCGTGGCCAGTATGACGAAAAAAGTCGGAGAACATGTGGTGAAAACAGGCCCCAATGCCGCACCCACGAGCGCATCGCCCCACCATGCGGTTCGATTCTGATAACCCTTGGCCATCCATGAATCAGGCTTGTTGTGGCCGGGCAATTTGAGGACGATCTTGGCCCAGGCCACCGGAAAGATCAGAGTCAGACCAAAAGCGACCAGGATGAGCGCCGAGATATATGACCAGAGAGTCGGCGAACCGCCGACAAGCGCGGTCGAACCTTTCAACAGCAAAGTGAATACGAAGACAGACACCGCGAGCGAACTTATGATGACTAACGGCCGCCGCCTGTTCCCCGCTTCCGCCACGGCTCCGCCCAGAGTGACCGGCAGGAGCGGCAAAACGCACGGCGCCAAGACCGTGAGCACCCCTGCTATGAATGATACGATGAATAAAACCATGAAAAATTTCTAATTGACCTAATTGACCTAATTTCTAAATGTTACTCTCCTATCATACCGCATATGCTACTATAAAGGCGCATGAATTACGGAACCGAAACGGACGAGGCCCTAGTTGCGGCCTGCAAGAGCGGCGATGATACGGCTTTTGGCGAGCTGATGAAGCGATATACCAAACCTATCCTGGCTTTCGTACGCCAATACGCCGGCAATGACGACGAAGCGGACGACATAGCCCAAGACGCCTTCTTCAAGGCCTGGCGGCATATAAAGCGGTTCTCGGAAGGCCGCGCTTGGCGGCCTTGGCTCTATACCATCGCCAGGAATACATCTCTGGATCATATCAAGAAACGCCGGGCATCGGTCTTTTCAGACTTGGATGACGAGAGCGGAGAACTCGTATTCTCCGATACCCTCGAAGATGAAGAGCCGCTGCCGCATGAGATCTTCGAACGCCAAGAATTGGCGGCGGAATTGGAAGAAGCCATGCGGGTACTGCATCCGGATCATAGAGCTGTGATCATAATGCACTACAGAGACGACATGACTTTTGACGAGATAGCCGAGACCATGGATAAGCCCATGAACACGGTCAAAAGCTGGCACCGCAGGGCTCTGGCCAAACTCAAGCCGCGCCTGCCCGGCAGACAAGCAAGCCTGCCGCACCGAAAATAAGCCATTATTCGTATAACATGGGACGTCGCAATCACATGAATCAAGACATAGACAAAAGGACCGGTGATATCATCGGTGCGGTTATGGTTCGGATAAGCAAAAGGCGGTTGGCAAAAGCCCGCTTCATGGTCGTTTTCCATGTAGCTATGTTCGCCGGCACTATAGCCGCATTCATACCTGTCATGAATTATGCAGCGGACAGAGCATCGCAATCGGGCTTCGCCGAATATGCTTCGTTGGTTTTCTCTGATTGGGGCTATGTCGTCTCATCCTGGAGATCCCTGCTCCTATCCATGGCCGAATCTGCGCCCATACTGTCGGCTGCGGCGCTATTATCGATAATCCTTATCTTCGTCTATTCGCTGCGCGGAACATTCAAGGATGTGAGCGCCATGCGCCAGGCGATGTCGATATCATGAAAGAATTCTTCGGTTCCTCGCTTGTTTCCAGGCTGATAGCCGTCCTCGGCGTCCTTGTGGCGGCCCTGATCATATTCTGGGCGGGCACTGCGGTAGGTTACAGAGAAGCCTCTTTCTCCTACGCATGGGACAGCAGTTATGCAAGGCAGTTCGGCGGACCTCATTCGCCTTTCATGATCGGACCGGACATCGACGATTCTTCCTTAAATTCTCACGGAGCCTTCGGAGTAGTCGTCGGGGTGCGCATGCCTGAATTCACGGTCAAAGGCCCGACTGAAGCCGAGAAGAACATAGTGGTCGCTACGGGTACAGTCATAAGATATTTCCACTCCGAAGCTTCTTCTACCGCCATATCGCCGGGAGAGACCGTAGTGGTCATAGGAGAGCCGGATAGCCAAGGGCGCATACAGGCTTCCCTGGTCCGGATAGTCCCGACGCAAAACGCTTCCGGCACGCCGAGCGCGCAGCAACCGGCGTCTTATTAATCAACACAATAATCACTGCAATGCGATCAACATCGACCGGCTCCTTTGGCAGGCTCTCTTACTGGATCTTTTCCCACAAGCTTGCGTTTGCGATCATCATCATAGCCGTCCTCGGAGGCGGATATGAAGTATACAAGTCGGCATATACGGCCGACGCCGCTCCGCAATACCAGATAGAGAGAGTCTCAGCCGGCAAGATAACACAGACCGTCTCCGGCACCGGCCAAGTCTCCGCCGAAAATCAGGTAGATATCACAAGCCAAGTCTCCGGGGCGATCACCGGCATAGACGTACGCGTGGGCCAACACGTCAGCGCGGGCGATCTTCTGGCCACCATAGACAACACAAACGCCGCCGCCAGTCTTGCCAGTGCCAAGCTTTCATACGCCCAATTGGTAGAGCCGGCCAAAGCCGGGGATATCGCCAACGCGCAGAATTCCCTCTCTCAATCTTATACCAGCGCATTCAATTCCGTAGCCTCGACTTTTACCGATCTGCAGACCGTCATACCAGGCATGAATGACCTGTTGTACGGCCAAACGGGCTTCCTATCCGACCAAAAATCAACCTTCCTCAGCGTCACCGGCCAAAACTATAGGAATACGGCCGGCCAAGCGTTCGATAAGTCCAACAACGAATACACTTCCGTCTTGGCCGAATACAAATCATTGAACAGGAGCAGCGCCACATCGAGCGTGGAGAAGCTGCTTGAGGATACCGCTTCCATGACAAAGGACGTAGCTACAGCAGTCCAGAATGCCCAGACGGCCATAACATGGATCACCACGGCTCAACCTGATTATGATGCCAAGGACGCGGCAACCGCACAGACCGATGTGGCCGGGTGGGCCAATTCGGTCAACGGAGACGTATCCAACCTCATATCCGCCGGCAATACCATAGCCAGCGACCGGAATTCCCTGAACAACCTGATCACCGGAGCGGATGCTCTGTCCATCCAAGCGGCACAGAATGCCGTAGATTCCGCACAGAGGACTTACGATGAATACTTCATCCGTTCTCCGATAGACGGTATCGTGGGCCGCATACCGGTCAATGTATACGATCAGGCCAGCGGCTCGTCCGTCATAGCGACCATAGTCGGCGACCAGAAGATAGCCGACATATCGCTGGACGAGGTCGACGCGGCCAAAGTGGCCGTGGGCGATCCGGTATCCATAACCTTCAATGCCATAAACAACTTCACCGCCACCGGCACGATATCGGAGAAAGATCTGGTCGGTACGGTATCTTCCGGAGTCGTATCATACAACGTCAAAGTGAATATCGATACCGTCGACAGCCGGATCCTTCCGGGCATGAGCGTCAACGTCACCATAACGACCGCCGAGAAGGACGGCGTCCTGACCATACCATCCACGGCTATCAAGACTCAGGGCAACAGGAGCTACGTCCAGATATTCACGGCTTCGCAGATCTCTTCCCTGTTTTCAAGCATGAATGGAACGTCGGCCGGCGGTGCCGCTTCATCGAGCAATGCCGGCCGTTACAGGGATGCCTCTTCCACGGCGGCGCTATCGAGCTCCACGGCAGCGCAATATTTTGCAAATAGGACGACGAACGGTCAGACATCCGGTTTCGGGTCTTTCTCCGGCGCCGGCGTGGCCTTCAACAGGACCGTGACAGTATCCACTAGAGACGTGCCTGCCGAAGAGACCATAGCCACAGGCCTGTCAGACGATACGAACACCGAGATCGTGAGCGGACTTCAAGCGGGCGACTGGGTGGTAGTCAAGACCGTGTCGGGCATTTCAAACCAGTCGTCTAGCGCATCCGCGCCAAGCATACTCAACAGCCTGAGGGGCGGCGGGGGCGCCAGAACCGGCGGAGCGGGAGGCGGCGGCCGGGTATTTATAGGCGGCTGATAGACCATTCGGCAGACAAAGACCATGATAGAGATCAAAAATATAACCAAGACTTACGTGAACGGCGACAATGAGACGCAGGCTCTGCGCGGCGTCTCTTTCACGGTCAATGACGGCGAATTTGTGGCTATCATGGGACCGTCCGGTTCCGGCAAGTCTACTCTGATGCATATACTAGGCTGTCTGGATACTCCTTCTTCCGGCACATACTTCCTGGACGGCAAAGACGTGTCAAAACTCTCCGACGACGAATTGGCGGTCATAAGGCGCGACAAGATCGGTTTCGTCTTCCAGTCGTTCAACCTATTGCCGCGAGCCACGGTCATGAGGAACGTCACTCTCCCTCTCATATACGCAGGCGTCGGTGAGCATGAGCGCCTAGAAAGAGCGACTGTTTCCCTCCGGAGCTCAGGTTTGGACAAAGACCGCTACGACCATATGTCCAACCAATTGTCCGGCGGGCAGATCCAGCGCGTGGCCATAGCCAGAGCCTTGGTCAACGATCCGACTCTCATATTGGCCGATGAACCGACCGGCAACCTCGACTCCGCCACCGGCGCCATAGTCCTAGGCACATTCCAGCGTTTGAACAAAGAGCTCAAGCGGACCGTCGTCCTCATCACTCACGAGCGCGACGTTGCCGAGCACGCGGACAGGATCATCCACATCAAAGACGGCCTGATAGTCGAGGATAGTGATTCGCATGAAAAAAGGATCATCGAACAGATAAAATCGACCTAATTGACCTAATTTCTAATCAATGACTAAACGGGAATTGGGATTTATTTAAAAATTAGATCAATTAGGTTAATTAGAAATTATTAAAACACCATGACCACCAAAGATCTCGCGCATGAAACCCTCTCCGCTCTGACCGCCAACAAAGTGCGGACCGCCTTGACCATGCTCGGCATCGTGATAGGCATAAGCTCCGTCATAGTCATGGTGGCCATAGGTTCCGGCGCCCAGAGTTCCATTCAAGCCAATATCCAGCAACTCGGCTCAAACCTCATCGAGATCATGCCCGGAGCCCAACGATCGTTCGGATACGGTGCTTCCGGCGGCAGGGGCGGCGCACAGACGCTCACTCCGGACGATGCCGCGGCCATACAACAGCAAGTATCCAACATTTCCTACATATCGCCTGAGATGTCCGGACGGTACCAAGTCACCGGCAGAGGTACGAACACTAACACCAGCGTCAACGGCGTGATGGCCGCTTACGCCGATGTGCACAATGTCGATATGGCCGAGGGATCTTTTATAACCGACCAGAATAGCGCCAGCCTTTCCCATGTGGCAGTCATAGGACCTACGGTAGCCAGCGACTTGTTCGCTTCCGGCACCGATCCGGTGGGCCAAACCATAGCTATCAAAGGCATCCAATTCACCGTTATAGGTGAGACCGTATCCAAAGGCACAAGCGGAGGATTCAACAACCAGGACGACGTCATATATATACCTCTAAAGGTCGCTCAGCTACTCTTGGTCGGCAAAACCACTTATCTCACAAGCGTGAGCATATCCGCTACATCGCCGGATGTCATGACTCAAGTCCAGGACGATATCACCAACCTGCTCTTGGACAGGCACCACATCAGCGATCCCACCCAGGCGGACTTCAACGTCCTCAACCAGGCGTCGATAGTGTCGGCCGCTTCGTCCGTGACAGGCACGTTCACCATGCTCCTGGCGGCAGTAGCGGGCATATCTCTGGTAGTCGGCGGCATAGGCATCATGAATATGATGCTAACCACCGTCACCGAGCGCACCCGCGAGATCGGATTGCGCAAAGCCATAGGTGCCACCAGGCACGACATCAACGTGCAGTTCCTATTCGAAGCGGTAGCCTTGACTGTGATAGGCGGAGGTATAGGCGTATTCCTTGGATGGCTAGTATCATACGTAGTGACCCGCCTAGGCGTGCTTCAAACCAACGTCTCCATTTCGTCCATACTTCTGGCCTTCGGGGTTTCGGCCGCTATAGGCATCGTTTTCGGCTATTATCCGGCTCGCAGAGCCAGCAGACTCAACCCTATAGAGGCATTGCGCTATGAGTGATAAAGTGCTATCATAGACATTCGGTCGAATATTGTCAGCCTAATTTCCACAAGAACGACCATGAACGATCAGAACAAGCCTCAGCCGGCTGGACAGCCGACTACTCCTGCTCCTGCTGAGCAGAAGTAATACCTCAACGAAGAAAGACGCGCACACCCTCACCGGTTGCGCGTTTTTCGTTCCGGCACATTATGAGCCATAGCCGAAAAAGTGTATAATACCGCCATGAAAACCGTACTCATCACCGGCATAGGCCGCGGCATAGGCAAAGCTCTGGCGGAGAAATTCCTGGCGGAAGACTGGACCGTCATAGGTACCGTCTATACCAGCGCCGAGGCCGTGAAGCACGAAAATCTCACCACATACCAGCTAGACCTGTCTTCACCGGAATCCATCGCCAAATGCGCCGACGCTATTACCGATTCCGGTGCCAAGATAGACATTCTGATAAACAATGCCGCTGCTATGCTCGACGCTGATGACATACATTTAGATGTCGACAGATTGCGCAAGACTCTGGAGATCAACGTCGTCGGCATAGTCGACTTTACGGAAAAGATCCTGCCTGTCATCGATAACGGCGGACATATATTGAATACGTCCTCACAAGCCGGTTCTCTCGCTGAAGCTGATATATTGGCCGATACACACGAACCGTATCATTATCCCGCTTACAAAATATCAAAGACGGCCATAAACATGTACACTCGGACATTGGCCGTGCGTATGACTCACGAGAACACCGGCATCATCGTTTCGTCAATCAATCCCGGCTGGGTCAAGACTGATATGGGCGGTTCCGACGCTCCTATAACGCCGGGAGAAGCGGCTGCGGACATATTCAAGCTGGCCATATCCTGTCCGGAAACAGGCCAATTCTGGTACAAAGGCAAGAAGTATCCGTGGTAACGCTCCCTTACAATGCGTCAGTGTAGACGTACGCTTCCGGCAAGCTCTTCAGTATTTGCGACGGTTGCTCGGCAAGGTCGAGCATTTCATCTCTCAAGCGCTCAAGCGCCGATTTTTTTGCATCGCCAAATACAAATGCATACGCCACGTCCACATCTTTGATCGCTAAAAATGTCATGGTTATCCTGGTCAAAGGTGGCGCTTCGTAGCCAAAAGCATATTCTGATATTCCCTCGTCCGCGGCCGACGAATGCGGCAGGATGCCGGCTATATGCCCGTCAGCCCCTATGCCGAACACAGCCACGACGATGTCGGCTTCGGTCACGGCTCCGGACAAGGCCTTCGAATATGAGGCGACCGTATCCCCCAACGATCCTCCTGTGAGCACCGGTAGAGTCCGAACTGTCGCGATGTCGAAACCGGCGTCGATCAATTGTTTCCAGTTTGAATCCGGATGGCCGGGCCGACCGTATCTCTCATCAGTCAGGCTTACGACCAACTTATCGAGACTCACGCCTCTCGCTTTCGTCGCACGCTCGACTTCATTCATAGCCAAAGCGATAGTCGATATGCTTGAGCCGCCGCAAACCAGCCACAACACCCGCCGGCCGGCGCCGAGCTCTTTGACGATCCTGCCGGCAAGCGACATCGCACCATCTTCGGCTTTGTCGGCATGGATGAATCTCATGCTATGAGACTTTCTTGAGCGAGACATCCGCCACGCCGCGGCTTGGCCTCGATACCAAGCCTCGCGCTCCGAAAGATATGATCGCGAAGCCGATGATATAGAAGATATAGAAATAAGCCGGGAGCGGCACGCCGTATAGCGCAAACTCCGCTCCTAGGGATGATTCGTATGATATGAACGCTCCCAGTATGATGCCCAACACGATGACGAACATTCCTATAGCCATCGTGCGCAAAGGCTTCTTCAAGCCGGGCATGAATGTATCCACGGTCTCATATAGATACGCAGCCGACACCACGCCTATGATAGAGGCCGCGAATATGAGTATGAGTTGTATTTGGTCCATGAGAGTATTATAGCGCTTAAACTGTGCAAAGATATTCACACCTGATCAATACTCATTCTAAGGCTTCTTCTTGGGGCCGAGTATTAGTTGATGCGACCATTTCACATTTTATTTCCTAAATTCCCTGCCTGGATGCCAGGGGGTGCCGAGGAGAGGCACGAGCCAGCGGTCGAGGCCGAGCCAGCCTGATGTCTTCCAAGCCATGATGAGACCTATGGCTAGCACGAACAATATGGGATTGGTAGATACTGTGCCGGCCATGAGATAGTTCAAGTTCATGAACAGGCCAAAGAATGCGGCTATGCCGGTGAAAGCGCCGAGGATGAGGGCTATGCCGACCAGGAGTTCGCCGTACGACACGACATATGACCATGTATGAGCATTCGGCAATACTACATCCTTCAAGAATGCGCCATACCAGCCTTGGACATTCGGGTGCGCACCGCCTACTTGGGCCAGAGCGCCTTGCAGGAAACCGGTGAGAGCCGAGCCAGCCTGCGAGCCCGTCCATGCCGGACTGGTGACCTTCTCCCAGCCGGCCATGAGCCATTCGTAACCGACGTATAGACGGACGATGAGCCAGAACCAGGAGAAGCGGGTGTTGTTAAATAGGAAGTGAGAGATAGGGTTCTCTTCGATGGTGTAATGTTTCATGGGGATATTATAATTCATCAACCACCGTGACTCCAAATATTCACAGATCTACGACTCGTTTGGTTATCTTTGGCACCTCTTTCGCGAAGAAATCCTTGACTTCTTTCCAAATGACGCTGAAATACAGCTCGGGCATAGGATCGGCTTCGGCGTCTTCAAAATAGACTAGGCTTTTCAATATATGATGGTAATCATGCGCCACCGAAGGATATTGACCCTTCAATTTCCTGATCACGCCCTCCAGATCATGGCCGTGATGGACGAGCCAGTACAGATCCACGAAATCGCGCTTCCTGCCTCTTTGAGATATGGCTACGATCTTCATTACGGCTATATCTGCCGGGGTGAGCATCCTTATCGAGCCGCTCGCGAGAGGCTTCTCTGCTGGAATGAAGAACGGATAAGCGATGAAGCTTATCTTGGCTCCCATGAGCGTCCCGTATACGGTGCCTTCTTTGTTGATGTCTGTCTGCCAATCCGGCGCGGACGAGAAATGTTCCAACAATCTGTCATTATCAAAATCTTTGTCCTCCGTGAAAAAATCCAAATCCACGGAACGGCGATGGCCGACTTGGAGAGCCAGGGCCGTGCCGCCGGCCAGGTACCAGCGCGACTTCCCCAACCATTCCTGGCCGGACAAAAACTCGAAGGCTTTCTTTGTCTTCGGCGGCAGGATGTCCAGATGCAGATTTAGGCTGTTTGCAGGAGGAGTGTCCATAATGCTTTTGTTTCCGGTCGGAGCGAGCGCGACTTGGTTACCACCTCTCTCATCAAGGATTTGTCGTAATATCTCCACAGCCAGCGCACCTCGTCGTCCCGACCGAAATCCATAACCCGCTCGATGACGTATCGGGCGTTCTTCTTCAAGTCTATGCGCTTGGGATCAGTGTCCCAGAACAAAGATTGTCTCAATTTCATAGGCATATTATACCATATTTCGGCCGTGAATTCAGTGCAAAATTAAGCTCAATCGGGAGTAAGTGGCGTGTGCCGTCACCGAAACATAAGCAGTCTAGAAACGTCCTGCAGGGCGTTTCGGTGTTGGGGGCAAATGCTTTACATTGGCGGTCACATATGGTTGTATTGGCACAGAGAAAGGAAGGAACTTATGAAAAAGGAATTCGAACCCACTAGAGGTCTGGTAAATATTGTCGGGGTCATCGCGTCAGAGAATGACGCCAAAGCCGCATTGCGCAACCCTTTCGTGGCAGACATATTCGAATGGCGAGTAGACATGTCGCCATCAGAATATACGGAATCAATGCTTGTCGACCTACAACGGCCGATAATCATTACAGTAAGGGATGAAAGTGAAGGTGGTCAACAGCCCTCTTGGTGCTCTGACAACCGCATAGGCCTTTATAAAAGGTATATGTCCATGGCTACACTTGTTGACATTGAGGCATCAACGGCAATAGAACTCGCTGAGGCGGTCGATTATGCAAGACAGAACGATGTCGGTATCATTGTATCCGCGCATGACTTCAATGGTGTGCCGTCAGCATCAGCTATAGACAAATTGATAGAAACATTCTTGGCTGTTGGTGGAGACATTCTCAAAATCGCCGTTATGCCGAAGCGGTTCAGTGAATTACTCTCGTTCTTCGAATGCGTCTGTCGCGCTGATGATGCGTATGGAATCTTCATCGCTCCAATGGCTATGGGCGAATTCGGCAAGATCTCCAGAGTCATGGCCGGTAGGAT
>JAGWJT010000020.1 GCA_028865615.1 Patescibacteria group bacterium | reverse complement strand
AGGTATGACCTCCTATCATGCATCTTGCCCTTGAATGGTGGGGCCATCATATACGTCTATACCCGGGAATAGCCGAATATTCAGGAGATGGTCTGGGTGATAATCGTCACAGGTTCTTTTGGAGTTCCCTGTTGATCGTTTCCAACATTCTCCTGGAGACCGGGGGATCATCCTTATCGTCTACTGGATGATCGCCAAAATTGGGATCTTCAAATACGTAGCCCTCGATCTTCACCTGCACATGCACCTCATAACGCGGTCTGAAATGCAGATGGACTTGGGGTTTCGGTCGAGTATCACGGTACGCGTCGTTCATCTGGCAGCTCAAGTTGAACGCTCGGGAGCCGAAAGCTCTCTTGAACAGCTGATCGAGCCTGTTTAAGACATCGAAGAAATCTTTCTGCTCTTCCTGTTCGATGATAGCGAGATTACCGCATGACCGTTTCAATACGAGCACGCATCTTCCCAGATATCGTTGCTGTGGGACTAGGACAACCCTCCAATATTCAGTTTCAAAGATGACAATCTCATTCGTTTCCATAAGCTAACGAGACTCTACCACGTTCACCAAGCAATCTCAAGGCTTTGAATAACACCGCCCATTTCTGCACTCTGCCGGTAATTCTAACAAAAGAAATCAATGTACCGTGTCTACTTTATGGGGTACACTTCACTGCTGCGGGACTTGGATTCGAACCAAGATGAACGGTTTCAGAGACCGCTATCCTACCATTAGATGATCCCGCAATGTCACACGGCGGCCGCGAGCGACGCCGGAACGCTTATTAAGATACTCGAAAACGCGCCTTTATTCAAGGCTCGAGTGATATCGCGCGACGCCTCATACGGGACACCGTGCGGCGGTGCTATACTTCCACCATGAAAGCCGCCGCCATATTTATAGTCATCATCATCGCCGCCGGGGCCTTGTGGCTGTCAGGCAAGAATGGGACGGCCGTATATTATAGCGACAACAACGACAGAGGATCGACGGGATCTGTAGTCGTTGCTCCGAAGGATTCGACTTCGACCGTTACCGCATCGACTTCAACCCAGGAGCAGGCCGCGGAACCGACGGCATCGACTCCGGCCTCTACTCGGATACCTATCTCACCGATCGACGTCACCGTCTCCCCCGCTCGCATCACCCAGGGCGACCCTGTGATGATAACCGTATCCGGAGCTTCGACCACCGACATCGCTTCCGCCGTGGTGGAGAATGCAGCAGACAAGACCTCTATACCCGTGTTCGATCATGGAGGGATCGTCACTGCCCTATATGGTTCATCCATAGACGAGCGTGTCGGCACGGACACAGTGGCTGTCTCATTCAAGGACGGCCGGACGGCGCGGGCTTCGTTCGCTGTGGCCAAGCGCTACAATCCGGCCGAATATCTGCCTGTACCGCCACAGCTCGGCGGCAACAGCATAGCCAATCAGCAGGCATTCCTGGCCGAGCTCGCCAAGGACAACTCCATCATAGCCGGCGTATATTCCAGGACTGACGGCCCTCTATGGTCGGCGCCTTTCATATTCCCGGTAGCCTCTACGATAGCCGAGCCCAGAGTGGTCACCGATCCATACGGCTACAATCGCGACAGCGGAGCCGCCACCGTCACCCACAAAGGAGTGGATTTCCGCGCTCCGCCGGGCACGCCGGTGTACGCCATAGACCGCGGCATAGTCAGACAGGCGCGCGCCTTTACGGTCTACGGCAATACGGTGATCATAGACCACGGCCTCGGCCTCATATCCATGTACATGCACTTGTCCAAGATAGACGTCAGAGTCGGCGAGCTCGTCCAAGGCGGCCAGGCCATAGGACTATCCGGCGAGACTGGCTACGCCGAAGGACCACACCTCCATCTGTCTATCCGCCTGAACGGCCAATCCATAGATCCTATGGCTTTCTATGCCCTGTTTGGGGTCAAGTAGTGCCATCACAATCCGAACAACTTGGCATGTGTGCCTATTCCCCAAAGAGTCACGACTTTTAATTCATGGTTTACTTTATAGACCAATAACAAATCTCCTTTGATGTGCAATTCCCTATATGTGGCTTGAGCACCTTTCAATTGATGATCGAGATATCCTGGATCAAGCTTCTCACCGAGCCTTAAAGCTTCCAATACCGCCTCCAATTGATTCATGCGGAAAACGCCAGATCCCACCAATGTCCGGAGATGCTTCCGAAACCGGCTTGTGTGAACCAATGAATACACTTACCGCGAGAGTATATCATCCAACATTGACTTGGCGCTAGAGTAGCGCTTGCCGTTCTTTTCGGCCTCTTCGGTCTCTTTCATCATCATACGTATCTGAGACGCGGTATAAGTGCCTTTCTTGCTTATTTCGAACGGTATGGAGCTTGTATTTATAACCTTGGTCAAGAAAAGCTTCACCGCCGAAGATAGATCCAAGCCCAAATCAGCCAATATCTTGGCTGCCTTGTTTTTGACGATCGGATCGACACGCAATTGTATTGTGGCACCGTTGCTCATGACATAAGTATAGACGATGTATATAATATGTCAATACATCTATTTATGAACACCATCGACGCTTGCGCTCAGGCTTTAATGGAGCTATAAATCTAGGTGGAAAGGACCCCCATGAAAAATGAAAACAGCGTTAATGGCAGTCTAACTATAAAAGTATTCCGTCCAACCAAATCCGGCTGGCTATTATTGAGTCAGGACGGCTCGGATTACACCCTGAAAGGAGCTTGCCTCGAACACAACGGATGTTTGAGAACTGTCGCCATGGCACTCATCAAAGACAAACTCTGTGGGACTCACCGGACTTTTGCAAATATCTTTACCGGTGGCGATATCCTCGCATTTGTGCCAAATGGAAACGACGAGGTTCACTGCATCATTCCGAACGAGCCCTTTTGGTCGGAATGGATAGACGGCTCTACCAAACCGGAAACCAGATTCTTCTGGAAAGAAACCGCCGCGCCGGAAGTATTTCAACGCTATGTCGGATATTTCAGGCATGCGCCAGAACTATGTTGATGTGACCGCTCTGTTTGACACCGCATCGCCGAGGCTTCTCGGCGATTTTTTTGCGCCGTTTTTTGCGCCGTTTAGAAATTAGGTAATTAGATCAATTAGAAATTCTGCCCTTTCTCTCCTTGGCCGCCTTTACGAATTCCGTGAACAGAGGGTGCGGCATGAGCGGTCTGGCCAGGAATTCAGGGTGGAACTGGGTGCCGAGGAAGAACGGATGCTTGTCGCGCGGCAATTCGGCTATCTCCATGAGCCTGCCGTCCGGGGAACGGCCGGAGAAGACCAGGCCGGCCTTTTCGAGACGTTCGATATATTTCGGGTTGACCTCGTATCGATGGCGATGGCGCTCTTTTATCGAAGTCGTAGCTTTCGGCAACTTTTTGCCATTGAAGTATGAATACGCCTCTTGAGCTATGGTGTCTTTGGAGAGCTTGGCCGGATATAGGCCCAGACGCATGGTGCCGCCATAATCTCCGCGAGCCATTTTTTCCCTTTGATCAGGCATTATATCGATGATTGGGTGTGGTGTTTTTGGATCGATCTCTGTCGTGTGGGCATTGTCGAGTTTCAATACATCGCGTGCATATTCAATGGTCATCAATTGCATACCGTAACAGAGGCCGAGATAAGGTATCTTCTTCTCACGGGCGTATTTGATGACGGCCAGCTTGCCTTCTATGCCTGACGAGCCAAATCCTCCCGGCACGATGATGCCGTCTAGTTTGTCCAGGGCGGCGAAACCTTCACCATTTGCCGCGATTTCAAAATCCCGGGCATTTACCGTGTGTATGACCGCTTTGACTTTGTTGGCATAAGCCGAGAATTTTATCGCTTCCAGAACGGATATGTAAGCATCGGACAGGATGAAATCCCCTGTATTGAAATACTTTCCCACCACGCCTATGTGGACTTCATGTTCCGCATGATCCTTGATGCCCCGCGCCATCTTGCGCCATTCATTCATGTCCAATTGCGGCTGATGCGGCGGTTCCGGGCAATCGAGCGCTTCCAGAACTATGTCCGCCAGCTTGTCCTTGTCGAAATTGACAGGCACATCGTATATGCTCTCTATGTCAGGCGCTGATATGACCCGCTTTGGCAGGATATTGCAAGCCGTGGCGATCTTCTCCTTGCGACGCTGATCGAGAGGCGTAGCGGCGCGGGCGATGACGATGTCCGTGGTCACGCCATATGAAGACAGCTGGTTGATGGCATTCTGGGTCGGCCGCGTTTTCATCTCTCCGAGAGTTCCGGGCGTCGGCAGATATGAGACCACCATGAATACGACATCGTGCGGATGGCGTATCTTGAGAACGCGAGCCGCTTCTATGAACATGATGTTCTGATAGTCGCCTATGGTGCCGCCGACTTCTATGATAGATATGTCGGAGCCGTTGATTTTGGCCGCTCTCTCATAACGGCCGACTATCTCGTCGCGGATCTGCGGTATGGCTTCGACGCATTTGCCTCCATAACCGAGAGCGCGCTCGCGGTCTATGACCGACTTGTATACCATGCCGCTGGTCAAATAGTCATCCGCCGTCAGATCCCTACCCAGGAACCTCTCATAATTGCCCATGTCCTGGTCGGTCTCGAGGCCGCTGTCGAGCACGAATACTTCGCCGTGCTCGGTCGGATTCATGGTGCCGGCGTCGACATTCAAGTAAGGATCGACTTTGACCAAGTTGACCTTGAAGCCCTTGGCGGACAGGAGGGTGCCTAGCGAGGCCGTAGCCACGCCCTTGCCCACGCCGGACATGACGCCGCCGATGACGAATATGTATTTGTGGGGCGATTTTGCTTTCTTGTGAGAGGGTCTCGAAGCCGCCTGCGCCCGTCGCGCTTTTGTTCTATTCAGGATCTTCTTGGCAGGCTTGCGTGCCATGAAGCCATACTAGCACAAGCGGTGGCAAGGAGAATATTGCAATTATACGATTATTGTGTTATGGTCATTGGGAACTGCATATGACAAAATTGAATATTACACCTACAAAAAGAGTCGGCCTCATATTTTTGAGCGGTGAGAACACCGAAATCGTTGCACACCTCGAAAAACGTCAAAAGACACCGGGGGGAAAAATCACTTGGCAGGGGGTTCACGTGGCGACTGTTGGCGGAAAAATTCGGGACGGAGAAAATGAACTCACCGCCTTGTGCCGTCTCCTCAAGGAAAAATTCGGTCAATTCATGACAATGTGGATTATTACCACACTCGTCGAAAACGGACCCGAATCCCAGACTTTGTTCAAAAATGACCGTATCACGCTCTTTGGATTCAAAGTCAAGTCGGCATTATTGACATCTATCCATCCGAGAATGGGCAGAGACGGATTCAGTCGCATCACAGTGGAAGACATGTCTCAGATAGTCCTTGCGGAAAAATCATGGAAACATCAGCCGCATAACAAAGAAGGGATAGTCGTCTTTCCGGAAGTCAACGAAGCTTTGGAAAAAGCTTTCGGTAAGTTGTAAACTTTTGAGCTTCATGTCAGCCGCCCGGACTTTGTGTCCCGGCGGTTTTTTCTTGGCTGGCCGGGAAGGCAGGCATGGTTCGTCCAACTCAATATATCTTATAAGATATATTGGTTATCAGACCCTCAGATACCTCCTGGCCGCTATGTAGCTGGACAAGCCGCCGAGGACGATACCTGAACCCATGATGATCACGAGCAATTGCGCAAAATTCTTGTTGAAATATAGAGAGAATATATTGACCGCAAAAGCGAAATTGGCCGCTACGTCCACGCCGGCCAAGCGCAATATGAGAGTATCGCTCCAATAGGCCGCGGCGGCTATGACCACCAACGCTATGGCGCCCGAAGCGATGCCGTACATGATGCCCGAAACCACCATAGGCCCCCGCACGTAGACATTGGAAGCGCCGACCAGCTTCATGACGGCTATCTCGTCCTTGGCCGTGTATGTGATGAGCCTTATGGTGTTCCAGACCACGGTCACGGCCGCGATAGCGAGCAGGATGGCCAGCGCCAAACCTCCCTGTTCCACCGTAGGTATGATCCTGCCAAGCCTGTCTATGATGAGCTGGTTCTCGGCATAATTGACCTTGTCTATGATAGGGGCGCCGTTCTGGTCGGTCGGATCCTTGCTGGTCAAGAAGTCGGCTATGGCGCCGTATTCGGATGGGTCTTTTGCTTTGATATTGAGTGCCGCGGGCAGAGGGTTATCGCCGAGCTCTTGCAGGCCTTGCATGATGAGCTGATTGTCTTGCCACCTGGTCTTGAATGCGGCCAGAGCCTGATCGCTCGATATGTATGTAGTAGAAGCCACTTCAGGCAGAGCATCGACTTCCTTCTGCAGAGCCAGGATATCCGACTCCTGAGCCCCTATGGTGAAGTAGACGTTGATATCTACCTGGCTTTTGACTTGGTCTATGAGCGATCGGCCTATGGCTCCGGCAAATATCAAGCCTCCCAAAGCTATGAGCGACAAAGTGATGACGGTGATAGCCGCGAACGACAAGAAACCGTTGCGCCAGAAGTCGACGAAACCGGTGCGTACTACTCTTTTGAATGTGGTGAAGATCATGTCTTTAGTATACTAGAATTCTTCTGATTACTATACTTTGCAAATTCCTAATTGACCTAATTACCTAATTTCTAAATAAATCCTAATGCTAAATGTCTAATTGGAGCTTCGTCATTTTTTAGGTCAATCAGGTAATTAGAAATTAGGTCAATTTATAACACGTATTTCCCATCCCTGGAATCCTTTATGACTTTGCCTTTCTCCATAGTTATGATCCTGCCGCCTATCTCATCGACCACGCCTTTGTTGTGGGTGGTCAATATGACGGTACGGCCGAGCTCGTTGATCTTGCGCAGGATGCGGATGATCTCATAAGTATTGGCCGGATCGAGATTGCCGGTCGGCTCGTCGGCAAGGATGACATCCGGTTGCGTCACGATCGCTCTGGCTATGGCCACTCTCTGGCGCTCGCCGCCGGACAATTCATGGGGAAAATTCCATATCTTCGAGCCGAGATCGACCAATTCCAGTACATGCGGCACATCCGACGCCACTTCCCCGTCCGTCCTGCCGGCCGCCTCCATGGCAAAAGCGATATTCTCGTAAACGGTCTTGTTCGGTATGAGACGATAATCCTGGAAAACCGTGCCTATGCGGCGGCGCAAGCGGTTGGTCTCGCGTCTGTTCAGGCGATGGACATTGGACGACTCGAAGAATACGGCCCCGCTGGTCGGCCAATCCTCGGCAATCAAGAGCTTCATCAAGGTGGTCTTACCGGCGCCGGATTGACCCACGATGGTCAAAAACTCCTTCGGCTCCACGCTGAAACTGACTTCTTCCAAGGCCACGGTCTTGTCCGGGTATACCTTGCTGACTTTGTCGTAGTAAATCATATGATATCGGTGGTTCAATGATACCATGAATCAAACTAATTTCTAATTGTCTAATTACCTAATTTCTAAAGAAATCCCAAATCCCAATGCCTAATGACCAAATTGAGGACAAAAAGCGCCGGATTGCTCTGGCGCTTGTGAAAATTCTGACAAATGCGATTATGCTGCCGCAATCGCGGTCCGACCTTCTCCTTTCTTGGCTTCTTCGGCCGCCAGAGTTTGCTCGGCCTCGGCATAGTAATTTCCGAGTTTCTCTGTTAGCGGCAAGGTTCCAAAGCGTTGATACACTTCAAGGACATGTCTTAACCACTCCCTGTAACCGGTAATCACATCCAGACGAGTTATTTTCTGAACACGTGTTTCATTCGGTTGTGGTTCTTCTTGGCACTTTATGGTCAAAGCAAAATGAGACAGATACCTACGACATGCCTTGATCACATGAGTGGGGACTTTTTTCTCCCGGACTTCTTCGCCGCTTCCTTGAAACCAAGATAATGGGAGTTTTGTATTTTCGGCGAGTTCCTCTTTAGAGAGAGTGACTTGAGAACAGGTATCCACGATTACCTTAACCTCGTCGGCAAAGTTCTTGGTTTTCCAGGTAGCGTCGAGCCACGTGTCGACGAATTCGTCCCACCGCATACGAAACGCAGCAAGTGTCACGAGTAATAAGACCATGAGGAAAATCAGGATGAAAAGAATAATCATTGTAAATCCGGATTGCAGATTTTGATTTCCCACAAGCCACCATGCATAAGCCGAAACTGAGCCGATGAAAAAGAAAATCATTCCCCAGGTGATGAGCACCTTGATCCTGTTGAATTCACGGACTTTTCGGACCATTTCGTCATATTCTCGAACTTGGATATTTGGCCACGATGTGACAAGGCTGTGTCTCCAAAGCCAATAGAATTTGTCCGGTTTAACCGCCTCATACAGAGATGCTTGCCCCTTCATCCGCTTCAAGGTCATAGAGGCCTCGTATTTATTAGTATTCATTTTTCAATCTCCTCGTCTAATTGTTCTTGACAGGGCTTGCCGCCCATCCAAAAGCCGATTTCCTCGCGTTTTTAGATACATATCAAGTTCATTCGCAGACGTCAGCGAATTTCTGGATTTAAACTACTCTTTGTATGGATAAAGTCAATACTGATTTAGTAATTCGGACTTGGTCATTATTTAAATCAATTAGGTAATTAGGTCAATTAGAAATTTTCCTGACTTTCTTGAAAATGGCATTGAATATCAGATTCAACTCCTTGGCTTCAGTCCACAGGATTCTGGCTTCCACCTTCAATTCCGGTGCCACAACAGAGCTCATACGCAGGAAATGCTTGGCTTCCCTGGATTCCTTCTTGCATATGCCTATCTTGTGCCTGAAGTCGGCTTTACTCTCCGCATCATCCGCTTCGCAATAATTGGCGCCGATAGACGTGCCGCATTTGACTAGCTGATCTATGACAGGCCGGCTCAATTCATCTCTTCTTATTTTCTTGCACAAATTCAACACATCCTCTCCAAACCTCGCCGTCCTCTCTTCTAAATCATATTTTTTGATGCTTTTGTCATTGGTCATCAGGATTTGGTCATTGGGATTTATTTTGAAATTAGGTCAATTAGAAATTAGAAATTTACAAGGCTTTCTCCGCCTCTATGAACCCGTCCAGGTCGCCTTCCAAGACTTTGTCAGGCTGCGATGATTCATGGTCGGTGCGATGATCCTTGACCATCTTGTAAGGATGCAGGACGTAGGAGCGGATCTGATTTCCCCATTCGATGCTGGTCGTGGAAGCGAGCTGCATGCCTTTTTCCTTGGCTTTCATCTCGTCTTCATGACGTTTCCACAGCTTGGCGCGCAGTATGTCGTGGGCTTTCTGGCGGTTCTGCTCGAGTGAGCGCTCGGAAGTGACATGGACGGATATGCCTGTAGGCTTGTGGAGCAGGCGCACGGCAGTCATGCGCTTGTTGACGTTCTGGCCGCCGGGACCGCCCGACTTTGCTATGGAGACTTCTATATCGGCGTCGTTGATCTCGACATCTTTCTCGGAGACTTTTTCTAGCTTCGGTATGACTTCGACTAGCGAGAAAGAAGTCTGGCGCTTTTGGTTGGCATTGAAAGGCGATATGCGGACCAGCCTATGGACACCTGACTCGTTCTTCAAGGTGCCATATGCGCCCAATCCGCCGGGTCCCCCATTCTTGCCTCCTATCTCCACGGTGACATTCCTGTAGCCGCCGTGATCGTTGATGTTCTCGTGAATAAAAGTCCAGCTCCAGCCTTTTGCCGCCGCATACTTCTGGTACATGCGCAAGAGCATGGCCGAGAAATCTTCGGCGTCGTCGCCGCCGGCGCCGGAGAGTATAGACAATATGGCGTCGCCCTTGTCGTACTTGCCTATGCCTTCTAGCTCGGCTTTCAATTCTTGCAATTGCCTGATGGCGGCCTGCGCCTTGCCTTTGTCCTGCCAGAAATCCGCCGCACCCATGGCGGTTTCGAGTTCGGTTATCTTTTTTTGTATGCCTTCTTTGTCCATATGCGCTCTATCTTTGATTTTTGATATTTGATTTTTAATCTTCCTTGAGCCACCTCCCGGGCTTGAACCGGGGACCCCCGCTTTACGAAAGCGGTGCTCTACCAACTGAGCTAAGGTGGCACTGGAGCCGATGCCCGGGATTGAACCGGGGACCTTTCCCTTCATGACTACCTCCATTTCAGCGTATAGCGGAGGATTAGACTGTATATTGGACTCGATGAGTCCCTCTTGTCAGTCGTTCGGGCGTTTCAAGTCGCCTTGAATGTGAACGCCACGGTCTTGACCGTTTTGGCGGCTTTTGACCGTTATTCGAGATTCGCGCGCGAGTCGCCTCACGCGTGGGCAATGTATCTACCATGGGAATGCTCTACCAGCTGAGCTACATCGGCATTTGTTGCTCCGATGTAACTATCCTGCCAGATAACGTCATCGATGTTATCTACCAAAACAGCTACATCGGCATTTGTTGCTCCGATGTAACTATCCTGCCAGATAACGTCATCGATGTTATCTACCAAAACAGCTACATCGGCATATATTTTCAAAGGAACTGCGCGCCCGATGGGACTCGAACCCACGACCTCTCCCGTGACAGGGGAGCGTTCTAGCCAGCTGAACTACGGGCGCATTTTCAATAATCCTCTATGAGGACTTGATGATTATACACAAAATGGCGATATTTCAAAATGATTGTGCCGAGGGTGGGACTCGAACCCACAGCCTGTCGCTTATGAAACGACTGCTCCAACCGCTTGAGCTACCTCGGCCTTTAGGATTTCTATCATTGCCAATACTTTATACTTCAGGAATGCGCTCCGCCTCACCCCCAATCTACATACCCCGTAGTATTTATCATGATTAGCGTAGATCTTCTTTTGCACGACTTTCATATAGAATGGCTTAACGAACTGATTCCGCGGTAAGTCTAGCAAATCGGCCCAGAATTTCAAAACTTTTTCTATGCGTGGCTTATGTATTTGGTTTATGGATATATGTACATAGAAATCGCTCTTTCTGACTTTCAAATCATCCGCTAACCAATCGTACATAAAACGTATCATTACGGGATCAGAATTGACAAATAGAAAACCTCCAGTTGACCTAGCCTTGCTCCCTTCGGCCCAATATAATGCGATTCCAGCCGATAGCCTATCCCTATTAGACATACTCTTCACCAATTTCCCCGCTTCGGTCCCTGCTCTACGTTCTTCCATCAATCTCTTTTCATGGTTCGCTGCAGCCCCTTTCAATCGACCGGCATGACCTCCTTCGATCATCTTCTTATGCAATAGATATTTCTGTTCCTTCGACAAGGTAATTTCCCTGCACCATAAAGATGCCGTGCTCTTGGAGATACCTACGGCATTTACTATATCCTTCAGGCTCTTCCCCTGTCTACGCAACTCTTCGACTTTGGGTTTCAAATCGAACCTAGACATAGGTATATATTAACTTGGTTCTAAATAAAATCAATCTTGTTTTATTTTTTCGCATGTGGCATACTGGCCAAGTCGCGCCCCGGCCTTTCGGCGACACGAACGGTCGGGCACAATATCGCGGGGTAGGGTAACGGTAACCCGTCAGGCTCATAACCTGAAAATTGCCGGTTCGATTCCGGCCCCCGCAACACGCATAATGCGAATGCTACAAATGATCGCACGGATGCTACGAATCAGCGCCCCTATTCGTAGATTCGCATTGTATCTATTTGTAGATTCGTATCAAATATAGTAGAACTCCTCGAACACCCGTCTGTACTGCTGGATGGCTTCGTTGGCGGCGTGCGCCGTGAGCTGGAAACCGGCTTTGTGGGCTATGTCGTTGCGCACTTTGTGGGCATCCCACGCATCCTGTACCGTCTTCATCTCCCCGGGACCGACCCTCTTCAACTTCTCCCCTATCGACTCACCCTGGTAGCCCAGGCCGTTCAGTATCATGTCCAACATGGTATCGGCTTCCAGTATGGCCTGCTTCCAGTCGCTCTCGTTGGTCGAACCCAGCATGTCCTGGACTTTCTTCCAGCGTGCAGCCAGATCCGGACCGCGCGCTTTGGTCTCTTCGTATGCCGGTACGACTTTGACGTCGTGCTTCTCGGCCTCTTTGCGCCTGATGACTTTGAGCCGCTCAACGCAATACACGATGCTTATCAAGAAGAACAGAGAGGCCGGTATGGACAAACCTATGAGGAATTCTATAGTGGCGTTCACATTGGAGACGAAATGCCCCCAATCTATCTTGTCCACCAGACCGGTCAACGGCGACAATACGCCGCCAAAATAGTACAGCAGGCCCGGGAATACGGCTAAGACGATGATCACGATGATCACTACGACTATGCCCTCGACTTCCGTTTTTTTCTTCTTGTCGTCCACGGCATTATTTTACCATGAATGGGGGCGCAGCGGATGCACGCGTCTG
>JAGWJT010000019.1 GCA_028865615.1 Patescibacteria group bacterium | reverse complement strand
CGTCGAATATATGCGATACTACAACAACGAAAGAAAACAGTGGACCAAAAACAAGATGGCGCCGGTCGAGTACAGAAATCATCTGTTGGCGAAATCTTAGGGGCGTGGGAGTGGGTTTCAAAAGTGTCTACTTTTTGGGGTACAGTTCATGATAAAGCTTCTCACAATGGAGATTCATCGCGGGATGAGTTGCTTCTATTTTATCACATTTCCTGCCGCTTGTCCAGGGTGCCATGGGGACAAAAAGAGCGTAGAATGAGGCCGTAAAACCATGAATCCTCTGCGCATATCGCAATTCGTGACCTGGCCTCTGGCGTACGCGTATTTCCATCTCCTCTACAAGCCCGAGATCAACGGAAGAGAGGTGTTGGGCAGGATAAAAGCTCCGTTCATCATCATAGTCAACCACGTAGGCTTCATGGACAGCTTCATATTCAGGCTGGTCTTGGGCCTGCATACGCCGCATCTGCCTCTGCGATTCATGGGAGTGGCCAGATTCAGCTGGAAACGGCTCAACTTCCTGACCGACATAGGCGTTATACCGTTCATATACGGCTTGTTCGGCGTATTCGTGGTAGTGCCTGGCAGAGGTCTGGCCAAGAATCTGGAAGAGGCCAAGAGGATCATCGCAGACGGAGGCATAGTGGTCATATATCCGGAAGGGAAGATCGCCACCGACCACGCCATCGCTCCATTCAAGCACGGCGCGGCAGTACTAGCGGCGGAGACGGGAGCGCCGATATTACCGGTGTCTTTCAAACTAGGCGAGCGCGGTTTCCTGCGCAAGCCATTCACGGTGAATGTGGGCGAGCTCATCCATGTCCCCGCCGGATCGGATCCCGACAAGGTTACGCTATCTTTCCACGATGCGGTGGCCGATCTGTATGACAGGAAGGTGGCGACCGTCAAAAAAGCGGCAGGAATGCCGCTGGGAGGGATGATGTCGCCGCAAATCTCAGCCAAGGAGCAGGAACAGCACGCTTGAGGCAAGAACGGTTGTGATGATCAGAATGGCGGTGGCTCTGCCGGAGTCTCCGTATACTTTGAGCTCCAGGTCTCTGTCCTTGGACGGCATGCGGAGCATGGGGATGATCTCGTCGAGCATCAATCCCCAGCCGAGTCCGGCCAGACCGATAGAGATGTAATCGCGAAGCCCGAAGACGAGCATCCAAGTAGAGACAGCGGCCAGGACCAGTCCCCAATGTCCGTGATGAATGTTGAGTCCGCTCTTCCTGCGTAGCTCGGTGCGGTAGAACGATCGTCGGTTCAATGCGAACTTCAGGCGCTGATACAACGTTGGCAGGACTAATCCCGCCGCGAACAAAGCGAATTGTCGAGGGGTCATATACGAGCCTTCTTTTGTGTTGTCTGCCGGCCATGCTAACACGCGAATATGGATTTGCCTAAGCAAATTTTTTATATGGAGATCATACATTGGAACGACAAGGTAGACAGATTCATCGACAAGCTTGACGCCGATACGAACATCCGCGTCCGACTGACCGTGGATCTTCTAGAGAAATACGGCAATATGCTTGGCATGCCTGATTCGAAGCCGCTCGGGAAAGGACTGTAAGATAACATATATGTTATCATAGCCGCATGAAAACCCATGCGCAATTCAAGGCAGAGATAGTCAAGGATCCTAGACTCAAGGCGTCGTATGACAGGCTTGAGCCGGAATTCAGAGTCTACAGCGCCCTCGTCGGGGAACGCATCAAGAAGAAGCTGACGCAGCGCGATCTGGCCAAGAAGCTGGGCGTGGCCCAATCCGCCCTGGCCAGATTCGAATCAGGTCGAGGCAACCCCACTTTCGCCTGGCTCTCTAAGGTAGCCACGGCTCTGGGGTTGAAGATAGAAGTGAAGCCGGTGTAGACGTAAATCGGATATGGAAGTTTACTCCAACCCAAAATATTACGAGATCGCTTTCTCATTCCGCGACATACCGGCGGAAGTCGATTTCATCGAGCGTGTCATAGCCAAGGAATCGCGCATACCGGTCAAGAGATTCCTGGAGATAGCTTCGGGGAACAGTCCTCATATGAAGGAACTGTGCAAGCGCGGCTATTGTTATATAGGTCTGGAGATGAGCGACGAGATGATAGCGTATTCAAGGAAGACCATAGAAGACGGCGCTCTATCCGCGGAGATAATCAAAGGCGATATGATAGATTTCTCGTTGCCTACACAAGCCGACTGCGCCTTGCTATTCCTGGGTTCATTCTATGTGACGAGCGACGAAGAATTGCGATCCCATCTGGATTCCGTCGCCTGTGCCCTGAAAAGCGGCGGATTGTATATATTGGACAATGCGGTCATCTTTTTCCCGGAAGACGCCATGAATATCCAATCCTGGGATATGGAAGCCGACGGCGTCAAAGTCACCACGACCTATGCTCCGGCATGGGTGGACGAGAAGGAGCGGATATCAGACGCCAAGATAACCCTGGACATAGAAGAAGGCGGCAAGAAGCGCAAGATAGAGCACGTGGAGAGGCGCAAGTTGTATATGGCGGATGATTTTATCCGCATAGCCGAGAGTACCGGCAAATGGGAACGGGCCGGCGCATTCAGCAACTTCGATATGTCCAAGGAGCCGTATCCCGGCGGCAGGAATATAGTGGTGTTGAGAAGGAAATAGGCTGATTCTGCTATAAAAAATCACCAACGGTTTTCTTCACTCGGATTTGATTCTTTTTTGATTCGGATTTGAGACTTTTTTGAACGTTTCTTGAACAGTGCTGTGATACGGTGGCGGGATGCGGGATTTAGGGTTCATAGAGAAAAGCGAAAGATCCTATCTTTCAATAGGCAAAGTGGCGTGCCCGGCCTTTGATGCAGTTGTTCTATTCGATCGCAGAGGATGGAATCATCTCATGACCAAGAAAGGGAAGTCGAGAAACGGTAGAGATGTCATCTGGAGATTGAGATTATTGCCATATGCTCCGGATATAGTCAGAAATTGCAAGAGATTTGATCGTTGTCGATTGTCAGGCCTGCATCGTATATGGTCAGTCGATAAGCTTGTTGGGGAAACAGTCATAACAGTGTCGGTTGGTCAGATCGCAGATCATACGCCGTACTTCTTGAGCATTGTGGGCAAGGATGCAAGCAAGAACGCAAAAGGCCTCTCTTAAAGGCCTTTTACAGAATCTTCGCCGGCAGGCAAAGCAAGATCTTTCCGGAGGGACCCCCATCCCCTCAACACCTTTGCAACCGCGGATCAGTCAAGGTCGTAGCCCAGGGGGATTTACTACATCGGAAACGATCTTATTGGTGATGATTATATGCTTTTGGCTCTGCTCGTCAATCTTGCGCGATCCGGAGAGATGTGTCGGTATGAGAGTTGTCCTGGAATCATCCCAAATGCGCGTGGTCGTTCCAGATCCAGAGCCACCACGGGAAGTCCGGATTTCGCTCCGGATCGTATTTGAATACGGTGATACCGGTATTCTCGCCGTGAAAAGCGCCCATGAATCTGGAGCATTCCATGCCTGTCACCCCTTCTCCAAATACGGCGCAAGCGGCCATGACTTTCAATATCATGCCGTGGGTGACGACCAGGATGTTTTTCTCCGGTTTTTCCGACAGGTATCGTAACATCTTCATGGCCCGCGCTTTGAGATCGTCGAAATTCTCTTCGTCTGAATGCCTCCAGCCCGGCAGATGGAAATTCTTGACCACCTCGTTTTCGATGATATTGCGTCTCGGGTCATTCTTGCCCAGAGGATGGGTGACGGACGGTCTGACTCGTTCCACGAAGAGATCAGAGTATTCGACTTGTCTCGGAGATTCCGCCGGGCCGACGCCTTCTTTGACTACGCCTATGTTATTCTCGCATTCGGCGTGTCGGACGAAATATACGGTCTTTTGAGATGAGGGCATAAAAGTTATGATAGCATATGTGTCACCATGAAATTGAACGCCAAAACAGCCATAAAGCAGGTCGGCCATATCATAGACTTGTGGATGCCGCTCAAGCTGGAGTATGATCGCGCGGCGGGCGTGTCTATAGCTATAGCCCACAAAGGCAAAATCTTGTACGCCAAAGGTTTCGGGTATGCGGATATGAAGCGCAGAGAGAAAGCCGACGCCAAAACTCTATACCATATCGCCTCACATTCGAAGATGTTCACCGCGACAGCAGTGTTGAAGCTCGCGGAACAGGGGAAGTTGCGGCTGAACGACAAGGTTTCGTCGTACATACCGTGGTTCAAGGGCAAGAACAAGGACAAGGACGCCTCCAAGATAACCATACGCCAATTGTTGTCGCACAAGGCGGGCATATTCCGCGACGGGGATACGCCTCACTGGAATGACGGAAAGTTCCCGAAGGATCTCAAGAGGCCATTTTCGCTCAAAGCGCTCATAATAAAGAATTCCACCAAGTTCAAATATACCAATTACGGTTATTCTCTCCTGGGTCTAGTTATAGAGAAGGCGTCAGACATGTCTTACGGTGATTATGTGACAGAAAATATCTTGAAGCCGCTAAGCCTGAAGAATACGCACCCTGACTATATGGACGGTTTGAAGCATATAGCTACCGGATACGGTGCCGATCTGCCCGGTGCGGGCATAAGGGCGTTCGGTCACTACAAGACGAATGCGTATGCTCCAGCTACTGGCTTCGTCTCTAACTCCATCGACATCACAAAGTTCATGTCGATGTTTCTTCACGAGCGGAAGAGCGTTTTGAGCAAACAATCATTGGATGAGATGACCAAACCTCATGCCAAGACGGGAGATGGAGACGAATACGGCCTAGGTCTCGACATATTCCATATAGGCAAGCATAAGGTCATAGGTCACGGCGGCGGGTTCAACGGCTTCTATACTAGAACCGTATTGAATTTGCATAACGGCGTGAGTGTAGAAGTATTCGCGAACTCTCAAAGCCTCAACCCCACTCAATTGGCCGTATGCATATTGAAGATTGTTGGTGCTCTCATGGACGGTGATGGTAAATACGCCGCGGGTCGCAAGATCTCTTACGGTAATTATGAGGGTGTGTACAGGAATAATTGGGGAGATTCTCTGGTTGTTAGAGCGGGGAATATTCTAGTCGGCCTGGATCCGAGCGCGAACAATCCGTTCAAACAGCCAAGACGCTTGATGCCGACGGGTAAGCCGCACGCCTTCATCATGAAATCGGACAACCTATACGGCCCATACGACGAAGAGACCGTTTTTTCCGATTTCAAAAATGGCAAAGCGCGCAAATCCACCACGGCCGGAATGCCGATGAGGAGGATAGAAGGTTGATATTCAATGCCTGATGACCACCAATCGAGAGCCTTCTCTGGAAACGACCAGCTCGGCTTCGCCTCCTATAGGGAAAGTGATCATCGGGTCCGTGTGCCCAAAATCGACACCGGTCAATATGGGTATGTGATTCAATTCCGTTTTTGATCCGATTATCTTCCTCAAATCCTCGATCGTTGTCTTGCTGGCCTTCTCGAATCGTCCTATGACCATGCCCCTGATTTTGTGGAAATCCGGAAGATGTATGAGTGATTGCAGATCCCGATCGAAGTGGGACGCTTTTGATTCGTCGTCGTCTTCCAGGAACAAGATAGAGCCGGACAGATCGGGAAAGAACTCCGTTCCCTGGAGAAGATTGAAAGTCGATAGATTCCCGCCTAGGACCGTTCCTTTCGCACGACCGCTATTTATGGGTGACCATCCATCATTCTTCGACAGCGCGCGCTTGTCCTGATCCTTGATCCACCAATCGTCGCTCCATGTCGGACTGGGCGATACGCTGAACTCGGTGTTCTCGAACAGGCACTTCCTGAAATATTCAAGAGTGTATTCCAGATACAGCTTCTGGCCGAACCTGGAATAATTTGGCCCGGAATAAGTGACCAACCCCGTCTTGGCGAATATGGCATTCTCCAATGCGGTGGAATCAGAATATCCCACGAATATTTTCGGGTTATTCCTTATCAGATCCCAGTCGAGCTGGCGCAGGAGCTGGTTGCTATTGAATCCTCCGAAAGCGGGGAATATGCCTCTGACGTTCTTGTCCGAGAATGCCTGATGCAGATCGGCGACCCTCGACGCCACGCTCGACGAGTCGAATCCGTCGACTTCTTCGACGTGCTTGGCGAAGGACAATCGCAGTCCCATCTCGGCGAAGCGCTCATTGGCCAGGCGCCTGACATCCGCGGATATCATGCTCAACGAGTCGGATGGCGCCACTACCATGACAGTATCTCCTTTCTTCAACTTATCCGGGTAAATGGGATTCATAACGTATGAATTCTACCATCTCATGAAGAATTATAGAAATAAAAATTGCTACCACAACCTATGTCAATGGTAGCAAGTATGAGTCCAAGATGACCTTTACAACAAGACGTGGCAGGCATCAATCAGCACGGATGTCGGAGTCAGCTCCTTCACCAGGAACATGCCGTATTTGCCGGCATCCGTCATCATAGCGATGATGGCTCCAGCCTTCAGCGTGACGGAAGTCTTACGCTCCGCGCATGCGGCGCGACTGATTTCCATCAGGCTTTTCGCGTCCTTTTGCGACCGGATCCTGTAGAAGTCGTCGGCGGTCATATCCAGGACGGCGATCCAGGTTTCGCCAAACGCATCATCGCTCACCGTATCGCCCAGAAGACCGTGAGAGTTCGCTTTCCTGATTGAGCAAACGCCGGTCATATCGCCGAACAGGAAGACCAGATTGGCTTCGCGGCCGAGTTCCTCGGCGCAGGCCAGGGTGCGGCTTTTGTTGGATTTGCACTTCAAGAACACATACAACGGCTTTTTGTCTGTGAACTCGGATGAGTAAGCGTAATATTCGCCCCGCACCGCTGGGATGACCTGTTCGCTTGGAACCCCGCTGGGTTCCAAGTTGCCGTGAAGCCGGCTGATTTCGTCTTGGCGTGAGCCATGTTCGATCACTGTCTGTATCATATCTGTCTCCGTTTCTATTTTGTTTTCAACTCTGGACCAAACCGACTCATTTACACGAAAGAGTGACAACGACCTGATCCGGCGGATAAGCTACCATCATACCAGTGTCTTGTCAACATTGCGTGGTCGTGCGGGATGTGTTAAGGTATGACCAGTGTAAGGCTCTTTCGCAACCACAACATCCAAGTCCGGTTCCTTCGCGGCATATAGCGAGCGAAGGGTTGGGGCCGGACAAGCCAGATGGCAGGATGGCTCTTGCGCAAGTGAGAGTCCGGCTTCCCCCGTAATCATGGGATAACCAATGTCGCTTCATAGAAGGCCTGAGTTGGTATGAGCGCGCGCATCATATGCGCGCGAGTAAGGTGGCACCGCGGAAGAAATCCGCCCTTACGGCACTATTTCATATAGCGCCTTGAGGGCGGATTTTCGTATCCGCGTTAACCATAACAAAAGGAATGCAATGAAAAGCATGAAAAAAGAGACGCATCGGGTCAAGATAAGCGGCTCGGCGTCTATAGAGCTCACCAACATAAATTGGTATCAGGATGAAGAGGTTATATCATCCATCGCAAAGTATATCTGGAAACACGGCTATGCCTATATTGACGGCAAGGAAAAGCATGAGGTCTTGGGAAGATTCGGTACTAGGCTATTGATCAGAACGGCTGGCTTCATAGCCGATTCTATTGAAGAAGACCTGAACTATGCGTATATAAGCGAAGACGAACGCTATGTTCTGGCATTCATCGTCGGCGCTTTGAGAGTCAGAGTGTCGCATCAGAGGCATAAAGACGCCTTCATAGACATGGAATTCAACCCCAAAAGCGAACACGTCCGCTTTCTCATAGGAGAGAGGCTATGAATGAAATCCAACCGCACGTCACTCCGGTCCTACAGTCTGTAGATGTCCAAACTAGTAGCGTCTTGCCGACCGGCCGTCTAAAGATAGTAGATCGCAAAGTCTTCCATGAAGTGATGGTGATCGTTCACAAGGCTTCAGCTGTCAGGCAGACTGGCGTCTACACGGAATGGATACAGATGTCAGATGCTGATACCAAAGCTTTGCTCATGGCCATGTCTGGTAGCGATTGATGTTCTGTATCAAAAGGGGAGTCTTCGGGCTCTCCTTTTTTGCTATACTGTCATCATCATGTACAAATCATTCACAGCCCAGGAATTCAAGAAGATGTTGTCATTGCCAGAGGATTATCGTATCGACGGTTTGTTGACTTATGGCGCATGGGACGAGCCGAAGCATCATGCGAAATTGCGCAAGGCATTGGACGGGCTGGAGATACGATATGGATCGAAGGTCTTGGGCGGTTTTCTACAGCATGCCTTGGAGATAGAGACTGGCGGCAAGAGATACTGGTTCTCCGTCATGTACGGAGGGGCTTTGCTCTCGGAATACTTGCATCTCGCCTGTTTATTCGGTTCCAAGAAGAATATACATATAGGCAGTTGCGGCGGACTTTATCCAGAGATGGAATCGTTGGATCTGCTCATGCCGACTTGGAGCTACGGCAATGAGAGCACGACCAGGATATATGACAGGGGATCGAAGGATTTCAAGCATTACCCGGACGCCGGTTTGTCCGCTGAACTCGATGATAAGCTTGGCGGCAGATACCCGTTGCGCAAGGGTCCAGTCGTGTCTATCCAAGCTATGATGGGCGAGACTTTCGATGATGTGAAGTTCTGGTCCGAGCAGGGATATTATGGCGTCGAGATGGAGACTGCCACAGTATTCTCCGTATCCGGGTATTTCGGAGTCCCGGCGTCGGCTTTGCTATATGTGTCGGATAATCTGATCAAGGGCCAGACTGTTCACGATGCCAGTCATGTCATGCAAGCGGGACAGAGAGACATCGTAAAAGATGAAGTGTATAAAGTCGGCGCATCTGTCCTATTGAGCTGAATAAGCGTCATGCGTGTGCTAGCATGTGTCCATGGATTTACCCAAACCCATCAAAGTCAAAGCCATGTGTATCATCAAACGGCCGAAGGACGGCGCTGTCTTGGCCAGCCTGGGCTACGACAAGATTAAAAATGAGCATTTCGCCCGCATCATAGGCGGCCATGTGGAATTTGGCGAGACATCCGAAGAGACTCTGCGCAGGGAATTCCGGGAAGAGCTGGATACGGACATAGCGGAGTTGAAGTTCATCAAGGCCATAGAGAATATATTCACCTACGACGGCGAGTCGTCTCATGAGATAGTGTTCCTGTACTCCGGCAAGCTCGGCGATGCTGACATATATGACAAAGAGAGCATGCGCATCATAGATTCGCCGGATACCGAGGTCAGATGGATATCGAAAGCCGACGTCGATTCCGGCAAGCTGAAGATATATCCCGAGTATGGGTATTGGGAAAGTAATTAATAAGGACGATAAATAATCAATTTCTTTGGAATATACGGCTTAGAATAACGATCCTAAGTAATCAAAGATGAATCTGGAACATACAATCTCAAGTCTATCGAGAAACCCCAACATCGACGCCTTGCTCCTCTGCGGCTCTACGGCCAGCGGCAAGATGACGAAAGCGAGCGATTATGATCTAGTGCTAGTGGTCAAAGATAAGCCGGAAAAACTGGTATCGATGTTTGCGTATATAGATGGGACGCCGGCAGATATTTTCTTCTATTCTTCGGAAGAGATAAAGAGAATGTTGGATACGAAGAGAGCGAGAGAAGGAGCAGAGACATGGCTCATGCACTGGCTGGAGAAGGGGAAGATATCGTTCGACAAGACCGGAACATTGACGAGGCTGCAAGATCACCGGCATGACATAGAATTGCCATCCGGAAAGCCGGACGCAAGGAGACTGGCGTATAAGATCAATTACAACCTGGTCAATAACACCAGATACTTCGAATCAGGCGACCCTCTGTATCTAGCCGCATTGGAGATACGGCTCATGTACTCCGTAGTCGAGGTTCTCACCGGATATTTCGCGTTCAGGCATATCTATTGGGAAGGCGAGAAGGCGGCCATCACCTATCTGCGTGAGCATGATCCGGAGTATTTGCGGCTATTTGAGACTGTCAGCAGATCGGCTGAAATAAAAGACAAATTTGAGGCGTATAAAAAGCTTGTCGACAGGACGTTTACCGAAGAATATCCGAAGTGGGGAGCAGCTGCCGTAGAGAGCCAGGAAGGAGATTTTGCCAGATTCTGGGTGGAGTTAATGCGATAGGTATACTTAGGAAGTGGATTGATGGCTATTGTCCTAAACGTGCTAAAAAACGATAATTATGGTATAACCCCGTCAGAACTGTTGTTATGAAAAAACAATTATCCAACTTACTCATCATTCTATTTAAACGTATGCTGGGCTTGCTAAACAAAGTATTCCTTACAGGCTCATCAACGACAGATGTTTCGATGATAAGCGTCTGTGACAATATATCTGTCAATCATTCCGTATACAATGGAATCGATGACTTGTTCGATCTTCAAAGCGGGGAAACCGTGTCAATGCTCTCCCAATTTCGCTGGTATTAGCCTTGAATAATCATTCCAATGCTGCGGCTTTGCCCGCAAATTTTTTATTTACCACAAGCTATTGACACAGGATATCTTATCTGATATAAGCTACAGCAGTTTATAACCAAACACGGCATCGAAAATTGAAAGGAGAATATTATGAAAATCGCAGGTAAGTCAGTGCTTATTCTAACGAATTCCGTGGACGGAGAACATACTGACTCCGTCATAAGCAATCTGGTAAAGAGAAAGGAATCGGTCTTTCGTCTGAATGTGGATGAACTAGCGACCGGTAAGATCAAGTTGGAATTCCACGCCGATCAGTCATCCCCGAGCTTTCAGTTGAGCGACGGCCCGGTCACAATAGCTTCGGATGATATAAAGAGCGTCTGGTATCGCAGGCCGAATAACTTCCGACTGGCTATGAGCGACCCTGTTCAGAGGAGATTCGCGGAGGAAGAGAGCAGATATGTGCTTGATGGCCTATGGCTCGGTATGGACAAACAATTCTGGATCAGTCGTCCTGACAAGATAGAATACGACAGAAAGAAACTGTTTCAGCTGAAGATAGCACACGAGGCCGGTTTCAGGATCCCTAAGACTATAGTCACGAATGACCCGCAAAAGGCCAAATCATTCTTGGGCGGCTGTTCAAACGGAGCAGTGTTCAAGACGATCAAGCAGGGATTTCTGGATTACGGAGATCGCGGGTTCAACATCCCGACGACATTGGTCGGACCCAAACAGATTGAGAACATCGATCTTGTAAAATGTCCGCCTTGCCTCTTTCAGGAATTGATAATGAAAGACTATGAGTTGCGGGTCACAATTGTTGGCGGACAAGTATTCGCAGTAAGGATAGATTCGCAAAAGCACGTGAAGACATCAGTCGATTGGAGAGATCCTGCTCTGATTGGGTCGTTGGACTATGAACTTGTCGAGTTGCCGGAACATATTCATCGCATGTGCATGAATATCACAGCTGGACTTGGCCTGGAATTTGGCGCAATTGACCTTGCGGTGACCACTACAGGCGAATACGTATTCTTTGAGATCAATCCAAACGGCCAATGGTATTGGCTGGAAAGATTGACCGGAGCTTGCATATCGGATGCAATTGCTGATATGCTATCGTCAGGACGACAAACTGGAAAGGAGGTGAATCAGCCATGAAGAAAGCAGAAACATTCGCTTTCACATGCATTGTCGAATCCGCCGTTGACCCAGTCGAGCATACGAGCTGGACTACCGGATCGGATACCGGCAGTGACGCAGACGATTGATCTGATCCGTCGGCACATGGGGGAGCCAAAAGTGGTTCCCCCGTTTTATTTTCATGAATAAGAAACAATACAAGAAAATCTCTGATTCTATACGCAAAATGGTCGCTGAAGATCAGTGTCTCAGGAAATCGGCCGAGAAAAGCCGGGACTGGAAGAGCGTCAAAGAGGCGGATAAAAAACATACGCGGTTATTGAAGTCGATCATAAGTAAACATGGATGGCCGACGATTCAAGATTTTGGTAAGGAAGCATCTGAAGGGGCGTGGTTACTGGCTCAACATGCTGATCATGATTTGAAATTTCAGGAGAGATGCCTGGGCATGATGAATGAAGCTTTTGATGATAAGCCTGAGTCTGTATCCAGAAAATACATAGCGTATCTTACAGATCGAGTCCTGGTAAACAGCGGTAAAAAGCAAAGATTCGGTACGCAGTTCAAACGTAACACAGATGGATCTTTGGCATTATACCCCGTAGTCAATCGTAACGGTGTTAATCGACTTAGAAAGCAGTATGGTTTGGAATCAATATCAGAATATCGCGAAATAATCACTCTTTCTCCGTAATCCCTATAAAATTCTCCACCACCTCGCTCATGTTCTTGGCGGCGGCCTCGGCTTCGGCGATGGCTCGTCCTGATCCCGCGTCGGCTTGACCGGCCTTGCCGGAGCGCAGAGTCTCCAGCGCCCATTTGATGGAAGTGAGCGGCGTGCGCAGATTGTGCTGGGTCTGTGTGATGAAGATGTCTTTCTTCCTATTCAGATCCTCCAGCTCGGCTCTGGCCCTCTTCTCCACCTCGTAGGCTCGCCGGACATCCGCCGTCTGTTCGGCCACTTTCTGCTCCAGGTG
>JAGWJT010000018.1 GCA_028865615.1 Patescibacteria group bacterium | reverse complement strand
TGATATCGTACCGCTCCTGCTCGGATGCGGTGAGTTTGTATTCTTCCACGGCATATGTATTTTAGTAATACGCCTAATGGTACTACGCTAACAAAAAGGGGGTGTCATTTCAGCTTTGGAAGGGGTGACATTTTTGCTTTGGTATTACACACGCCCGGGAACCTTGCAATTCTTGCGGCACTTTGGTATGTTTGAAGCTCAAAATAATATGTCAACAGCCACCCATTCAAGCAATTCCACTCAGGCTATCGAGGCCATGTTCGCGGCCGGAGCCCACTTCGGCTTGGGCCGTTCGCGCAGGCACCCCTCCGTAGCGCCGTTCATATTTGGCACCAAGAACAAGACCGATATATTCGACCTTGAGAAAACCGCTGTCATGCTCGATGCCGCGAAGGCATTTGTGGCCGCCTTGGCCAAGGAAGGCAAGATTATCCTGTTCGTGGGCGGCAAGAAAGAAGCCTCTGCGGCCGTCAAGACCGGCGCCCAGTCTCTCAATATGCCTTATGTCGACGGCCGTTGGATAGGAGGGACGGTCACCAATTTCACTCAGACTAGGAAGCGTATAGAGCGCTACGAAAAACTGATAGCCGACAAAGAATCCGGCGAATTGGCCAAATATACCAAGCGCGAACGCATGTTGATAGACAAAGAGATCGCCGCCTTGGAGAAGATGTTCCTCGGCATTGTCCCCATGAAGAAGCTCCCCGATGCCATGTTCGTCATAGATCCTCGCCGCGAGAAGAACGCCATAGCCGAAGCCGTTCACGGCAAGATACCGGTCATCGCCCTGGCCGGTTCCGATTGCGACATGCGTTCCGTAGCCTATCCGATAGCCGGCAACGACGCGTCAAAGGGGAGCATCCAATATTTCGTCGATGACATGGTCAAGTCCTACAAGGACAACAGGGCCTCGGAGAACGCATAACGTTTCCGGCCAATAGCCATGATCAGTCCGTTTTATTTCCTCCGGCCATCGCCAAAGACGGCGCCGGGTGTTAGAATCAATAAGACCGATGATAAACCGACCAAAAACATGAGCAAAGAGATAACCACAGAACAAGTCAAAGAGCTTCGCGACAAGACGGGCATATCCGTCATGCAGTGCAAGAAAGCCCTGGAAGAGGCCGGCGGTGATGCCGAGAAGGCCATGGTCATATTGCGCAAGAAGTCCGGAGAGATATCGGCCAAGAAAGCAGACAGAACATTCAAAGCCGGAACCGTACAAGCATATATCCATGCTACCGGCACGGTCGGCACCATATTGGAGCTCGATTGCGAAACCGATTTCGTAGCCAACAACGAAGAATTCAAAGCCTTGGCTCGCGACATCGCCATGCATGCCACGGCTACCGGTGCCAGATTCCTGACCAAAGATGACATCAAAGAATCCGACAAGAAGACGGCGGAGGCGGTATTCGAAGAGGAAGTCAAAGACAAGCCCGAAGCCATGAAAGCCAAGATCCTGGAGGGCAAACTTTCGGCGTATTTCGCCGACATGGTCCTCATAGACCAGCCTTTCATCAAGGATCCGTCGGTGACGATCCGTGGTCTCATAGACAAGGCGGTCCAGAAATTCGGCGAGAAAGTGGCGGTTGCCAGGTTCTCCAGGTTCAAGATATTGGAAAGTTGAAAAACGCAAGCGTGCAGAGCGCAATCATATGTATACACTAATAACAATATTCTACGTGGCGCTTCTAGGCATCATAACGATGATCCTCTTGAAGAGGCGCGAAGTCGTGACCGGCCATCCGAGCATCGTTTCGCGCATGGGTTCCGGCTCGGATCGTTTCTTCCATGCCATATTCGCCGCCGTCATCAAGTTCCTGTCATATATCAACAGGCATACGGCCATAGCCTTGGCCCAATGGTTGGCGGTCCACGTCCTCAAGTACGTCCGGGCCATATATGTGGATGCTAAGCACGCTTTTGTGTCTCACCCGCAAGGCAAGAAGATCATGGACGCCGTCCGGGGCCGAGGCGAAGTGGCCAAGCATGGTGCGTCGTTCTATTTGCGTCAGATCGCGGAGACGCCAAGAGTTAAATAGTTTAACTCGGTACGGTTTTGCCGCCTTAGCTCAGTTGGTAGAGCAACGCTTTTGTAAAGCGTGGGTCCCCGGTTCAAGCCCGGGAGGCGGCTCCATCCGGAATCGGAACAGGTGATGGCTTCGGAACGCGCGTCGGCCCCTGCAGGGGCCGCGCTACGTCTCGGAATTTTCCTGCTGGAAAATTCCTGCAAAGTGTTCCTCAACCGTCACCTGTTCCGATTCCTCAATTGACTGTACTCGTCGCTTCAGTCGAGCTGGCTAGTTTAGCCAATTCCGGCATGAGCTTCTCCATGTCGGCGAGCGACTTCAAGCCGTAAACCGGTTTGTTGTGGATGACAAGGGCGGGGAACTGGGCCTTGACCTTGTATATGTCTTCCAAGGTGTTGACGGCCGACACGCTCTCATTGTAGTCGAACGAATATACGCGTATCTCGGGATAATTCTGACGCAGAGCCGTGAGCACGGCGCCCATGTCCGAACATGCGGGGCAGTCGCCGGCGTTGGAGTAGAAATAGAGCACGAATACGGGCTTCACGGCCGGGCACTTCTCGGACATGGTCTGCATCAGTATGAAATCCTTGATCTCCAGCAGGGCGTATTCCTGCTTCAGGGCCGTGACTTGTGCGTCATTCTCGCCTCGGGTGCTCTCCAGGTACGAGACTTGCTCGCCGAGGGTGTCCAATTCTTGGGACAGAGAGGAATTGCCGAGGTCGTCGCAAGGGGTCTCTTTCAATAGATCGAACTGGGTTTCGGACGACAGGATATTCATGGATATGCTGTCCTGTATGCCCTTGATCTCGTTTATGCGCTGGCTGTCGAAATAGTTGGACACAAAAGTCACGCCGAGGAATATGAGGACGGTGATGGCGAAAGCCCAGAGATATTTGCGGTAGGATGTCACGCGGTTACATTAGCACATATTCAGCCTAGCGCCAGTTCCCGACATTCCGGGTGAGGGCGCGGCCCCAGGAGATGGCGACCCATACGGGAGCTAGGAAGCCGTAGAGGGCGACGTAGGCCAGCATGTCGCGCGAGGGCCGCCAGGTGCCGGTGGCCATGCGCTTGCCGAAGAATATGAACGCCACGGCCGCGGCGATGAGGGCGAATGTGAGCAGACGTATGACGGTGGTATTTAGATAGAACAGCTGGAAAGCCGGCCAATGCCACTGCCAGCCTACGAGCTGCCATCGGGTAAGGTTGTCGTATGCAGTGCCGGCCGCGTTGACTATGGCGTAGCCGGCAAAGAACATGGCGGTCACTAGCGACATGACGCCGGCGGGTAGAGTGAATGTGCCTATCTGGCCGTGCCGACGGCTGAACAAGAGCCTTCTATAGTCTCGGACATTCAACAAGAAGCCCGTGGTCCAGCGCACGCGCTGTTTGACCAAGGCTTTCACTGTGGCCGGCGGAGTGGTGTAGACATAAGCGTGCTCGGCATTTTCTATGACCATGTTGTGGCTATGCAGGCGCAAGGCCATCTCCAGATCCTCCGTGTTGTAAGCGCTCCTGAACGTCCCAACATGCTCGAATACGCTCCGCCTGAACATAGAAAAAGGTCCGGGCGTGACATGGATGGCATTGAAGACGCTGTACATCTTGCGCAAGAATACGCCTATGTTGTATTCGGCATTTTGAATATACTCGATGAGTTTGCTCGGAGGTCGCAGTCTGATAGCGGGAGTTACAGCCATGACACGCGGGTCGGCGAACAGCGGTACCATGCGGTTCAAAGCTTCCGGATGCACAAATGAATCCGCGTCGAGACAGCCTACTATGTCGCTCGTGCTGTTCTCTATGCCGATATTGACGGCAGTGTGCTTGCCGCCGTTATCCTTGTGGAACAGCTTCACTTGCGGATCATTCTCGTATTTTTTGAGATAAGACCAAGTATCATCGGTCGAACCGTCGTCAACGGCGATGATGGATAGCTTGTCTTGAGGATAATTCAATCGTTTGAGCGACTCGATGGTTCCGACCACCGTGGCTTGCTCGTTGAAGCAGGGGACTATCACGGACACGGTAGGCAAGGCTATCGGCTGTAAGGCATCAGCTCGTCGGCCTTTCTTCGCGCTCAATGTCTCCCGGTGCTCTATCAAGGTGATGATCAGAAAGACTTGCACATAGAGCGATATGAACAAAAAGGCCTCGACTACGATTGAAAGGATTGGGTTCATCGGTTGCATCCCAGTATATGATGATTCTGGGCAGTTCTCAAGAGGTGCCACCTTGTAAAGGCGGGATTTTCTGCTAGAGTATATCCTCATGAGGCGCGTCATAACTATCACGGACCCGGCTGAGAAGGAGATGCTCACATTGCTCAACGGGCGCACCGACTTCAAGAGCCTTCGCATGAAGCGTTTGCTGGCTCTGCCTGATCTGACCAGGAAACCCAATTCACCGGTGAAGATCCTGGTGGACGCCGTACTGGATCTCCCGCGCTTCAAGGACTTTGATATAGTGGAATTCCCGCGCATCGTCACCGTAGAGCAGGACTTCGATCTCCTGAATACACCGAAAGACCATCCTAGCCGGCGCGAGACGGATACCTACTACATAACAGATAAATATTTACTGCGTACCCAGATGACCGCCATGTGGTCTTTCTATCTGAAAGACAAGGAAGTCTTGGCACGACTGGAGAAGGACGGACAGATAGCGGCGTTGTCGCCCGGCATCGTCTATCGCAAAGATGAGATAGACAGGCATCACTTCCCGGCATTCCATCAGATAGACGGTCTGCTCATATGCAAGAAGTCAAAGAAAGTCATCACCCAGGACGACCTCAAGGAAGTCCAGGCCGATGTGGCCAAAAGCATATTCGGCCAGAATATCGAGTACAAATTCTTGGATGACGATTTCCCTTATACGGTCGAGAGCCTGGAGATGGACATCATGTTCAACGGCGACTGGCTCGAAGTGAACGGTGCCGGCCTGGTCAATCCTGTGGTCCTACGCAATTTCGGCCTCGATCCGGAGGTCTACAACGGCTGGGCATTCGGCTTCGGCGAACGTCTGGCCATGATCAAGATGGGCATACCGGACATACGTATACTCTGGTCCGACGATCCGCGCATCACGAGCCAATTCAAAGACATAGATTCAAAATTCAAAGAGGTTAGCAAGTATCCGGCCATCGTCCGCGACATCTCATTTGTGGTCGACGCTACAATGGCCCTCAATAGCTACTTCGAGATAGTGCGCGAGATAGGCGGCGATCTCATAGAGGAGGTCAAGCTCGTAGACCAATATGAGAACGCGGCCAAATTCGGAGCAGGCAAGAAGAGCTACACCTTCCGTATCACGTATCGCTCATTTGAGCGTACTTTGACCAATGAAGAGGTCAACGCCGTCCACGATAAGTTGCGTGAGAAGACCGCCTCCGAGCTCAAAGCCGAGCTACGGTGATTTTGGGATTCCGACTTTTTTCGGTACTCTCGTATTTGTAAGCATATGATTCCTCCATGGCCTCCGGTTAGGCATTACCCAGCAGCGTTTTCTGTTATTTTTTGCGTGCATTCCTGGGTCAGATTTGGTATAATCGAGAGACAAAGCCGATCGCTTTTTTAATTATGCCGAAGGGTACTACAGCTAAAAACGAACCAAAAAAAGACGCAAAAAAGGCTTCTTCCGGCGCTTATGACGCTTCCGCTATTCAGGTACTGGAGGGTCTCGAACCGGTCAGGAAGCGTCCAGGCATGTACATAGGCACGACCGGGCCGGATGGTTTGCATCACCTCATCACCGAGATATTCGACAACTCGCGCGATGAGGCCATGAACGGCTACGCCAACGACATAGAGATCGCCCTTCTGCCCGGCAACCGCGTCCGCGTAGTCGACAATGGCCGCGGCATACCCGTGGATATCCACAAACAAACCAAAGTGTCGGCTCTTGAGACTATCATGACCACGCTCCATGCCGGAGGCAAATTCGGCGGGGAAGGCTCAGGCTATGGCGCGTCCGGCGGCCTCCATGGCGTCGGAGCCTCGGTGGTCAACGCCCTGTCGACGTATATGAAAGTGATCGTCCACAAGGACGGCAAAGACGGCGTGAAGAGCGGCATATATCTCCAGGAATATGCCCGCGGCAAAGCCAAGGCAAAGGTCAAAAATATAGCCTCGACCAAGAACAACGGCACCATAGTCACTTTCGAGCCGGATGCCGAGATATTCAAGGAAGGCGTCAAATTCGAATGGAACCGCCTCGTCACTCATATGCGTCAGCAGGCATATCTGGTCAAGGGCTTGCGCATATTCGTCATCGACGCTCGTGAGCAGATGGCGACATTCGGCCAGGATGACGAGCTTTTTTACTTGCGCGATACGGGAGTAGAGGCTCCGTCATATACTTTCTTCTTCGAGGGCGGCCTGGTATCGCTCATAAAGTTTTCGAATCAGCTCCTGAAGCCGGTGCACAAGAACATCTTCTATGTCGAGAAGAAAGCCGAAGGCCTGGAAGACGTAGAGGTAGCCTTGCAATATGCCGACGACGTTTCGGCGCGCATATTGCCTTTCGCCAACAACATATACAATCCCGAAGGCGGCACCCACCTGACCGGTTTCAAGACCGCTCTCACCCGCACGCTCAATGCTTATGCCAAAGCCAACAATATTGCCAAGAACGGCGAGGACACCTTTACCGGCGACGACGCTCTCGAGGGCCTGACTGCGGTCATATCAGTCAAGCTTCGCGAGATCCAATTCGAGGGCCAGACCAAGGCCAAGCTTGGCTCCATGGAGGCCCAATCGGCCGTCAATGAAGTTTTTGGCACGGCTTTTGCCGCCTTCTTGGAAGAGAATCCGGACGATGCGCGCTCCATAGTCAACAAAGTCATATTGGCCATGAAGGCCCGCAAAGCCGCCAAAGCCGCCAAGGACAGCGTGCTCCGCAAGGGTGCTTTGGAAGGCATGACTCTGCCCGGCAAATTGGCCGACTGCCAGTCTAGCGATCCGGCGGAGTCGGAGCTGTTCATAGTGGAGGGAGACTCGGCCGGAGGCACGGCCAAGACTGGCCGCGATCGCCGTATCCAGGCCATTTTGCCTCTCCGAGGCAAGATATTGAACATAGAACGGGCGAGGCTCGACAGGATGCTGTCATCTGAGCAGATCAAGAACTTGGTCCTGGCTTTTGGAACCGCCATAGGCGATACGTTCGACATATCCAATCTCCGTTATCACAAGATCATCCTGGCTACCGATGCCGATGTCGACGGCGCGCACATCCGCACGCTGATACTGACTCTGCTCTATAGGTATTTCAGGCCGCTTCTTGACAACGGTCATGTATATATAGCCCAACCGCCGCTCTACAAGGTCAAACGCGGCAAGGAATTGCTCTATTTCTATTCCGAAGAAGAAAAGACCAAAGCTTTAGGCAAGGATTTTGACGAAGCGTCGGCCATGGCTTCGGATACTGAGGAAAGCGCCGCCGGAGACTTGGAGACTGACAAGGAGAGATTGTTGGACGCGGCCGGTGCTACCGATGTGGAAGTCCCCAATCCCAAGACTCAAGATTCAAATCAGAAACAACCAAAAGTCTCCATTCAGAGATACAAGGGTCTCGGCGAGATGAATGCCGAGGAGCTGTGGGAGACGACCATGGATCCGGAAAGACGCATATTGAAGCAAGTCAATATCGAGGACGCCCAAGAAGCCGACAAAGTCTTCGACATGCTCATGGGCGACGATGTGCCTTCCAGGAAATCTTTTATCCAGTCGAACGCCAAGATGGCGAATCTGGATATCTGATTCTATCGTGTAGCAGAATTGAGGAGGAGAGGAAGTGCGGATTCACGACACGCGTCGGCCCCTGCAGGGGCCGCGCTATATCTCGGCGATTTCCTGCTGGAAATCGCCTGCGAAATGTCGTTCACCCGCACTTCCTTTCCTCCAACTACACAGTCTTGACTTTGAGCTTCGACTGGCGCTTTTTGTCCAGTTTCGGCAATTTCAGGATGAGCAGGCCGTGCTTCTCGACGGCTTCCGCTTCGTCCACGTCTATCTCTTCGGGCAGGGAAACCGTACGCGAGAATGAACCCCAATACAGCTCGCGCATGAGATAATCGTCGTCGCCGGATACCCGCTCTTCTTCGCGGCGGCCTCGGACAGTCACGCTATCGCGGGTGATCGATACGTCCAGATCTTCGGGCCTGACGCCGGCTATCATGCTCTTGACCACGATCATATCGGACGTCTGATATACGTCCACAGTCAATTCGGCTTCCTTGTCCGTCTCCTGGTCTATCCAAGACGATAGCTCGCCGTTCTTGGACTGTTGTTTGACCGAAACGGCCGGGCTCCGGTCGATGTCTTCCGTTTCGTCCATCTTCACGGCGCCTGTCAATCTCTCAAAGAAGGATCTTTTCGCAGTCATGATTTTGTTTGTGTGTTATTGGTTATAAGCGAAGCCGGTGAATAGTCTTGACTCGTGCGTCTATTATACTACTTATCTATGTAAGCCGTGAAGTGTTTATAGCCGGGGCGTCGGCAGGCCGGACGGCTTTGATCTCCTCAAATAGCACTATGACTATGACTACGCCGGCCCAGACCCAAGCGAATATCCGCAGAGTGTCATTTGGCCCGGAATTGACGACGGTCAGGTTGAAGGCCGCATGTATAGCAGTGGCGGCCGCGAGGCCGGCAAGACCGCCTATCACCTTTGCCAGTCTGCCCCTGAAGAATGTCAGGCCCAGACCGAATCCTATGAGCGATGAGCTGACGACATGGACGAGCGTTGCTCCGAAGAACCTCATGTTGGCAGTGACCACGCTAGAAGCCAGACCCCCGTCCGATACCGATCCCAAGATGAACAACACATTTTCCAAAGCGGCAAAACCGAGAGCTACGGCTATGAAATAGATCATGGCGTCTATAGGCTCGTCGTTCCACCTGCTCATGAAAGCTATGGACAGCACGGCTATCAGTTTGAACGCTTCCTCTATGGCCGCCCAGAAAAGATATTGATATGATTGGTCGCTTACGAGTGTAGCCACATATTTTTCCGCCGGTATAGCCAGCAAAACCGCCAGCATGCCCCCTAGGAAACATGCGGCCAGTAGCGCCCTAGGTTCCGGTTGGTCGCTATCCTCTCTGGTCCAGAAGAATAGCCAGACCATCGAAGGTATGACGCCGGCCAACAAGGCATACAGGAATTCCGTTCCGGTCATGAGATGATTATATCATTGCATATGATATCATCCACTATTATGAGCATCATGAATATGCGCAAGCGTAGCCGCGAGATAGATCCGGACGAGATATTGATAGATTCCAGCAACCTGCCCGGGTTCGACTCCGACAGATTGGAAGGCAGGATGGAAAAGCCTATATCCAAGAGGGCGCTTTACTCTACTTTGGCGGCGTTTGTCCTGTTGGCGGCCGTATTCATGGTCCAAGCCTGGAATCTGGAGATAGCCAATGGAAGCGAATATAGACAGCAGAGCGCCGACAACATGTTGCGTCCCGTACCCATATTTGCCAGCAGGGGCGCTATATTCGACAGGAATGGAGTGCCGCTGGCCTGGAATGCCCCGCCATTTGGCGGAGCGCCAAATGGCGGGGCCACCACCACGGACGAGCTTCAAGCGGAAGATTCTGTACCGCAAAGGGAGTACGCTACATCCACAGGCTTGGCGCATGTCTTGGGGTATGTGCAGTATCCATCCAAAGACAAGAACGGATTCTACTACAGGAACGATTTCGTCGGTGTGGCCGGAGTCGAGAAATACTACAACGATATATTGACAGGCCAGAACGGATCGCGCCTGGTCGAAGTCGATGCCCACGGCAAAGTAGTATCGCAAAACATAGTCGACCCTCCGGTCTCCGGCCAAACCCTGGATCTTTCCATAGACAGCAAGGTCCAATCGGCTCTGTATAACAATATAAAGGCTATAGCAGAGAAGTACAGCTTCGGCGGCGGCGCGGGAGTGATCATGGACGTCAGGACCGGGGAGATCCTCGCCATGACGAGCTATCCCGAATACAGCTCGCAAGTCATGTCCGACAAGACGGACGCGGCGGAAGTCAAAGCGGAGCTCAACGCTCCGGACAATCCATTCTTGGACAGGGCCATAGACGGTTTGTATACGCCTGGCTCCATAGTCAAGCCGTACGAAGCTATGGGCGTATTGAACGAGCATGTCATAGACCCGTTGACTATCATCCATGATACCGGTTCCATCTCTGTGCCGAACCCTTACGACCCGTCGCAGGTCGCCGTTTTCAGGGACTGGAAAGCTCTTGGCGATCTGGACCTGCGCCATGCCATAGCCATGTCGTCAGACGTATATTTCTACACGGTCGGCGGAGGCTACGGCGGCGTCAAAGGCCTCGGGATCGACAATATAGTCAAGTATTTCTCGATGTTCGGCTTCGGCGAAGCCGTGCCGCAGTCGTTCTTCAGCGGGCCATCAGGCACGATATCCTCTCCGACTTGGAAAGAGGCCACATTTGGCGAACCTTGGTATCTAGGCGATACATACCATACGGCTATAGGCCAATACGGCACTCAAGTCACGCCCGTACAGGTGGTGAGAGCTGTGGCGGCCATGGCCAACGAAGGCACGCTCCTGGTACCGACCATCATCAAGGGCGACGGACCGCATGTGGAGAGGACTATAGACTTGCCGAAGAGCGATTTCGACATAGTTCACCAGGGCATGCGGCTAGGCGTAGAACAGGGTACGAGCGTGGCTCTGAACGTGCCATACGTGGAAGCCGCCGGCAAATCCGGTACGGCCGAACTGGGCGCGTCGAAAGCCAACGTCAATTCATGGATAACAGGCTTCTGGCCTTACCAGGACCCGCATTACGCTTTTGCCGTCACTTTGGAGCACGGCTCGGTCCACAACCTGATCGGCGCCGCCGCCGCCATGAGGAACCAGCTCGATTGGATGGAAAGAAATTCCCCGCAGTATTTCCAGTGAATCAAGGTGCGACCTTGATATGCCTCAGGTTATCCCCACTTGTGGATAGCCGGGGGGGGGGCGCTCATCTGGTATGATATGGACATGACGAAAACCCATTATCGCCTGGCCGTACCCATTCTCCTGGCGTTCTTCATTATTCCCTTATCAACCCAAGCCGCCACCTGGACGGTCAATTCCACCGCCGACGACGGCGACGGCACCTGCACCGTCACCAAATGCACCCTCCGCGACGCCATAGCCACTTCCACCGCCGGCGACACCATCGTCTTCGCCGCGTCTCTCACCTCCGGCGGAGCAGCTACGACTACGCTGACGCAGGGGTATATGACAATAGACCATGAATTGACGATCAATGGCCCCGGTGCTGATTTATATGCAATTGACGGAAATCACACTGTAAATAATGGAGGCATATTTTATATAGACAATGCCTCTACAACGATATCAGGACTGACTTTGACTAATGCCAATGGTTATAGCTCTCATTATAACGCTATCTGGAATGCCGGTAGTGGCAATCTGACGATAATCAATGATATTTTCTCCAATAACGACGGGGGGCAGGAGTATCCCGCGCTTTATGATGACAGTACAGGGGATCTGTATATATCAGGATCGACCTTTACTGATAACTTCGGAAGTTCCAATGACGGTAATGTTGTCAGTAAAGACAGCACAGCTGGTAATGTGACCATTATTAATTCAACTTTTAGTCGCAATTATTCGTCTTATGCACAAGATGGTCAGGCTGTATATATGGGCAATCCAAATGGGTTATTGACCATAACAAACTCCAATTTTGATTCTAATAACGATCAAAATAGTGGAGGCAAGGGCGGCGCCATATATACTAATGCCGCCGCGACCACCATCACCAACTCGACGTTTACGAACAACAGCGTGACCAGTTCCGGCGGGGCGATATATCAGAATAGTGGAGACATGACGATTACCGGTTCTACTTTTACAAGTAATTTGGCTTCTAGTAGCAGCGGCTATGGCGGAGCCATATACATGAGTAGTTCCGGTAGCATGACGATTTCTAATTCTACGTTCACTAACAATATTAGTAGTATCGATGGTGGAGCGATCGACCAAAACGCCGGAGACCTAGAAATTTTGAACTCCACATTCAATGGAAATTTCGCTTCGGGTAATAATGGTGGTTATGGCGCCGGAGCGATTCTGGCATATGGTAATAGTTTTTCTGTCGCTAGTTCTACCTTTATAAATAATGTCGTTAATACAGACGATTATGGCATAGGGGGGGGGCAATATTAATCTACACGAATACTAATAGCTCGATTTCTAACTCAGTATTTTCCAATAATGCGGTTACCTCTTCCAATCCCCATCAAGGCTATGGAGGCGGTGCCATACTTAACTACGAGGTTCTATCTATAATTAATTCAACCTTTATAGACAATAGTACAAATGAAGATGGTGGTGCTATATGGAACAGCGGCAATCTAAGTATGACAAACAATACGTTTTCTGGTAACACAGCCTCAACGTCGGGTGTTACTATAGAACAAGACGGCTCCATCGCCACCATCACGAACTCCATCTTCTCCGGCGGTTCACCGGATAATTGTCACACGAATGGAGGAACCATCGTCTCGGGCGGTCACAACATAGATTCTGGTAACTCATGCGGATTCAATGCGACTGGGGATGCGACTTCTACGGATCCACTTCTTGACCCGAATGGTTTGCAAGACAATGGAGGACCGACGAAGACCATAGCACTCCTTTCGAACAGTCCAGCCATAGACGCTGGAGACGATACGGTAGCACCTTCCACGGACCAGAGAGGCATAGCAAGGCCACAGGATGGCAACGGAGACGGTACGGCGGTATCCGACATAGGAGCATACG
>JAGWJT010000049.1 GCA_028865615.1 Patescibacteria group bacterium | reverse complement strand
AACATAAATTGACCCGAACATAGATCGACCCATAGGAAAAGCCCGCATCGCTGCGGGCTTTTCTTTAGAGATCGTCTCTAGGCGCCTTTAGGCGGCCTTGGGACGAGCCTCGGAGACGACGATCTTGCGGCCATCCAGCTCGGAGTTGTTCAACTTCGAGACGGCGGCGTCAGCGTCGGCATCGTTTTCCATTTCCACGAAACCGAAGCCGCGCGAGCGACCGGTCATCTTGTCGGTCAATACATCTGCCTTGGCGACCGGGCCGACCTGAGCAAAGTGATTGCGAAGGCCTTCCGAAGTCGTGGCCCAAGCGATGGAGCCGACGAATATCCTTTTCGACATTGTTCTTACCGCGAACCGCGATCCGAACTTGAGTTCCTCACGCTATAGCGGCACTCTCGTTCATATGCTAAGCGTAAGGACGAGAAACATACGCCCGAAAAGCATAGCATGAATAGCCCCGGAGCGCAAGCGACATATATCTACGGCCTTGTGACGCGGTCATATGCCGGCGTCATATTCCCGAATAGTACAGCTGCCGGACTTCGCTCGCCGACAAGGCGCGATCATATATCCTCACGTCGTCTATGGCGCCGACATTCCCCGCTCCGCCGGCATAAGTGTCGCCACCTATGGATAAAGCCCCCGACATGGCCACGGTCGATACCGTATTTGAGTCGGCGATCCCGTTTATGTAATAAGCACCCGCGCCGGAGGCGGAGACGAGGACTACGTGCGTCCAGGCGTTCAGAGGTATCGTGCCGGCGGTCTCAGTGCCATTGCCTCCGTAGTATTGAAGATGATCGTCATCCATGAAATACAGCCCGTTGTACCCGATCTCTTGGGCAAGAAGAGTATGATAGTTATTAGCGGAACATGCCGAGCTGACGCAAGTCAGCTTGATCCACATAGATATGCTGAAATCGGCGCTTAGGGTGATGCTTGGCAGCGATATCCTGTTGGTGAAGCCCGTGAAATACAGGGCTTGCCCGATCTTGCCCTGCACCGGGCTGGTGCTGGTGGACATTCCGACCATGGTTCCCGTATTGCCGTTGCCGCTCTTGTCGGCCGTGGTCATGGCCGTCCAATTCGTGTCCTGCCCGTTGAACGTCCACCAGCCGACAAGGCCGTTCACCAGAGTGCTTCCCCGACCCGGATCGTCAGTGCCCAGGGTCACCTTGTGCCCCGAAGAGCTATGCAATATTGTAGCCCCGCCCTGATATAGGCGCAGAACTTCCGTGGCCGACAGAGCACGGGAATATATGCGCATATCGTCGACGGAGCCGAGCCAGGTACCATCGGCAAGATCGTCGCGAGCTCCTATGGTATTTGCCGCACCGACGAAATCGACGTTGGACGTCGTGGCCATAGAATTACCATTTGAATACAGCGACAAATTAGAACCACTCCAAACATAACACACGTACGCCCATGCATGATTGGTGAATACGTTGGCGACCGTTTGAGCTCCCGAATCGATACCGTTATGTTTGTAAACCACGAATAAGCTGCCGGTATTGACGACACTCCCTACGCGTATGCCGTTGTTAGAATTCGTATAGAGATTGAGGAAAGTCTCGTTCCAACCGCCCGTATTTGACGTTATGTCGTCGGTCTTGACCCAAGCACACATCGAGCTCGGATTCGATGTCGAAGCTATAGGATTTGAAGCTAATGATATATATGTGATATTTCCATCAAAATACGCGGCCTGCCCGATCTTGCCAGCGACCTGGTTGGCTGATTGAGACATATTAGTCGTGGTGCCGATATTTCCGTTCCCAGAAGTATCGAAAACCTCGTTGGAACTCCAATTGATGTCCCTGTTGTCGAACGTCCAATGGGCTTGCAATCCTACAGCTGGCGTCGAGAATAAGGCTATACTGGCATTAGTTGTCTTGAAACCAATGAATGAAATAACGATTATAGCCATTAAGCTAATCGGTAAAGATATTCTTATCAGTTTTTTTAGGAAATTTGTCATATAGCTGTCATTCTTTAGCCAATTTTACTTCGGATTTTCCATCAAATAATGGTGCTTCTGCCAAATATTGTTCTTTGATAAAAGACAGTGGCAAAGCTTGATCGTACACACGCACATTATCGACCAGATAAGCATAAGAACCATTGCTGGTATTGCCTATAAGTATCTGTCTGTTAGCGGCAAACCTGCATGGACCGTTAGTAAAAGTCACTGGACCGGACACAAGAGAGCCGTTGACATATAACCCGGCTATGCCGCTGCCTGAATCCACGTACTGGCATACCGCAACAATCTGGTACCACTGGCTTGTACTAAGCGGCGGACTCTGAAGCACAGGAATAACTGCCCCGTTAACGCGTAGATCAAAATACACATCATTCGAGCCGTCATGTGGGCCGATGCGCCAAGTACCTGGAGTTATGGAATAACCGTTTGATAAAAACTCCGTTGAGCCATTCCCTTCCGGAAAAACCCAGAATGATATGGAGAAGCTCTGTGATGGCGGATTTTTGACTGCAGAAATAGATTTTGCAGTTTTGTTTGCCGTGGGATTTACATAAAGTGAATTTCCGCTTGGAAACGGGCTGGTGCCATTCTGTATGATAGCTCCGCCGGATATATCCAAATCATTGGCATTAGGGCTCTGATCACTGACGGTATTGCCGCTCGCGCTGCTGAAATCCCATGAAAAGACGACGTCATTATAAAGCGCCGAGTAGGT
>JAGWJT010000048.1 GCA_028865615.1 Patescibacteria group bacterium | reverse complement strand
CTGATCGGCCTGCACAGCATTGTCGGATCGATCCAAGGCGCCATGCAATCCACCAAGAAGTGACGGATCGCGCCGATGATTTCGCCAAGCGACTACTCGCCTATCGTGCCGGTCTTAAGCTCGCCCGCCGGTTCGTATGTGCCGATGATCACTCCGGTTGAAGACGTCTTTGACTCGACGAGCTTCCACGAAGCCGGCCGGCTGCCTTCGGCGAAAAGGCGCTTGCCGGCGCCAACCGTGACCGGGAATGTCCAGATATGCATGCGGTCGATGAGTCCGTTCTCGAGGAGAGTCTGGATAAGATTGCCACTGCCGTGGACCAACAGGTCCGGCCCGCTCATCTTCTTGAGTTCGCGGATCCGGCCGACCACATCGCCGGTCACTAGCTCCGAATTCTGCCAGTCGAGCTTCATGTCCTTGTGCGAGACGACATATTTCTTTGTGGCATTGAAAGGCACGGCCACCTCGGAGTCGGTCTTGGCCGTCGGCCAATAGGCGGCGAATATGTCGTAGGTCTTCCGGCCGAGCAGGAGCTCGAACGGCAGGCCCATGAATCCCGCCATGATGTCGCCCATGGCCTTGTCCCAGTAATGATACGTCCAGCCGCCGTGCTTGAAGCCTCCGGCCGTGTCCTCCTTGGGGCCGCCCGGCGCCTGCATCACGCCGTCGAGGGTCACGAAGGTGGTGGTGATGATATTCCTCATGCTCAATATACGTCCCTGAATGTATAGGCGGTGCTATTCGACGACGACGGCCGTCCCGTAACATAGGACTTCGGTCACGCCTTGCATGAGCTCGGTCGTGTCATACCTCATCCCGATGACGGCATTGGTGCCCTTCTCCTTTGCATGCTGCATCATGAGATCATAAGCCTCTTCGCGGGTCTTCTCGCAAAGCTCGGTGAAGAGAGTGATGTTGCCGCCGAATATGGTCTGGAGCGAACCGCCTATCGAACCCACGATAGACCTCGAACGGACGATGATCCCTTTGACGATGCCCAGATTCTTGACGATCCTTTTTCCGGGCAATTCGAACGCCGTGGTTGTATTGTTGTGGTCCATGATGCGGTAACTATAGCACGGTTCGATATGCAGATAGCCAATCATTCAACAAGGGTCAATGCCTTACCTACTTTACCCCCTCTGCCAGTTCGTCCGATACGATGAATGTAATCGGCATACGTTGCAGGCAATTCGTAGTTAATGACATGGCTTACATCTGGAATATCCAGCCCACGAGCGGCCACATCGGTAGCAACCAAGATCTTTACGCTATCGTCCTTAAAGGAACGCAAAGCTCTCTGCCGTTGATTGTGATTTTTATTCCCATGAATGGAGTCGGATTTGAATCCGCGGCTTGTAAGGGCTTCCGATAATCTCTCCACTCCATGCTTAGTGGTGCCAAAAATGAGGACTTTTTTGAGCTCCGGGTTTTGAAGCAGCTCGTGAAGAACATCGATCTTTTGCTTATTTTTGATGTAAACGACGTTCTGATCTATGTTCCCGGACGTGTCGCGGCTCTTTACACTGATCTGCACAGGATCTTTTAGGAAATCCTTAATTATTCTTTGCACCTCCGGTGAAAGAGTGGCCGATAAGAATAATGTCTGACGATTTACTGGCATACTGGACATGATCATCTTCATATCTTGCACGAACCCCATATCCAGCATCCGATCCGATTCATCGAGAACGATACTGCAGAATCTTGTGAGATCGATGCACTTGCGCTCGATGAGATCCTTCACTCTGCCCGGCGTGCCGATGATGAAATTATGTTTGCGCCTTAGATCGCATATCTGCCTATAGATAGGCATGCCCCCGACAGTGCACACGGAAAATATTCCGAGTCCGCGTCCCAATTTCACAAATTCCTGATTGATCTGGAGTGCTAGTTCGCGAGTGGGTGCCAAAATGATCACATTCTGATTTTTATCTTTTATAACTTTATTGATCAGCGGAATTAGAAATGCGGCTGTCTTTCCCGTTCCCGTATTGGCGATCCCGACCACGTCTTTGTTTTCCAAAGCAGGAATGATAGCCTGATCCTGAATCGGAGTCAGTGTTTTATATCCGACAGCCAAAATATTCTTCTTCAGGCTCTCTTCAATGGATAAACCGGAAAAAGTGTGGGTTGGAATATATTTTTCTTCGATGCGTACATCAGAAATAGGATTGATAAATTTTGATATATCCCTAAACTGACTTATTTTTCTTTTTGAGCCACGGGAGTGGCTATCAAAGCGGCCTCTATGGCCACGGTTTCTGTTATACATATATTTCTTCTCGTCTTTAGATAAAAGATAAGTCCGACGAGCATCCCTTAGATTCCAAGAAATACTGGAGAAGAGACGTAAACTTATGCACCTATGCTAATATATTTAGCACTTATTGTCAAATAATAATCCGACATACACATTCATGAATGGCTAATTCCGATAGAAAAAGCCTATCCTGCGCTTGAAAGTGAATACAAGCGGTTCGAACTGAAGAAATATCGATCTGTTGAGGCACGCAATCTCGCTTTCGCGCAACTAATTCTCAATTGGGTGCCGTCGTGGAGGAAGTCAGAACAGTGTTTGAGGGTAGGGATGGTGCGGTAATACATATCCCCGATTTTTAATTACATTGACCCTGGATGTTCAGACCAGAAAGTGACAAAAAGTAATACAGCGCTGAAAAAGATGATCACTATATCTATACCAACAACACCCAACGCCCCACTGTCA
>JAGWJT010000047.1 GCA_028865615.1 Patescibacteria group bacterium | reverse complement strand
TAACAGTGGCCTATATAATTCAACGAATTGAACGAATCTGACGTTAAATAGCGAGGACAATAAAAGTCCAGTTACTATTAACACGAACAAGATCCTCAGTAGTTTTTTCATGGGTTATGAATTATGTGGTGACTCTATCCTGCCTCCAAGCGTTCTCACCTCCTTCAATGCCTTCCTCGCCGTCTCTATCTCCTCCGGCGTAGTCGGCGGCTTGCCGTGCCATTCGTATTTGCGCTCGAATTCAGGGATGCCCTTCGACGGTATAGTGTGAGCGATGATGACCGACGGCTTCTCGAAAACTGCCTGAGCCTCGCCTATGGCCCTGTCTATGTCCCTGAAGCTATGGCCGTCGCATTCGGTCACGTGCCAGTTGAAAGCGCGCCACTTGTCGACTATAGGCTCCAACGGCATGATGTTCTCCGTGAATCCGTCTATCTGGATATTATTGCGGTCTACTATGACAGTCAGATTCTGTATCTTCTCTTTGCCAGCCAACATTATTGCTTCCCAATTGTTGCCCTCGTCCAATTCGCCGTCGCCGGTGAGGCAATAGAACTGCTTGCCGGAACTTCGGCCATTGTCCATCCTATCTGCCAATGCCATGCCCACCGCTTGCGATAGTCCGGCTCCGAGAGGGCCAGAAGAAGTCTCGAGCATAGGCAGCCATTCGCGGTGAGGGTGGCCTTGAAGGCGCGAGCCAAGCTTGCGCAGAGTTTTCAATTCGTCTACGGAGAAATATCCGGCATGAGCCATTGTGGCATATAGTACCGGGCATATATGGCCGTTCGACAGGACTAGGATGTCGCGGTATTCCCAATGCGGCTTCTTCGGGTCATGCTTGAGCGCGTGGAAATACAGGTATGTGAATATATCCGCCATATCGAGCGGTCCGGCTGTATGGCCGGATTTGGCCTCGATGAGAGACTCCACTATTGAGCGTCTGATGTCCAGAGCTTTCTTTGTCAGAAGTTCGATTTTTTGATCAGTTAATGGAACCATGTTGTAAGCAATTATAGCACGGAGACGGATGTATATATTTGCAGGTCTACAGTCTTTTGAAATCACTGACTGCCTCAATAGGATTTTCCGCGCCAAATATAGCCGAGCCGACTATCAACCTGTCCGCTCCGGCCGCTATCAATTCCTGCGCCGTCTGGAGCGATACGCCGCCGTCTATCGATATGGGCAATGCGGGATGCGCCAACCTGACTTGTTTGATCCTGCCGACCACCCGCTCGTCAAAAGGTTGTCCTTGGAAACCTATGCGGTCTATGCCCATCAATTGCACAAATGAGATCTTGTCGCGATATTTTTCTATGACAGCTAGGTCTGTGCTCTCATTCAGGGCCAAACCCGCCTCTACCAGGCCTTGGATCATTTCTAATGCTTTGCTAACATCGCCTTTTGCCTCGGCGTGTATGACAAGTCGCGCTGCCCCAGCAACGACCCATTCTTCGACTACCTCTTCCGGCCTGTTGACCATGAGATCGAACTCATAATCGAGCTCTTGCCAGGAAGGCAAGCCTAGCTCTTCATGCGCGATCTTCTCGAAGCTGTCATCATGTTTCCTATACGGCCATGTGGCATTGGGCACGAATTGGCCGTCGCATACGTCGATTTGAACGGCTTTGACGAAGCCTTTTATGAGCTCTATCTTGTCGACGAGCTCGGCGAAGTCTTTCGGCAGTATGGCGGGGATTATATCTGTCATGAATATTATAATGCGAATGCTACGAATAGGGACAATGCGAATCTACGAATTATTCTAAGTTATCTATCTCCTGAATCCGACGTTTGTGACGCTCCTCATCGGAAAATGGCGTGTTCAGCCAAAGCTCGACTGCATCACAAGCTATTTCTGCATCCATGAATCGCGCGCCGAGCGACAAGACGTTAGCATTGTTATGTTGGCGAGACAGTTTGATGATATCGTCAGCGCTATGTCCGTTGGCCGTCGTGCCACCGTAATACACCACGGCTCGCACTCCCGGAAAACGGTTGGCCACTATAGCTTCGCCCTCACCGGAGCCGCCTAGTATGACCGCCTTTGTCTCTCCGCTCATGTCAGACGCCACTTTCATAGCTGCCGCGGCCATGAATTCCGGGTAGTCGTCCTGCTCATTGTATGTATGCGCACCCACGTCTAGGGTCTGATAACCCTTCCCTTCCAGGAATGCCTTTATGGCTCCCTTCAGCTCGAAACCCGCGTGGTCGGAAGCGAGGATGATGGTGTTTTTCATTTGATTTGACTAGTCGCTGCGCTGAGCTCTTCCTTGTGTCTCTTTTCTAATGCGGCCCTTTCTTGTCTATGTCTCTTTTCGATGAGTTTTATGTTTTCCGCCGCCGGGAGCTCCTCCGGGTATATGCCGGTATCGACCAATGCCTTTCTGACGCTAGCATTAGTATTGTAGTGTTCTTTAGCGATCGGATCCGTACCTCTCAAATTCTTCTTTCGCGTATTCTCTCCTGTCATCGCCGTTGCCAGGTCTTTGGCCTTAAGAGTAACATTTGGTAAGACGTCAGCCAACGGGCCTCTTGTGATACCTAACCTGCGTTTCATTTCGTTGGTGGTTCTTCCGAACAGCGCCTTGTCACCGACATTTCGGAGATATGCGATCCCCGGCCCGTCTACGCCTCTGCTGTACACCATATCTTGAAACTCTTTTTCAGTGATCTTCAGGCGTTCCCTTGAATCTATGCGCTCAAACTCTTCCATCCTTCGCTCCAGCACCTCCATCTTCCTTGTCTGCGTGGCAAAATACGCTTGAGCGAACGCTATTTCAGGTTTA
>JAGWJT010000046.1 GCA_028865615.1 Patescibacteria group bacterium | reverse complement strand
GGTGGCAGGGTCGTGAAGCGCTCTATAGACTTCTACAACCTCGACGCCGTCATCGCCGTCGGTTATCGCGTCAATTCCAAGAAGGCCACCAAGTTCCGCATCTGGTCCACGCGCATCCTTCGACAGTATCTGGTCAAAGGATTCAGCCTGAATGAGCACAGGCTCTCCGTCTCCACCGACAAATTCGATGAGCTGGATCGGGCCATAGAATTCCTGAAATCCTCACCAGGCCCCGAGCCCCTCAAAGCCAAAGTCAGCGTCAGGATGTCGAAGGTCGTGGCGAGGTGAGGAATAAAAAAAGAGCCGCGATACGGAAATCGCGGCGTCGGTTGAAGCTAGAAATCAGATTGGGCACTCTTGAGCTTGGCGTTCCTTCGCAGCCTTTAATTTTTCAGCGGCCATCCGCTCGAAGTCTGTGACGGTCTTCTCTTCATCAATGATGCCGTAGCTCTTGAATATGTTCAGAACCTCTTCGATACGCATACGGAAACCATTGATGATGGCTATCGGATGGACGCCGGGATGTCTGACCATATCCCAGTTCGATTCGCATTCCAAAACATGAGTCAGATGTTCAATAAGCCAATTCTCTGCCATGGTTTCGAAATCAAAAGGAACCCTTCCTGTTCCGATAATCTCTTTATGGTGATCTAATAACCATCGAAGTCTCGGTTCATCACCGATAACCCTGTGCAAATCCCATCCTTGCGGAGGGCGTTCAGATAATTTTTTCATATTTCAAACTCCTATTTTTCTTAACCCTATCATGGATAGATATAAAATCAATCTTTTCCAATCTGGTATAATTCCTTCATGCCCCTTCTCTCCAAAATCCACCCAGACGTCGTCAAGCTGGGCTTCGTGAGCTTCCTCACGGACGTGAGCTCGGAGGCGATATTCTCGGTATTCGCGGTGTTCTTTACGACCATAGCGGGAGCGTCGGCGGCATTGCTGGGCGTGGTGGAGGGGGTAGCGGACTTCTCGGCGTCGTCCTTGGACTATGTGGCGGGCTGGCTGTCGGATCGCTCAGGCAGGCGCAAACCGTACGCGGTCATGGGTTACGGTTTCTCGACATTGGCCAAATTCTTCCTCATCGTGGCGAGCTCGGTGCCGGCGCTCTCCGCATTCCGCATCGTCGAGCGCCTGGGCAAGAGCTTCCGCGGGCCGCCGCGCGATGCTTGGCTCTCGGACGTGGCGGAGAGGGAAGTGCGTGGGCTCTCATTCGGGGTGCACAAAGCCATGGACAAGAGTGGCGCCGTCCTGGGTCCCATCCTGGCCTACCTACTGCTCCTATGGCTCGGCTCCACCGCCGGCACTTTCCACATCATGTTCATAGGCGCGGCCGTTGTGGCGGCACTGGCCGTGGTGGTGCTCATAGTCATGAAGGACAGGCCGAACCAGCCGAAAGGAGCGGGGGAGAGTCGCGAGAATATATTCCGGGCCTGGAGCACTTTGAGCCGCCCATTCAAGGCCTATCTGGTGCCGGCTTGCATATTTTCGCTGGCTTATTTTAGCTTCGGCTTCTTGCTCCTCAAGGCCTATGAAGTCGGATTTTCCATAGGAGACGTTGTGTTGCTGTACGCGCTGTTTAACATTGCATTTGTCATCGTGGCTACTCCGATCGGCAAACTTGGCGACAAGATCGGCCGACGCACTATCATCATGCTCGGCTACCTGACGTATTTGATAATGTCTCTAGGATTTATTTTCGCCACTGCCAAATGGGCTATCATCGTCCTCTTCATCGTCTTCGGCATTTTCTATGCCATAGACGAAGCCCAGAGCAAGGCCTTCATCGCCGACCTCGAACCTGCCCGCCGTGGCTCCGCCATCGGCCTCTACAATTTTCTGACCGGCCTCGTCTACCTGCCCGCCTCGCTCATAGCAGGCTGGCTCTGGACGATGTCGCCCTCCTACGCTTTCGCCTTCGCTGCGGTGGTGAGTGCGGGGGCGGTGGTGGTGTTTGTTGGGATGAATGGAAGGCTAGCTGGCCCCAAAGCGATATGATACTTTGTTCAAAGTTGTTATAATGTGTAAGGAATATGTTTTATTGTTTAGAATCTATTATAAAAATATGAAAAGAAAAATAGTCGGGTGGCTTTTAGTATTATCACTGCTTATTGAAGTGTTGCCTTATTTTGGAATAAGTGTACTTATGCTATTGCCAAAATCATTCTCATCATTTCCGGAAATCGTATACATATTCTTTATAATTCAGATTGTGGTATTCATATATTACATTTACCTAGTATATACATCAAATCCGAGACACCATCCGGTAAACACTGACGATCTATCATCTGAAAATAATGCCAGCAAAAATAAATCTGATTTAGCATTCAAGTTGAGTTTAATTGCCTTGCCCTTAATAATCACCCCTCTCTTTACTTTTAGCTTATTAATGGGTATAGCGGCAATCGTACTTGCCATTTATCAAATAATTAAGGATAGGAAGGTTGATACCAGTAATGCGAAACCAATCGCTGCAATTATCTTAGGCTTAATTGAAATATACCTATCATTAGTGATGGCAAAAGCTTGGAGTAGCTAATCGCCTGACATTGACTTGATATGGTTATTCGATTGCCTATCTTTTCGGCTCGTTCGCCAAAGGAACCGCCCCCAACACCGAAACGCACCGTGGGGCGTTTCTAGACTGCTTATGTTTCGGTGACGGCACATGCCACTTACTCCCGATTGAGCTTAATTTTGCACTGAATTCACGGCCGAAATATGGTATAATATGTCCATGAAATTGAGGCAATCGCTGTTCTGGGACACCGATCCTAAGCGCATAGACTTGAAGAAGAACGCCCGATACGTCATCGAGC
>JAGWJT010000017.1 GCA_028865615.1 Patescibacteria group bacterium | reverse complement strand
TACAGACCAACAAAGACAGTCATTGTCTGACACGTATAATTACCTCAATGGAGAACTCAGCCTTAAAGCGGTTGACTTCTCTCAAACACAGTCAGCAGACATAAGCAACCTGCAAACAGCAATTAACAACGTTTCTGGAATAAAAGATCCTACCCAAAGCACGAAACTTACCCAAGATATAACCTCTGATCTTAACAAGATTGCCACTACCAATAATTTAGACTTGAGCAAGCAAACAACTCTTCAGGCAAAATTGGATTATCTAAAAAATTACAGCAGTGCTGGTAATTCTGTATGGAATAATAGTTCAGTATATTAGACAAATGGGTAACCAACCATACAAATCAATAATGTACTTGATAATACTGATAGTATTTGCCAGCGCAGGTCTCGCTTTCTGGTACTTCTTCCTGGGCGGGACAGGGGGTAGCGGGGCACAAACTTCGAATACGAACTCCAACCAGCCCGGTTTTCAGCCATTCAGCAGGACTTCGCCTGGTAATGGCGGCCAAGCAGGGAACAATGCCTCCGGAACGGCGTCCTCTACCGGCCAAGCCGGCGGCGCTAACAGTATACCGACACTGCGTCTGTTGTCATCCACCCCTGTAGGCGGCTACGGAGCCTCTACAACGGCTTCTACGACCATAGTCAGGTGGGTAGACAGAGGCAGAGGCAATATATATCAGGCCGACTATATCTCCTCAAATATAACCACACTGTCCAATACTATAGTTCCCAGGATATATGAGAGCGGTTGGAACAGCGACATATCGTCCTTTATTGGCATGTTGCTACAAGACGGTGATCCGTCTCCACAAGCCATATATGCTCAGTTGATACCAGTGTCCGCCGCTACTGGCACACCACAAGGCGCCAACTATACGCCATACGCCCTGCGCGGCAAAAACCTGCCTTCAAACGTAGCATCATACGCGGTATCGCCCGACGGAAAACAAATATTCCTGTTCTCTATACAAGGCGGACAGGGTATAGGGTATATATCCCAATTCAGCGGGGGAACGGCAACAAGGATATTCTCCACGCCCATCACCCAGGTAAACGTCGACTGGCCAGCCCCGGATATCATAGCTATAACCACCAAAGGATCGGCATACCAGAATGGTTATCTATACTTCGTAAATCCCAAAACCGGCATCTGGAAGGAAGTAGCCGGTCCGTTGCCCGGTTTGTCAGCCAAAGTCAGCCATGACGGCAAATACGCCGTCCTGTCGGCCACGGGGAATAACAACAATGTCCTGACCAGCATATACTCCATAGCGTCGTCGACAGGAACGGATGCCGTCATCCGAACCATGGCGGACAAATGCGCTTGGGGCAATTTTTACCGGGATGTAGTGTACTGCGCCGCCCCGTCCCAACCGGTATCGGGCATATATCCCGACGACTGGTACCAAGGCAGGTTGTCTACGGTAGACAAGATATGGCAGGTAGACGCCATATCAGGCCAGGTCCATCTCATTTCATCTATCATAGACCAATCTGACCGCGTCATAGACGCATTCAATCTTGGCCTGGATCAGAAAGACGACTATCTCTTCTTCATGAACAAGAACGACCTGTCGCTGTGGTCGCTGGATTTGGTGCGATCTCAGTGACAGGAACCAGGCAGACAAGGTCTGACTGACGCGCAACGCCGGGCAAACATTCCGTCTAGCGACAACGCAACGTGGTACCACTTGCTCGGCTTACCACAAAAGCACTTTGCGTTGGAGCTGGGCGGAATGTTTGCCCGGCGTTGCCATACGTTCCGTCTAGCGACAACGCAACGTGGTACCACTTGCTCGGCTTACCACAAAAGCACTTTGCGTTGGAGCTGGGCGGAATGTTTGCCCGGCGTTGCCATACATCTCGGCGATTCCTAGAGTTTCTGTTCTGAAGACCTTGCTCTCGCTACTTACTTCAAGTGCTTTTTGCGGATGTACAATTCTTGCAAAAATGTGGCTGCAGAGCTGGTCATCCAGTATATGGCTATTATCGAGGCCGCTTCCGGGAAGCGGGCCGGTATGATCCAGTACGTGGAGGCAAAAGCCAGTATAGGCACAAGATATTTCATCTGGGTGTTCATGGAGTTGGCCAAATTGCCGGCTTTGGCCGCCGGATCATTTGCATTGGTGATATTCTTGGCGGATTTGGCTTGTCTCGAAGCCAGAGAGAATTGAAGCTGCAGATATTGTATGACGCCAGTGAGTATGGACAGGACCAGGCTTGGCCTAGTCAGATCGATAAGACCGAGAAAGTGCGTCTTGAGAGAGGGGACGGTGACGAAGCTATAGAGGATGTCGGCCTTCACTGTAGGTATTATCTGGTAAAAGACGGAAATGAGCGCCAGCAATATCGGGAGTTGTATGATGAGCAAGAGCACTCCGGAAAAAGGTTTGACGCCATGAGCTTTGTACAATTCCATGGTCTTCATGGCTTGCGTCTGTTTGTCGTCGGCATATTTGAGCTTGATCTTGTTGGCTTCGGGCTCTATTTCTTTCATGCGAGCCTGGGTCAAGATGGCAGACTTGGACAAAGGGAACAATATGAGCTTGACGATGGCGGTAAAAAAGATAACAGCCACTCCGACATCAGCCCAAGGTAGGATATCCATTATGCCTACAAGGCCGTTATAAAGAGGCTGGAAGATGAATGTGTTGTACATGTAGGTCTAATATTAACGCAAAATGCCGGCTTTCTCAAAAGCTGCCTCTAGTTCGTGCCTGATCTTGTCCATATCCGAGTTTAGAACCGCCGGTTTCAGGACCACGGCCGCCATAACGCCGACCTTGAGCTTGGGGATGATAGTTTTGAGCCCCTCATAAGCCGCTCGCCGCGCCCTGTTCCTGGAAACAGCCGTCTTGAATGCTTTGACCGGTGATATCGCCGATATTTTGGGGGTTCCGATCCCGGTTGAAACAAACCTCACCGACAAAATGGCGGTATGCGCTACTTTGCCCGTTTTGAATATTTCGGTTATCTCCTTCGCGGTCAGCCTATTGGTACGGCTGAGCATATCATCTATACGGCTACGCGCTTCCTGCCCTTGGCGCGGCGTTTGGACAAAGCTTTCCTGCCGCCGGGTGATTTCATCCTCACTAGAAAACCGTGGGTCTTGGCTCGCTTTCTTTTCTTGGGATTGTATGTGAAAGACATGGTGGAATGATTCTACATGTTTTGCATAAAAAAACAAGCTCGCGGAATATCGAAAATCATATCCACAGCTTATCAACATATTTTTTCGTGTTCCACAAGTTTGCAGAATTATAAACAGGTATATACTGTAGGCGTCATGAACCCCACCACTGATTTCTCAAGAATGTGGCAAACAGCCCTTATAGAGATAGAATCTGCCGTTTCCCAGGCCAATTTCTCGACATGGTTCAAAGAGACCTCGATCCTGAAAGAGGCTGACGGTACAGTATATCTAGGGGTGCCAAACTCATTCACCGAGGAGTGGCTGCGCAAGAAATTCCACAATTCCATATTGAAGATACTGCGGCAGATGAACAACAATATCCGTGCTTTGGACTACGTGATAACCAAAGACGAGGGGAGGAGTATGGCCAAAAAGATCGTTGCCCCGGCCCCTACGATGACAATGCCTCTACAGGATTTCTATATAAACAAAGACGACAATCTCAATCCCAAGTACACTTTTGACACTTTTGTGATCGGGCCGTTCAACGAACTGGCCAATGCCGCCGCCAAAACAGTCATAAGCAACCCCGGGCAAGTGTACAATCCTCTATTCCTGTACGGTGAGACCGGCAGAGGCAAGACTCATTTGATGCAGGCAGTAGGAAATGAGATCAAGAAACTGTACCCGAACAAAAAAGTCTTCTACATGACATCCGAAAGGTTCGGTAACGAGCTATTTTCCGCCCTGCAGGAAGGCAAAGCCCAGCAGTTCAAAGACAGATTCAAAAAATATGACGTCCTCATCATAGATGATATACAGTTCTTCTCCGGCAAAGAGAAGTTCCAGGAAGAATTCTTCCATCTGTTCAATCTTTTCAAAGATACAGGGAGGCAGCTGGTGTTCTCTTCCGACAAACACCCAAATATCATAACCGGTTTGGAGGACAGGCTGCGCGGGCGATTCAATGCCGGCATGGTTCTAGACATACCGGAACCGGACCATGAGTCCAGGATGGTCATCGTGAAAGCCAAATGCGCCACCCACAACATAACATTGCCTCAAGAGATAGTAGAGCACATATCAGACACGATAAAAGACAACATAAGGGAGATCGAGGGGGTTATAAACATAATAGCTTGCCAAGCTCAGCTCAAAAATAAGGAGTTGTCGCTGAACGAGGTCAGGAATATCCTGAAAAATAACGCCAAACCAAAGAAACTCCTGTCTGTAAAGGAGTTGGTCAAGATCGTGTGTGATTTCTATAACATAGACGAAGACATGATATACAACAAAACCAGACGAAAAGAGGTCGTCAGGCCGAGACAAGTGGTCATGTATATCATGAGGGAAGACTTCAACATATCATTCCCGTCTATAGGGGAGAAGCTCGGGAACAGGGACCACACCACAGTGATCCACTCTTACAACAAAATGAAAGTTGATCTCAAATCTGATCCGTTGCTTATCCAGGAGATAAATCAGCTTCGATCTATGCTTTGATCATGTTGTAGCTGTTGATATGTTGTTGATTGAATTGTTATGAATATGGGGAAATCTTACTAAAAACATCGACACGGCTGCGGCTACGACAAAAATTATCCACAACACCAACATGATTACCAACAGCAAACAAAACAAACCTCACAGAAAAACGGCTAGAAACAAAAGCGGATTTGGTAATCCCCATACCCACAGCACTAATAATAGAAATAATCTTTATATATAAATAGTTATTAACAATTATCAATATCATGAAGGCGGAGACAAAATTTTTTAAATTGAAGAGCGCGGTATCGATAACGGAGCGTGCCGCAGGCAAGCACGCTACCCTCCCGGTTCTTTCTTGTGTTCTGATAGAATTCAAAAAAGACGCTTTGGTTTTGAAATCCACAAACCTTGATGTTGGGATCGAAATGGAAATACCAGCCAAAACCACAGGAACCGGCTCCGTGGCCGTACCGGCGAGAACATTATCATCGTTCTTATCTCAATCCGGAGACAAAGACCAGCCGATCGTCATAGAATTTGTGAACAACAACCTGGTTGTCAGCCTATCCAAATCAAAAGGGACTATAAAATCCGTGCCCCACGACGACTTTCCGGTCATCCCCGAGGTATCCAATGGGGAAACACGAAATATCAAGTCTAAGGCCCTTATAGAGGGTTTTAAGGCGGTCTGGTACAGCGCCTCGGTATCAAGCGTCAAACCAGAGCTGGCTAGCATATATGTATACAAAGACGGAGATTTTGTGGTGTTTGTGGCCACAGACTCTTTTAGGTTGGCGGAAAAGAGGGTTCCTGTATCAGAATCACAGCAAGGCTCTATAGACCTGTTGGTTCCGTTCAAAAACAGCATAGAGATAGCCAAAGCGCTAGAGTCTATGGATGAGGTAGTCACTATGAAGTCGTCCAAAAATCTGATATCCATAGAGTCCGCCGGCATAAAAATAACATCAAGGATAATCGACGGGGTGTTTCCGGATTATCGTCAGATAATACCAAAGAGCCCGACTACCGAAGCGGTTGTGTTGAAGCAGGATATAGTCAATACCTTGAAGGCGGCAACCGTATTCTCCGACTCGTTCAATAAAATAAAACTGACCGCCGATCCGGTCAAAAAAATATTGGAAATAACGACAAAAAACAGCGATGTCGGGGAAAACGATGCCGCTATAGATGCGGCACTATCCGGTGAACCGATAGAGATAAGCTTCAATAGCAAGTACATAACCGATTGTTTCCAGTCGATAGACTCGGACAGTATGTCCTTGGAATTCAGCGGCAAGAACAAAGCCATGGTCATAAAACCCGTCTCAAGCAATCAGACATTCATGTATCTGGTGATGCCCATGAACCGCTGACCCACGCTATGAAAAGCATAAAAGAATTCCTGTCATCCATATCCGACAAGCGTACCAGAGAGCTCATAGACAGAGGAACCGCAAAGAAAGTGATCGCTGATGATATAGGGATTGACGAGCAAAAGATATCGGTCAGTTTCAAGAATGGGGCGGTCATCATCGTGGGTCTTAGTCAGGCGGCCAAAACCGCCATATACATCAAAAAAGACGGCCTCGTAGCCAAATTATCAACGGTGTTGCCCAACCGGGCCATACGCGACATACGCTAGGGTGAAGCCACATCGAACGTCGTGGTGGCGGAAGCCCTGTCGTACACGGAATCTATGACGGTGACTGATATGGTATTTGTATCAGACAAATCGCCGATATCCGCCGGTACGAACGAAAATGCTAACGGATCGGTCGATGCGGTCATGATATATTTGCCATTCAGATAGACTTCTGTCTTTATGGGAGCAAATTTTCCCGTCTCGTTCAGCTTGATGTTGAGCAGGCTGTTCTTGTCTATGGAAGATCCGTCAGTCGGGGATGATATAGATACCTGCGGAAAATTGGCCGGCACATGGACGTCATCGGTAGCGCTCGGTATGGTGACGTCCGTCGTCTCTTTGAATCCCGGGTTCGATGCTTGCCACGAACCGAACCACTTCCTCACGCCATACTCCCAGTATTTGAATTGAGGGTCCTGGGTGGGGTCGGCCGGCGGCGCACCTCTCGGGTCGTCTTTGTCTAGCCAGTACAATATGGTGTGAACATTGTGGAATACCACTTCCTGTCGGGTCTCCGGAGGGGTATATTGGGTGGCTACCTTTCCGGAAACGGTATCTTTCCAATATGAAATGCCGCCTTGCCATATGCCGCGCAACACGGGTTTGCCGTCAGTCAAAGGGGGAGGGGGAGGATTGAAGTTGTCCGGAGGAAAATTCTTGGCTACTTGAGCCATGAAAGCCCCCCATACCGGAGTTATTATAAGGCTGGATATCTTCTGCTCCATCGGGGTGTTGTCGTTGTTGCCGGCCCACATGCCGACGGCCAAATCGGGTGTGTACCCCATAGTCCAGACATCCCTGTAGTCGTTTGTCGTTCCTGTCTTTATGGCTACAGGCCTGCCGACATTGTTTGCTAGCGGCTTTATGCTGTTCATCATGACGGTGCGGTCGGACAAGACGCTGTTGATCTGATCCGCGACAGCCGCCGGGAGCACTCTGGATGACGACAACGCCGCTTTCTCCAAGATGTTACCGTCACTATCGTCGACTTCGAGCACTGATCTGTACGGGTTTCTCACACCGTCGTTCGCAAAAACACTGTATGCACTCACCATATCCAAAAGGGTAACGTCACAGCCGCCCAAGACCAGAGTCAATCCGCATGATGAAGGATTGGTGACCGTCACTCCCATGCTTTCCGCCGTGCTAAGAGAGTTTTGTATGCCGGCTAGATACAAGGTCTTTATGGCGGGAATGTTCCTGGATTCGGCCAGCGCGTATCTCATGGTCATAGGACCTTCGTACTGGCCGTCGTATTCTACCGGAGAATAGCACACTTTGGATGGATCGTCGGAGGGGTTGATGGTTTTTCCGTCAACCGTGCACTGGGTCGAGAATTGGGTCTGGACATCGAACAGCTCCGTTTCCGGCGTATAGCCTTTCTCGAATGCCGTGGCGTACACGAACGGCTTGAATGTAGAGCCGGGCTGCCTTTGTGCTAAGGCCACGTTGTAGCTGCCGTCTATGGATGCGTCGAAATAATCTTCGGAACCGAGCATAGACAATATATCCCCGGTTTTAGGGTCTATAGCTACCAACCCCATGTTCCCGGCGTTGAAATTTGTCTTCAGATCCGGGGCGAATTTTGATACGGTCTGTTCGGCTTTTTGCTGCATGTCATAATCCAAAGTGGTTATGACCTTCAAACCACCGTTGTCCACGGTGTCCTCGCCGTATTTGTTGACGAGATAGTCTTTTACGTACATGACAAAATGGGGAGCTCTTATGCCGGATGAAGCTTGGGGCAAGAATTGGACTTTGGCAGAAATAGCCGAATGATACTGGTCTTGGGTTATGAGCTTCAAGTCCAGCATCCTTTGGAGGACGATATGTTGTCTGGCGTCCAGATCTGTCCTGTGCAAGCCATACGGAGAATAATATGTCGGGGCCTGGGGGATAGCAGCCAAATAGGCGGATTCAGCCAAGGTGTCGTCCTTGGCCGGGTGGCCGAAGAATTCCTGGCTCGCTTCCTCTATGCCGTATATCGTGCCGCCGTAAGGGGCTTCGTTGAGATAAGTCTCTATGATCTGGTCCTTGCTCATGGCCATAGTAAGCTTGACGGCAAGTACCACTTCCTTGATCTTGCGTACGACGGTCTTGTCGGTGGTCAGTAGGCTGTTCTTGACTACCTGTTGAGTTATCGTGGAAGCGCCCTGGTCGAATCTGCCGGACAATACGTCAGCCAAGGCGGCCCTCAACATCGATATAGGCTCTATGCCTATATTGTGATAGAAATTCGAGTCCTCTATAGCGATAGTCGCTTCCGGAACATATGGCGATATATCCGTTAACGGCACGATGGTGCGTTTTATGTCTGTCCCGGTGTCGTACAAGAGGACTTTCCCTGTGCGGTCGTATATCTTGGTCGACTCCGTTACCTTCCTGTCCTCGAAAGATTTGACGTCTGGTATAGGCAGGGTGGCTATCCAGAGAGTAAATAATCCCGCAGATATGAACAAAAGCGACGCCGCGGCATACACAACAGCCCATATGCGCCTGGACTTCACGGAATGCTTTCTATGTCGGATTCTTATCATAGCCAACAGGCTTGATTATACCGACAAGCGCCTCGTGTGTATAGTTTTGGCTGTCGCTCCAAAATCAGCGTTCCCATTGGTCGCCAAACGGATTCAAATCCGCTTCGTCCAAAGGCTCGTCATCGTCATCCGCGTGACTGTCTATGTCGCTGTCGTCACCGGTTACGACATCGTCATCTTTGTCGTCTTCTTCCGGAAGAACGATCTCGTCACGATGATCTACATCATCGCGCACCACACTCTTTTTGTCCTTAGTTTTGACCATTTTACTGGTTGTGCTTAAGCTATATCTTATAAGGTGGATATTTTTTATCAAGCCTTGAGCATCTTTGCAACAGGCCCCCTTGTGGATAATCTTGTGGATAATCCGATGGTGGGCTGCGTGGCCGCCAACATGGCTATGTTGCGTTATTTTTCTATCGCGGAACAGGTAAGGGCTACGGCGATAGCGTCGTATTCGTCGTCATGCCGCTTCCTCGGTGGAATCTCCAAGAGCAAGCCGATCATCTTTATGATCTGAGCTTTGTCGCTCTTGCCGTCGCCGGTGATGGCGGCTTTGATTTCCGGCGGGGAATATTCAAATATGGGTATTTTGCGTTCGGCCGCCGCTACGGCGATGACGCCGCGCGCTTCGGCTACGCGCATGCCGGTCTTTTGATTGTTTGTTATAAAAAGGGTCTCAATAGCTAGCGCGTCAGGCTTGAATTCTTCCAGTATGTGCAAGATCCGATCTTGTATGGCGACCAGCCGCTCATAAAAAGGCCATTTGGCGTCAGTGGTAAAGCATTCCGAATGGAGCAAAGCGTTTTTGGAGCCGTCTTTCTCTATAACGGCGATGCCGGTGCGGTCATAACCGGGATCGATGCCGAGGATTTTCATTTGTTCAAATGCTTCCAAGCCTTCTCCGTCGCTAGGCGTCCTCGCGACGTGCGTTCCAGGAGGCCGAGCTGGATCAAGTACGGCTCGTAGACTTCCTCGATAGTTGCTTGTTCCTCTGACAAGGCCGCCGCAACAGTGTTCAATCCGACCGGGCCGCCATTGAATTTGTCGATGATGACGCGCAAGATGTCGCGATCGGCGGTATTCAGGCCCAGTTCGTCGATGCCTAGCATGGTCAGGGCTTTTTCCACCGCCGCTTGGTCTAGCGATATCTTCTCTATCTGTGCGTAGTCGCGGGCGCGTTTCAGGAAGTAGTTCGCCGTGCGCGGAGTGAATCGGCTCCGTTTGGATATCGCCGCTATAGCGCCGTCATCGATCTTGACCCCTAGGATCTTTGCGGAACGGCGGATGATCTCACCGATCTCTTGTTCTGTGTAGAATTCCAATTTGAACACGCCGCCGGAAAAGCGCGAGCGCAAAGGAGACGAGATCATGGCATACCTAGTCGTGGCGGCTATCAGGGTGAATGCCGGCAGGTCCAATTGGATGGTTCGGGCCGACGGGCCTTTGCCTATGATGATATCCAGTTTGCCCGACTCCATGGCAGGGTAGAGGATCTCCTCGATGGCTTTGTTGAGGCGATGTATCTCGTCTATGAACAGGATATCCCCGTTTGATAGATTGGTTAGGACCGAGGCGAGGTCGCCGACTTTGAGTATTGCAGGTCCCGAGGTGACTTTCATCTGAGCCCCCGTTTCGTGGGCGATCAGATGCGCCAAAGTGGTCTTTCCAAGCCCTGGAGGGCCGTAAAACAGTATATGTTCAGGCGGGTGCGACCGTTCTTTGGCGGCAGAAAGCAAGATATGGAGGTTGTTTTTGACCGATTTCTGGCCTATGTACTCGTCCCAACGCACGGGACGCAAGGTTTGGTCCAGGAAACCGTCCTCTCTAGTATTGGGGGTGTCTTTTGCGAGAGTTCTTGACATGTAAGATAGTTTATGCTAGGATTCCACTTGAAAACGTAAAAACGCTTTCGAACCCGGGAACCTCTAAGCAATGGCCTTCCACAGGTTCGGGCACGGTGCTAAGGACATTTTGGTTGTCACCCCTCGGGGTGGCGTACTGGAATTATCCTCGGGACTCTGCCTCGCTTCCGGCATCATGCCGGAAGATATTGCTTAGAGATTCTCGCGCTTGAATGGATCCACAGGTTCCTGCCGCTATCCTACTCTCGGATAGAGGTTAAAAGCAATCACCACGGTTGGGGATATCGTTTTATGACTTGAATTTTTGGTTGTGGCAAGAATAGCGATGTGGTTGGGATGTGGGTCTTCAGAACCAGGGGTTCCCTCGCCGGCCATACAGCTATACCAGGCCGGCTCGGGACCCCGTTACGTTCTCGCCCCGCCATCAATCAAATATGGTTTGGTGGGCGGGGCTCCGAAAGTTTCTTCAGACCCACATCCCAACCACATCGCTACGTCAATCTTCTATAGAAATCACCCTCTGTAATTCATCGAGAGAAGTTGTGCCCGACAAAACCTTGATAACCCCGTCCTGCTTCATGGTGAGGAGCCCTTGGCCCTTGGCGGCCTGCCATATCTCCCTGTCGCTGGCGCCGGACTGCACGGCTTTCTCCACGTCTATATTCATGAGTATGGCCTCATATATGCCCACACGGCCTTTGTAGCCGGTTTTGTTGCACTTGTCGCAACCTACGGCTGTCCACATCTTTGTGCGATCTGCCGGTACGAGATTCTTGTCCTCGATCGTGGCCATGGTTCCCTCTATCTCTCTGGCGGCCTCGCCCTCGACGGCGGCTTCCTTCTTGCAATATTGGCAGAGCTTGCGAACGAGGCGCTGGGCCATGGATACGCGCAGGGCCGACGGGATGATGTTTGGATTGACGCCCAGATCTACCAGACGAGGGAACGTGCCGCCGGCGTCATTGGTGTGCAAGGTAGAAAATACCAAGTGGCCTGTCAAAGCGGAATTGATGGCGATATTGGCGGTCTCGCCGTCGCGGATCTCGCCGATCATTATGATATCCGGATCCTGGCGCACGGCGGCTCGCAAACCCTCCAGAAAGTCGTAGCCTTTGTCATTGACTTGGGTCTGTACGATGCCGGGCAGATGATATTCGATGGGGTCTTCCAAAGTTATGATCTTGACGCCCGGGTTGTGCACGCGTTTCAAGAAAGCGTACAGAGTGGTGGTCTTGCCTGATCCTGTAGGGCCGGTAGTGAGGATCATGCCGTCGGGGCGGTCCATCTCCTTCTTCAAGATATCCAGAAGCTTGGGGTGGATACCGAGCTCTTCGAGAGGCACGCTTATGGATTTGGGATTGAGCAAACGCATGACGATAGACTCGTTATAAGCCCCCGGCAGCACGGAGACGCGGACCTCTATGTCGCCGATAGGCAGCCGTATGCTGAATCGGCCGTCCTGGGAATCTTTCTTGATGTTCAGTTTCATGCCTGAAATGAGCTTCACCCTGGATAGGAGCAGGCCGTATGTTTCGTTGTCGAACTGCAATACTTCCTGTAGGACGCCGTCAAGACGGTAGCGCAAACGTACGTAAGTCTCTTCCGGCTCAAGATGGACGTCCGAAGCGTCGACGGCCAGGGCGCCGGCCACTATAGTTTCCAGGATGCGCGATATGCGGTAGCTCTTCTTGGCCGATACGGTGTTCTCCAGTATGGATATGACGGTGGGGAGGCTTTTGGCTTTGTCTATGATGGCCGCTACTTCCTCGCTGGATATTTCTAGAGAGCCGGCCTTGCTCTCGTAGGAGAAGGACAGGTCTTTGTAGGCCTTCCAGGCTTTTTCCAGGCCCTGGGACGAACAAATGGTCAATTCGGGATCGTAGCCTTTGGTTCTCAGGTCCGTGAGTATGGCTGCCACTTTCGGGTCGTCCGGATTGCGGGCGGCGACTTTGATCTTCTTGTCCAAGAGGCTATAAGCGGCGGCCTTGGCTTCTCTGGATGCGCTTTCGTTTACGAGACGCAGGGCGTCGGTGTTCACGGGCGTGTTCAGCAGGTTTACGTATTCGACGTTGTATTTCGCGGACAACATTTGGACGGCATCCTCTTCTTCCTTGTGGAGCATGTCGGAGTATCTTTGTCTGGCCTTATCTTCGTCAAATTGGATGGTCATGAATTTACTGCTAATTATAGCGGTAATCTAGGCTGTACAGCAATACACACGATATATCCATGTTCTGTAGTGTTCGCTTTACTTCTCACCTTAAGCCCTACCGTGGTAGCATCCGCGGCTGTCTTGACAAATGGTGTATTTGTATGATAGATTAGAAATAAATCCACCCGTGTGAGCGGTGTTGGATAAAGAACAAAAATGCGGTTTTGAGAGAAGAGAAAGGAAAGAACTATGAAAATTAGCAAGATTGTAGTATTTGCGGCCTTGGCAGCAGTCGGTTTTGGCACAGGTTGTGCTACACAACGTGAGCACATCAATCGGGCTGAAGGCGGCCCGGGAATTGGTCACCGGGTTGATCAATCAACCGTTGTAACGGTTGATGCCGGGCTCGGTGCCTGGCATAGCGTCACGGTCTCGAATAATATCGAGGCAGAGAACGACAATGGTCACACGATGGTCGATTATACGGTTCGCAAGGAACGGTCCTGGGACGTGCCGATTATTGGACCTTTAGCTCGCGGATTGTTTGGTATAGGCAAAGGCGTGACCTGCGCATTTGTATGTGGATGTCTCGGGCCATCGGTTTACGTCGGACCATCTTACGGGCCTTCGTATTATGATCCGGCCCCGGTAGTCACTTACTGGGATTCGTCTTGGGAGGAACGTCACTTCATCCGCCAAACAGAGCGGAATTACGGGATCGGCGGACATTATTATGGTCATGATGGGTATTACGGTGGCGGACATGGTTCATACGTGCCGACGTATGGCGGGTATTACAACCCGGTATGCGACAGCGGTGGGTATTATTACTCACCCGCCGGTTCCTCTAACGGCCGCGGCGGTTACGTTGGCGGCGGCCATGGCACTGGCAATTGGAACGGTGGCGGCTGGGGCGGTGGCA
>JAGWJT010000016.1 GCA_028865615.1 Patescibacteria group bacterium | reverse complement strand
CGCTTGTGCAAGTCCCCGTCTATTCCTTTGAGTTTCAACCTTGCGGCCGTACTACCCAGGCGGATCTCTTATCGCGTTAGCTTAGCCTCGAAGAGGGTCGATACTCCTCAAAGCGAGAGATCATCGTTTAGGGCGTGGACTACTGGGGTCTTTTTGTTACTGATTACTTTCTAAAGTAATCGATGATTGTATTTCTACATCACTCTTCGCGTTACCGCGAAGATCGGACTATATCTTTATCTGAAATGTTTCATCCGGCTTTTCTTCTTGTGCAATTGTTCGAGAACAACCGCTTCAGAAAAATTTCCTGACTTGACCACTTCAGATATCCAGCGTTGTTGAAGCATAGGATCTTTATACACTAGAAGGATCTTATAAAGCATATCTTTTACGAAGATATGCGGGATGATGATTCTCAAGAATCTCTTGAGCTCTTCTGTGCTGCGAATCCATAATCTATGTCGTCCAGTCTCCTTGACCGCGCCGATCGAAGTCTTTACATCCCAAATCACTTTCAAGTATTGCTGAAGTATTCCAACTTCTTCAAGACTGAAACTGTCGGTACATAAGACTCCTTGGCGAGAATCGGAAACCAACGAACCGTCATCAAGCCACCAGACTGCCAGCGATAAGGGAGTAAGCTTATTCAGCCACTTCCTTCTTATTCTTGCTGTCGGACCTGACGTGCCTTTATGAGTGAGTCCGTGAATCTCTGTCAAAGTCGGCAATGCCGCGCTTTGAAATCGATACTTCACTGTTCCCCTCCCATCGGTCTTCTGATCATTTCCCTGAATCCATTGCGATCGATCGCCAGCGATTTCCTTCAATTGATCCGCTTTCCATTGGAAATATTCCTTCTGGTTGTGCGAATGCCTGAACGAAAATCTGGCGTTTCGATACTTCTCTGCGATAGTCAGACAACCATCGCCAAGAATGGACCCGAGAATGATCGACACTGTTCTTTCTGACAAAGGTGTTAACATGAATTTTCATAATTAACTCCTTCTATCGGACTATGCTTCTTAGTCTCTACGGGGTCTTACATATTAGATAGTAGAGTGGAGGAGAAGCGGGTAAAGTCTTAACGCAAACTAAATTGCGTAGCGGCCCGGAGATTTCGCTCCAATTGCCATTCACTTCTTTACGCACAACTCAACTCCACTATCTAATATGCAAGACTTCCCTCGGGGTTGTCCTTGCGAGGCCAGTAAACCTCGTATTGCAAGGAGTTTCTCCGATACAGCTGGATGCTCGTCATTTCCTCGCGGAAATGAGGGACACCCTTCGCTACTATTATTTTTCCTCCAGGCATTCATGCCCAAAGGCGCGGTAGCGGGAATTTATCTAATCCCATTCGCGACCCACGCTTTCGTGTTTCAGCGTCAGGAGCGGTCCAGTCTCTTGCCTTCGCTTTTGGTGTTCCCCTAGATATCAACGCATTTCACCGCTACACCTAGAGTTCCAGAGACCCCTACCGTCCTCGAGTCATGCCGTTTCCCGTGCGGCGCTCCGGTTGAGCCGGAGCATTTAACACGAGACTAACATAACCGCCTACACACCCTTTACGCCCAATGATTCCGGATAACGCTCGAAGCACTCGTATTACCGCTGCTGCTGGCACGAGTTTAGCAACTTCTTATTCTCCGGGTACCGTCAATAACTTCGTCCCCGGCAAAAGGAGTTTACATACCGAAGCACTTCATCCTCCACGCGGCGTCGCTCGATCAGGCTTTCGCCCATTGTCGAATATTCTCGTCTGCAGCCACCCGTAGGTGTATGGGCCGTATCTCAGTCCCATCGGTGGGGGTCACCCTCTCAGGTCCCCTAGGCGTCATAGCCTTGGTAGGCCGTTACCCTACCAACTAGCTGATACCGAAGAAGCCGCTCCCGGAGCGAAAAACTTTACTCTTGCGAGACTATCGGGAATTACCCCGTCTTTCGACGAGCTATGCCCGACTCCAGGGTGCGTACCTATTTATTACTACCTCGTCCGCCGGTGATGCATCGCGCTATGCACGATGCAGAATCATGATTCAAGATTCATGATTCAAGAGAATCGCATCTGCGATCTATTCTTGAATCTTGAATCTTGCTTCTTGAATCTGCATCACACGCAGTGTGATGCACCCCCTCGACTTGCATGCCTTATCCACGCCGCCAGCGTTCATCCTGAGCTAGGATCAAACTCTTAACTATAAAGCGAACGGAACAAAATAGAAGGCGCTATTCATTTGCATGAATGATACGTCGACATCTTGAATTCGCTGTTTGGATCCTGCTTGAGCTCATATACTGAATCTGTATGTGAGCTGAATCATTTTTGGAATATTTTGCGTACTTGCACTTCCCTTCTCGGTCCCGGGTTAGCAGGACTCCGAAGGTATACATTCTCTTGTTATATGTGACTGTCAAAGTCCCACCTTCCAACAAGGCGTTTATAGCTTGTTATAGAAGGTAAAGGCTATCTTACTAGACCCGAGAATAAAGTCAAGGGCCTCCTTGTAGATAGAAATAAACGACACCGAAATCTCTCGGGTAGATAATAAATAGGGTACCGTGTTTGCATGAATATGCAACACAAACAAGGCGTCTTTGAGGAAAAGTGCGAGGAGTACTGGAAAGCGGACAAGAAGAGAAAAAGCGCGATTTTGAGTTCCCTGGTGGAAGTAACCAGATTGACCAGAAAAGCCTGCATCAAGCGGTTAAGGAAAATGCAGTTAACGGATCCCGCGCACCGGGAAAGCCGGGGCAGGCCCAGGTATTACACGCCTGACGTCATAGCCGCCTTGCTTGAAGTGTGGGAGATCGGCAGCGAGGCCTGCGGGGAGAATCTCCACCCGATGATCAATGAATACGTGAACTCTCAGATCGCCGCAGGTTCGTGGAAATACGATGATGTTGCGACTGGCAAGCTACGAAAGATGAGCCTGGGAAGCGTCAAAGATTACGTCGGCAGATTCACCAGGACTAGAAGGAATTTCGGAGGCAAGAGTACTACCGAGAAAAGCAGCGTCATTTCCATGGTACCCATACGGATGGACGGCTGGGATACGGCGGAAGTTGGAGTAATACAGGTCGATACGGTGGCTCATTGCGGAGATACGGTGGCTGGAGACTACGTCATGACCGTAAACGGAGCTGACGTAGCCACGCTTTGGGGCACCAGACGGGCTCAGTGGTGTAAGGGGCAGGTAGTCACCAAAATGAGCCTGGAGGCCATGAGAAAGGATTCTCCGTTCCCCTGGACAGAGATACATCCCGACTCCGGGAGCGAGTTCATCAACCTTTTCTGCATATCGTACGCCAAGGAGACGTATCTGCGCATGACCAGGTCTAGGCCTTACCACAAGAACGACAATTGTTTCGTGGAGGAGAGGAACGGGCACGTCATACGGGCATACGTCGGATACGGACGACTGGACATGAGAGACATCGTGGACGCTCTGAACGAGCTCTACGACGTTCTGACCCCGTATCTGAACCACTTCATAGCCAACAGAAGGATCGTTTCAAAGCAAAGGATCGGAGCCAAATGGAAGATTACGAGAGAGAAGACCGCCAAAACGCCTTACCGGAGAGTGCTTGAACGTACTGATGTATCCGACGAGGTGAAGGAAAAACTGCACAAAGAACATGCGACACTGAATCCGGCCGAGATGAAGAAGGCCATTGACCGCCTAGGGAAAAGAGTCCATGATATCCAAAGCAAATACGGCAAACCGAAAAAATCGCCTAAAAATTCGTAGAGAGATTTCGGTGTCGTTTATTTATTATCTACTGCGGGGCCTAAAAATAATGTATAATCGTTTATATCATGAGCCCGGAAATACATCTGATCGTCCACAATTCGATAACTGTCATCTCTTCCATATTCTCTGTCGGAATGGCCATTTTCCTGATATTCCAAAAACCTCTCAAGACCGTCCACTGGACCCTGGCTTTGACATTGATATTCGTCGTCATCTTTGAGATATCGCACTTGATCGGAGTGAACTCCACAGACCCTATCATATCGAGAGATATCCTCATGTGGAATCTGAGCGTCATTGCTATAAGCGTGGCGAACTTCCACTGCGTCATGGCCGCCTTGAAACAAGACCGGCAAAGACGCGGCTTGGTCATATCGGCATACATCCTTGGCGCGGCTTTCATAGTTTTCTACTTGTTATTTCCAAATACGTTCCTACTGCCATCAACCCCCAAGATGTACTTTCCGGAATATTATGTCCCGGGCGATCTTTACTGGCTCTCTCGCCTTGTCTTCCAGGGCATAATACCGATTTATTTCATATACCTCCTTATGGCAACTTATATGAAGTCCAGGGATTTTATGGAGAAGAACCGCATAATATACTTCGCGGTCGGACTGGGCTTCGGCTGGAGCTTCGGCCTCATCCCTCCGCTCCTCATATTCAATATACAGGTTGATCCGGCGTACGGCATGGTCTTCCCGATCTTCTTCGCCATACCTTTCATGTATGCGGTATTGAAATACGACTTGCTGGACATCAGAGTTATAGCCAAGCGGGCCTTCATATATTCGTCTATGGTGGCGGCGGTCGGCATATTCATCGTCTTTTCCAATTACCTTAACAATCTCATCATCGGCAACGCCCCACAATTCCCAGCTTGGATAATGCCGTTGCTTTCCGCGGCCGTTGCCGTCGCGATAGGCTTGGTGATCTGGAGACAGCTGCAAGTGAGCGACCTGTTGAAATATGAATTCATAACAACCGTTACGCACAAGTTCAGGACTCCTCTTACTCACATAAAATGGGCAAGCGAAAATCTGTCCAAGCTCAACCTGCCTTCAGAGGCAAAAGAGCAGCTCGGATACATAGAGAACGCCAACTCTAAGCTCGTCGAATTGACCGACGTGCTTGTCCAAGCCTCGGACAGCGACGACGACAAATACCGTTACAAGCTCGCGGACAATGACTTGTCGAGCCTGGCCGATGAATCTATGACAAAATCTTCGGATCACGCCAGGGCAAAGAATATACGCATCACGGGACGCATAATGCCAGGCATCACAGCTTCTTTTGATCAATCCAAAGTCGGTTTCGTCATGCAAACCCTGATAGAAAACGGCATAAACTATTCTCAGGACGGATCCGCCATAGACGTATCATTGGAAATAGACGGCAAACGCGCGGTCTTCTCAGTCAAAGATGCCGGCATAGGGATAAGCAAGGAAGAATTGCCGAGACTCTTCACTAAGCTATACCGCGGCAAGAGAGCCCGTTCGGCCTATACCGAAGGCATGGGCATAGGTCTGTATATCTCCAGAAGCATCATCGAGCGGCAAGGCGGCAAGATCTGGGCCGAGTCCGACGGCGAAGGCAAAGGCAGCACATTTGGCTTTTCGCTGCCTTTGGCTATCTGAGTCTAGATTTGTCTTTCTTTGACTGCCACTTCTCTATAGTGACCAGGAGCGGCGAACCGATGAAAACCGACGACCAAGTGCCCGCTACGATGCCTATGATGAGGGCCAGAGTGAAGTGAGCCGTAGTCTCGCTGCCGAGGATAAGGAGCACCACAAGGGCGATGACCACGGTGGCCGACGTATTCATGGAACGGGTGAACGTCTGGGCTACGCTCTTCCCGACTATGTCCGAGAACGGTTCGCGGTCCCCGGTGAGACGGATATTCTCGCGTACGCGATCAAATACGACGATAGTGTTGTGCACCGAGAAGCCGAGGATGACGAGCAGGGCCGTCACAAATAGAGTGTCTACTTCATATCCCAAGTAGTGACCCAGGATGGAAAATGCGCCCACCGGTATGATGACATCATGGATCAGCGATGATACGGCGATCAGGCCGTATTTCCATGAAGATACGGGCTTTGAGACCTTGCGGAAAGCGAAGGTTATATACAGAACTATGCCCAGTATGACCAGGATGACGGATACCCAGGCCTTGCGCAGAGCCTCTGCGCCGAGAACCGGACCTACGGAATCGAATGATTTTATAGTGGTCGACGCAGTGCCGTTCATAGACAAGGCGTTCATGACCGCTTCCTTGCCGGCCTGATCGACGGTCTTCATACGCACGAAAAATTCGTCCGAACCGGAAGGCCTGACGGAAACCGCCGGATCGATGGCCGACAGCGCGGGGATCACGGAATCCATAGAAGGCCTGGTATCCTGATAAGCGACCTCGACCAATGTGCCGCCGGTAAAGTCTATGCCCGGCTCCAGACCCCATATGGCGAGCGACACGACGGAAGCCGCGACCAGAGCGATCGATATGCCGTAGAATATTTCCCTGTTATTGATTATCCACATTGTTATTATTGATACGAGATTCGGGATTCATGAATAAATGCGACAATTCTTGAATCATGAATCGTGAATCATGAATCTCCTGAAGCCGTTATTGATAAGGAATGCCGCCAACCTCGATGTCTTGGCCGGCGCCACCGCATACAGGAACAGGCGCGACACCGTGATGGCCGTGAACATCGAGACCAGCACGCCGATCACAAAGACAAGGGCAAAACCGGTGATGATGGACGTGGAGCCGAATTTGTAAAGAATGACGCCTGTGATGATGGACGAGACGTTCGAGTCGCGTATGGACGGCCAGGCTCGGGCGAAGCCTTCATGCATGGCATCGGCGATGCCGCGCCCCGCCCGCAACTCTTCCTTCATGCGCTCGAATATGAGGATATTGGCGTCTACCGCCATGCCAACGGTGATGATGAAGCCCGCAATGCCGGCCGCCGTCAAAGTGACCGGTATGAATTTGAAAAGGGCAAGCATTATAGATGCGTATATTGCCAAAGCGATCGTGGCTACCAAGCCCGGCAGACGATACCAAACTATGAGGAACAAACCGATAATTATGAACGACACTAAGCCGGCTTCTACGCCTCCGGCCACAGCCGCTTGGCCAAGAGTCGGTCCAATAGTCTCTTCGGAGATGAGAGTGATCGGTATGGGCAAAGCGCCGTAGTTCAGGTTGCGAACGAGGGTCTGGGCCTGATCGACGGTGAAAGAGCCGCTTATCTCCGCCTGGCCGTTCGGTATCTCGTCTTTGATGACGGGCACTTCTATGGGAGCGCCGTCCAGGAATATACCCAGGTAGTCGCCGATATGTTCCTTGGTCACTTTGTCGAGGAGAGCCTGGCCGGAGGCGTTGAAAGCCAGGCCGACTTCCGGCTGGTTGGTGGTCGGATTGAACTGGACCGAAGCCCGGCCCACCAGCGAGCCCGTGAGGCCGGTCGACTGGAATAGAGCGATATAAGCCGGATTCTGATCAACGGGAGTGGTCGTACCCGTGGCGGCCGAGGAAGATTGGAATGCGGCTATGGCCGACGAAGAAGCTATCTTGAACTCCAGGTTTGGCGTGGCTCCTATGGCATCTTCGGCCTGTTTCGTATCCGTCACGCCGGGCAATTCGACTATGAGCTTGTAAGCGGCTTCGGCCGAGGACAAGGTGGCATTCTCCTGGGTCTGGACCAGCGGCTCCGATACGCCGAATATGTTTATCCTGCGCTCGACGCTGTCACGCAAAGCCGTCATGGACGCATCGATATCCGACGGTTGAAGCTTGGAAACATCGGCTTTGTACACCAGATGGGCTCCGCCGGAAAGATCCAGGCCTAGCCGGAACGGATGATAGCCGAGGAAACCTCCGGCTGTGTTCGTAGAGTAGACAAAATAGCCGATCAACACGGCTATGACGACGATATATAAGGCCTTGGCCCGCTGTTTTAACATAATACCGCTATATTATGGGATTTCTCCATTTTATGCAATGGCGGATAATTAGCGCTCTGATTATGATGAAATCATTCTGTATTGGGCGAATTACACCCCCTGTCTTGAGACGACGGCCCTCGCGGTCTGCAATGCGATACTGACATCGAGCATGAGAGAGCGGTTCTTTACATAAAAAAGATCATACGACAGCTTGTCTCGCGTATCATCTATAGCCACGGCGTGGTGGGGATGGGCTCTGTGATATATCTGGGCCCAACCGGATAGGCCGGGTTTGATGAGGTGCCTGGAATCATAATAAGGGATCTGTTTGGAATACACTTCGACCAGGGCCGGCAACTCCGGCCTCGGCCCGATGAGAGACTGATCGCCATTGACCACGCTCCAAAGCTGGGGCAGCTCGTCTATCCTAGTCAGGCGTATGAATCTGCCGACCTTGGTCACGACATTGCGAGTTTTGCCGTCCCGGCCATATGCGCCGTTGTCATCCGACGTCATGCTGCGGAATTTCCTGACCCGGATCGTCCGGCCATTCTTGCCAACCCTCATCTGTGTCACAAATACCGATCCGCCATCTTCCGCCTTGATCGCAAGGACAACGAACGGGTATATGATGAGTGAGATCAAGCCTATGGTTCCGGCTATGACGATGTCCATAGTCCTCTTCAAGAAATCATACACTGTACGGCTGCCAAAGGCCTCGGCCGAATTCTCGACGAACCATTTTTCGCCAAGCATGGACATGGGTATGCGCCCGAAAACGGTTTCATACAGCTTGCTGGCATCTATCACTTGAACGCCGGAAAATATGAGCTTATAAAGGCGCGGCATGATGGATTCGACGGTCTTGTCATGGAAATCGGCCACCACGACGACAGGCTCGCTACCGGAAGCGGCTTTCTCCAGCTCTGACACCAGATCGTCGGACGAACCGTTGGGGGCTATCACTTCCTTGAAAAAGAGACCGTAACTGCTGTTGGTATCCAGTTCGTTGCGCAAGTCATCTATATCCCCGCCTTTACCTATCAGTATGGCCGGTTGTTTCCTCTGGGAAGAGATGACCGGCAAGACGGCCAACCTCCAGATATACATTGCGGCGGTCGACACTATGAAATAGAAAGCCAGGCTGGTCTTCGGCGTGATGATGCTCGGGACCAGATAGAAATATGCTATGCCGATGACTACATTCAAGGCTTGGGCCGTAAGGATGAGTCCGGGCACGCGCGGCTTCGACGATATGGTCGGCTTGTCGTATAGCCCCACAGCCAAGTTCACGATAGCGAAAAGGATGAACAGGATGCCGAACGATTGGAGGTGGGTGAGGATGAGCGATCGCCCCGGGATCAGGGCGTACCGGACCGATATCATGAGTATGAGAGAAAATAGATAGGCGACTATGTCCCCTGCTACCATTATAGCGGCCATCTTGGAATTTACGGCTCTGGTCATATCGATTATCAATACCACAAAAACGACTTTTGTTCAATGTCTTCCTATAGGCCTGTTTTGATGGTAGTGTGAAGTCGATGAAAATCCTTTACGTCGTGACCAAGTCCAATTGGGGCGGCGCCCAAAGGCACGTATACGACCTGGCCGTGGCCATGAAGGCCGCCGGGCATGAAGTCAAAGCCGCCGTAGGCGGCGAAGGCATCCTCAAGGACAAGCTCGAAGCGGCCGGAGTGTTCACTTACTCGATCGCGTCTTTGGGTCGGGACGTGTCGATAGGCAAGGACGCGGGCTCATTCAGGGAGATATTCGCCGTCATCAAAGAACAGCAGCCTGACGTACTGCATCTACACAGCCCCAAAGCCGCCGGTCTCGGCGCCATAGCGGGCCGCCTGCTACGGGTCAAGAAGATAGTCATGACCGTGCACGGTTGGACTTGGAATGAGGACAGGCCTGTATACCAGAAAGCGGCCATCGTAGCCGCTTCATGGGTCACCGCCATGCTCTGCCACAAGGTCGTAGTCATATCCGAGCGCGATTACGGCCAAGCCTTGCGGCTTCCCGGCCTGAAAGACAAGACCGTCCTCATACGCCTGGGCATCAAACCCGCTACGCTCTTGTCCGTAGACGGCGCGAAGCAATCGATCGCCAAGACTATCGGCATGAGCCCGGCGGAATATGCAAAGACATTCGTCATCGGAACCATCGCCGAACTGCACAAGAATAAGGGGCTCGCTTATATGATAGAGGCCATAGAAGCCGCCAGAGACAAGCATCCGAACATGGCTTATATAGTGATAAGCGGGGGCGACGAAGAGGAGAACCTGCGCGCCAAGATCGCCGAGCTCGGACTGGAAAAGACCGTATTCTTGGCGGGCTATATCGACAATGCGGCCGAATATCTGAAAGCCTTCAACGTCTTTGCCCTGCCATCCATAAAAGAGGGCTTCCCCTACGTCCTCCTCGAAGCCGGTGCCGCTTCCCTGCCTGTAGTGGCCACCACGGTCGGAGGGATACCGGAACTCATAGACGACATGCGCTCCGGCATCCTGGTACAGCCCAAGAAGCCGTCAGAGCTGGCTCACGCCGTTTCATTTATGATCGAACATCCCGAAGAACGCCGCCGCTACGGCGCGGCATTGAAGGAGCGGGTGACGCATGACTTTTCTCTGAACAACATGGTCACCGAAGTCGAGAAAGTTTATTGGTAAATTAAGTTAATCAGTACAGAAGAGAATAGGCGGACAAGGTCTTTCTGACACTTCGCAGGCGATTTCCAGCAGGAAATCGCCGAGATGTAGCGCGGCCTCTGCAGAGGCCGACGCGTGTCAGAAAGACCTTGTCCGCCTATTCCCCATTCATGCCATAAACTACCTCGGCCCGACGAACTCGTTCTTGACCTCGTCTTTGTGGGCCGGGCGGGCAAAGCGCCGCTGGGCCAATAGGACCCCGAGCAGCAGGAATTCGCTCATGATATGGGTGCCGCCGTACGACATGAACGGCAAGGGCGTCCCCGTCACCGGCAGCAAGTGCATATTCATGCCCACGTTTATGCCTATATGCACGATAAAATATACCGCCACGCCGGCGCCGAACAATATCTCGAAATTGGTAGCGCCTCGAGAGGCCGTGACTATTATGCGCCATACGATCACGCCATACAGGGCGAACAATATGGCTATGCCCACAAAACCCCATTCTTCCGCAAAAGCGGCGAAGATGAAGTCGGTCTGATATTCCGGAAGGTACTTCAGGCGGGACTGGGTGCCATATCCCAGGCCTTTCCCTACAAGCTCTCCCGAACCGACGGCCACGGTAGACTGGTAAGCGTTGTAACCGACGGTCTGTATATCCGCACCGGGATCTATGAAGCTCTTTATGCGGTCCTTCTGATACGGCTTCAGTACGATGCCCCACAATAGGGCGAAACCCAGCAGACCCAGGGCTATCAAAGCCAAGATGTGCTTCTTGGATATGCCTGATACCATGATCATGCCCAGCCAGATGAGGGCGATGATCAGGGCCGAGCCGAGATCCGGATGGACTAGCACCAGGATAAAGAATATGAAAGCGTAGGCGCCCGACACCAGTATGTGCCGGAGGTTGTTGATCTCTATATGCCTTCTCGAAAAATATTTGGCCAGGATGACTACGAGAGCGACCTTGGCGAGATCGGATGGTTGCAGAGAGAATGCCCCGAATGAGAGCCAGCTGGCCGCGCCGTGCGATACTTTGCCCAGGGCGAATAACGAGCCCAGGAGAGCCACCGATACGGCGAACAGGGCGACGGATATCGATGTCAGGCGCAGGAAACGCACATCCACGAACGACACGCTGGCGCACACGGCCGCGGACACCATGATCCAGATGAACTGGTGCTCCGCAAAAGAATTGTCATACGTGAACGAATACATGGTAGCCAAGCCAACGGCCAATATCGGCACGACGGCTCCAATCAGCCACCAATCAAGGCTCCACGATCTATGCATTGCCTTATTGTGCCACAGGAAGGACTTCTATGGAAATGACCTTGCCGTCATGGCTCCTAGGCCAAGTAAAAGGCGCCAAGGCTGTTCCGCCGGCGGGTACCTGGTCTACCACCGTCTTGGAGAAATCAAGGACGTTGCCGTCGGCGTCCGACAGGACCGCATAGACTTGCAGGTTATATACGGGCTCAACTCCGGTATCGGCCACAGTGACTATGAGAGAGGAGCTCGATCCGGTCTCTGAATATTGCTTGTTCGATATCTGGAGGTTAGACAACGGATCCGGGCTTTTGACCCAATCCGGAGGAGCGGTAAATTCGAACAGCAGCCTGGCCGGTGTGCGTTTGCCTATATTGACCGAACCTTGGAAAGCCAGGGAATCCCTGTGGACCGGCAAGTCCGCCGTGCCATAAACGTCTGTTATGGATACGCCCTTGTCATCGTATAGAGCCATATGATACGGCACGGCTGCGGCGCTGACGTCGGCATTCGGATTGACTATATATGCCGCCAGGTTGTACAGACCGGGAGCTACTTGCTCGAATCTTGACCATGCCACTGAAGGCGCCAGAAAAGCGTTTGGGCACAGCCTGGAACAAGAGCCTCCGCAATCCACGCCCGTCTCATCGCCGTTCCGGATCCCGTCAAAACATGACGGAGCCTTGTACAAGAGCTTGAATGCCGCCGCACCGATAACGGCAAGGGCCACGACGACGAGCGCTCCCGCATACATGCCTTTCCTTCTCCTAGACCATGAAGACATAGATAGTTAGATACGGATATTATATCCGTTAGCGGCCGGGCGCACAACCACCACCTCCTCGCCTAATAGCTCACAAAAACATCGGCAAAAAAGCCGCCGGCCAGCTGGCGGGCGGCTTTCCAATATGCGAATCCCCTGTTCCGGCGGCTAGCTACTTTCGCCCCGAAGGACTATCATCGCCGCAACCGCGTTTCACTGCCGTGTTCGGAATGAGAACGGGTGGTGCCACGGCGCCGAACCACCGGAACGCGAGATTCGATATTCACAGTCGGGAGTAAGCATGTGTCATCCTCGGAAGCGTTCGGGGCTCTGCAGAGCCCCTCACTCGGTTCTCGGAGATTTCTCTGCTGAGAAATCGCCTGCGAATGTTCCTCGAACGACACATGCTTACTCCCTTCTCATATCTCAAATATGCAATGCTGGTATTCACAAGTCGATTCGTAGAGTTCCCGGCGGGATGGACGGATTAGTACTTCACGGCTCAACGCCTTACGGCGCGTACACCTAAAGCCTATCAACGTGATCATCTCTCACGGGTCTCATAACGATGCCTGATCTTGGGGCCGGCTTCGCGCTTATATGCTTTCAGCGCTTATCCAATCCGAACATAGCTGCGGAGCGGTCCACCTGGCGGCAGAGCTCCCAGACCAGAGGTTCGTTCAACTCGGTCCTCTCGTACTAGAGTCAATTCCCCTCAAGCATCAACGCCTACAGTAGATAGGAGACCAACCTGTCTCACGCTTGTTTCCACGAATCGCTTCGTGCAATGGACTATATGATCACCCTTGATTCATGAATCAAGATTCACGATTCAAGAGGGTGGATGACGTGTAGTCTCTACGGGCAGTTAGTTGCTGGTTACTAGTAGCTGGTTGCTGGTAAATCGCATGCGCGATCTATCGGCAACTAGTAACCAGGAACCAACAACTATCTTTCCCTAGGTGTTACCTCGGTCGCATCTCTGCGATCCGGGCTTCACCGATATAAGTCATCTGTGTCACCGAGGATTTCTCCTTGGGACCGCCGTGGACAAGTCACATTGAATGGTGGGAACCATTCATTCAACCTCGGGATTCAGACGGTAAAAAAGATGATGCATGATTCAGGATTCATGATTCAGGAATGATCGCATTGCGGTTATTCTTGAATCTTGAATCTTGCTTCTTGAATCTTCTCCTTTACGGTCTGAACCCAGCTCGCGTACCACTTTAATTGGCGAACAGCCAAACCTTTGGGAGCTTCTCCACCCCCAGGATGTGGTGAGCCGACATCGAGGTGCCGAACTCCGCCGTCGATATGAACTCTTAGGCGGAACTAGCCTGTTATC
>JAGWJT010000045.1 GCA_028865615.1 Patescibacteria group bacterium | reverse complement strand
GATCATAGACGAGCCCGACACCTTGCTCGAGGGCCGGCCGAAGGTATTGTTCCTCGACGAGATACATCGCTTCAACAAGGTTCAGCAGGACTTCCTCCTGCCGTACGTGGAGAGCGGCAAGCTGACCCTCATAGGCGCCACCACGGAGAACCCGAGCTTCGAAGTCATTCCGGCCCTCCTGTCACGCTGCCGGGTCTTCGTCCTCCAGTCCTTGTCCGAAGCCGACCTCAAGGCCATCATCAAGCGGACCAAGATCAAGGTGCCCAAAGACGCCCTGGAATGGCTGGCCGCCCTGGCCAACGGCGACGCCCGCATCACCATCACCGCCATAGAGAATTGCCAGCGGCTCTACGGCCCCATCACCCTGGCCAATCTGAAGGACACCTTCGAGCACGCCTTCATCCGCTTCGACAAGAAGGGGGACGAGCACTACGACACCATAAGCGCCTATATAAAGAGCATGCGGGCCGGCGACGCCGACGCGGCCCTCTATTATCTGGCGCGCATGCTCGAAGGCGGGGAAGACCCCAAGTTCGTTGCCCGAAGGATGGTCGTATTCGCCTCTGAAGATATCGGATTGGCTCAACCGACGGCTTTGGTCGTGGCCAATGCCTGCTTCGCAGCTGTAGATGTTATTGGAATGCCTGAAGCACAGATAAACCTTGCTCACGGTACGGCCTACCTCGCCCTGGCCGCAAAGGACAGGTCCGCTTATGACGCATATTTCGAAGTGCTCGATGACGTCAAGAAGACAGGCAATTTGTCTATTCCCATGAATGTCCGGAATGCTCCTACAAAGCTTATGAAGAAGCTCGGTTACCACAAGGGCTATGAGATGTACCCCAAGAATCCAGGCTCAAAAGAAGACAGCTATTTGCCGGAGAAATTGAAGGGGAAGATGTACCTCAAAAGACCGAAGAAATAGGCCGCTTTGGTGCTATTGACTTTGCATCAAAAGGTGCTATAATGTTAACAGTACGTTGAAAAAGCAGTGCGTATAACGAGATAGCTTTTTGCCCACCTTTCTGGAAGGCTGGCAGTAAGCTATCTCGTGTTGAGGTAGTCAGGAAGTTGGCTGAACTGTCATTACAGAAAAGGGAATAATCCCAAAGCCAACGGTCCGCGCTACCGCATACGGCGCACTCCATTGCTATGAAAATTAACTTCAAGTACTCCCAGACTCGCAATAATGTGATTCGTTTCGCTTTGCGGAACGGAGCCGACTCAAGCGTTACGCTTCAAATCAGCGGACTGGTGATACCTCAGGTGGCCGAGAGAGATTTCGCATCCCTCGACGTCTGCGAGGGCGACGAGAGCACAGTCCGCGCGGCTCGCAAGGGCATCGTGGACCTTGTGGCTAGCCGGTGGGGGCTTTGTCAGCCGGCATGGGGACGGAATGTTTCCATCAGCACCTCCTCAGGCACACTGAAGGGCTCCACTTCGTCCACCCACAACATCACGGTGGATGAGAACACTGGGGATGTTGTCATCCATGGTTTCCGGCCCGAAACCTACGAGGGCGCATACAATGCCATCGGCCAAGGGACGGGCTACAATATCGAGTGGGCCGATGGTGACCGGGAAATCGAAAGCGTGGAATCCACGCTCGGCAATTTTCGCACCATGGAGGAATACGTAGAGGCACGCCGAAAGGCTGGTCTCTCGGCTCCCGAACCGGTGGATGTCGAAGTTTTGCCTGCCACTGCGTAAGCATGGTGGGCGCGCCGAAAGGCAATGGAGACGAACCTGCGTTTGCGGGAAATCGTAAGCGGGGCGCGGCTCCGGTCGCGCTCCGCTTCTCATCCACTGCTTTTGAGTTCTTTCAAGGGTTAACATTCCCACATAAAAATGTCGCCGAAAGGCAATGTTAAAGCCCGCCATACCAATGCGGGCTTTGTCTTATCTGGACACGCGCTGGCCTGGCTTGCACATTGTTGCAAGCCCCGGCGTTTTTAGGTCGCCTTGACGGAATGGATCAGCTTTACAATGTCAGTGGTTTGTGGTTACCTGAGCCCAGAAAGGACTTATGAAAAGACAACTGAATGAATTGCTTGAAATGGCCAACATTGTCGGTGTCATAGCCTCGAAAGAGGATGCCAGAGTCGCTATCGCCAACCCAGACATAGCCGATATCTTTGAATGGCGCGTTGATTGCGAACCACATATCCGCGCTGAGATCAGGGAATTATGCGGATCTCATAGCAGGCCTGTGATAATCACAGTGCGTGACGCCAGTGAAGGCGGCCGCCAATCTGATTGGAATGCCGATACCAGGATGGCGCTATACAGGGAACATATGCCCTTGGCGACATTCATAGACGTGGAGGCCTCGACTGCCGACATCATGATCGACGTCATCCGTGAGGCAAAATCTCTCGGCGTGGGGATAATCATCTCCCAGCATGCCATGAATGGGCCATGGTCGCCGAGCATGTCATATGTCATTGCCAGAAAGGCGAAGCTCCTTGGTTGCGACATATTCAAGCTCGCCATAGTGCCGGACTCGTTCGAGGAATTCGCCGAATTCGTGCTTTGCGCCTCGAACATAATGTCGGATCATAAATTGATCGTAGCCCCCATGGCTATGGGCGACAGTTTCGGCAAAGTCTCAAGATTGCTGTTCGCGAAGGCTGGTGCGGTCTTGATGTATACGAGCCTGGCGCAATCTGTCGTAAGGGGGCAATGGAATGCATCGGAGATACGCCAAATGGTGGCTAAATGTTGATCGCTTTCATTTCATCGCGCCGGGCGCTTGCACACAACAGGCTCCGGCGTTTTTATTTGCGCCGATATGGTAGCATGAGACGTAATGTCCGTAGTGATGGTCACGTCTTATCCCTTATATTTGCGCGTTAATCAAATAATCACACAAACACATGGATCCAGTCGTACATT
>JAGWJT010000015.1 GCA_028865615.1 Patescibacteria group bacterium | reverse complement strand
AAAGAAACTTGCAACATTGAAAGGAAAATATGAATACGACTGATGGTTTCGACCTCGGGCCCGTCCTCGCATGGCTTACTGCCAATGAGGAGCGGGTAGCACGCCAGCTCAGCTGGATAACGCAGCTCGCAGATGATTACTCAAATGTGGTCGGCATGGAGAACGTCCAGATCCGGCCATCGGAGATAACCAAGGTATTGTCTCTCTTCCAGGGACCAGCACAGGAACGATCCGTCCTCCGCAATATCGTCGGCAAGCCACCAACATGGTTCGCCGTCGGGACGACTTCCGATCGGCCTATCCCGACCGAAGACCGGTTGAAGGCAATGTGTCCTACCGCCATAGTCCCGGGATACACTGATATCGTATCGTGGACACCCGAAAAGAAAGTGAGCGACATATGGCTCTACCGGATACCGGAGGTCCCGGATCGCATCGCAACATTCATGCTCGTGCACGCGCTCATCCATGAATACTCCCACACAATCCTGAATCCCTTGTGGTTCTGCGGTAAAGAGCCATACGTGATAGACGTCCCTGGTTGCACGGAATATACCGGCGAGGCATTCATGATGATGTTCGCCCATGAGGCGGCCAAGCATGACCCGATCTCCCATTATGCGGCGGCCTACCGTCCTTTTCCTGATGATCCGAGCGATAAGCAGTTCATCAGAAATGTAGGCGAGGAGTTATGCGAGAGCGTGGCGGCTTACTTCATGGGTTTCATCTACTGCAATGACCCGGTGCGCTGTTGGGCCCCGTTCGCCGGTCGTCCCATAGTCAAGCTCCTGGTCGAGCACTTCCTGCGAGGAGTCCATAAAACCGATTGACGATTCATCTTCACCGATACGGCCCGCATATCGCATGCGGACCGTTTTTTTATTTCATCAGATCCTTCGAGAGGTTCAGCTTGAGCTTGGCCTTCAGTGGGCCGCCATTGACACCGGACTCGATGAAGCTGATGGCTCTCTTGACCTCTCCTAGCTTGTCCGTAGATACGGCGAGCTTGTTGCGGTCGAGGTTGAAGCCGCCGACTAGATATTGCCGCAAGACCCTGGTGGACCAGATGCGAAACTTGGTGGCTTGTTTGGAATTCACCCTGTAGCCGACAGATAATATGACGTCCAGATTGTAGTACTCGACTGCTCTTGTGACTCGTCTGCCACCCTCCGACTGAACTGTTGCATTTTTTGCAACAGTTGCCTTTCTATCGAGCTCATGGGAGGCAAAGATATTCTTCAAATGCCTAGAGATAACAGACTTATCGCGACCAAAGACTTCGGATATCTGATCCAGCGTGGCCCAGATAGTGTCTTTCTCAATATCAGCTCGCAATTCGATGTCACCGCGCTTGTCCGTATATAGGACCAGCTGATTATCTCGAGCGTTGGTAATCGGAGCTTTTCGTTTTTTATTCATGCGTATTACGGTTAATTGATAATATCCTCGACTAAAAATAGCCCTCGGGGTCGATGACGGGTTTAGATCCGCATGATCGCAATGGACGACCTGATCATGCGTACAAGTGCGACAATTATACTCCTGTTTTTAGTTTTGCAACAGCCAGAATTCTATGCCGCTTTTCAATGCTATCCTGTCCAAGGACACTTCACTCAACAATCAACACCTCTATCATATGATCATACTCATTATCATCATGAGCGTGACATATGTCTCGCTCTTTGAATACATCCTCCATTGCTGGCTCATGCATCGGCCGGTCGGGGCGCTCACCTATCCATTCCGGGCCCATGCCTTGACCCATCATCGCATCTTCAAGGCCGATGAGACATATCACTTGAAGGACGAAAAGGACAAGCGCACCATACCCATGGCCTGGTGGAATATCCTGGTCCTCTTGCCGATCTTGGCTATCATACCGGCCATCGCCGCTCTCGCATCCGGCGATTGGTGGATGCTTATCATACCGCTCATCGTCGGCGCGCTATACTACGGCACCTACGAATACATACATTGGTGCATGCATCTGCCGCGGCCCAGGAAACGGCTCATGAAGCGGGCGTGGATAGTCGGCTGGATATTCTATCGGCTGAATGGCCACCACCTCTTGCATCACCGTTACATGGGCAAGAACTTCAATGTCGTATTCCCTCTCTGGGACGCGCTCCTCGGAACATTGCGGTTGCGTTCCAAGATACGATTCGCCCAGGCCCGCGGGCCATGCGTGCCGGACGTCCAACCGCGTTCCTCGTGATCTTGATAGCGTACGGCCTGCAGAATTGCGGGCCGTTTTTTTATTCAAGCGACGCTACCCTGCCCTCATGCTATGATACCCCCATGCAATACTCCGACCTTATAGGCTCCATCGTGGCAGGCGCATGGTTGGTCTTCATAGCCGTCTGGCTGGTATCCGCCCTGTTCGCCAAGAAGTACGCCAAGCGGGCCGGCGGGCGATTCATAGCGTTCAGGTTGATCTTCGCCGTCCTCGTCATCTTAGCCATCCGTTATTACGGCCACAACGCTTCCTTCATCCTCTGGCACATTGCTAATCCCGCAGTGCGCTGGACCGGCGCGGCGCTCGTCATACTGGGTGTGGCTCTGGCTTTCTGGGCGCGCTATCACCTCGGCAGGAATTGGGGCCAGCCTATGTCGGTCAAAGAAGGTGCCGAGCTGGTGACCTCCGGACCGTATGCTTATATCCGCAATCCTATATACTCCGCCATCCCGGTGGCCTTGATAGGCTCGGCTATGGTATACGGCCTATTATTCTTGTTCGCTCTGGTGCTATATATCGCCTATTTCATCCCCAGCGTCTTCGTCGAGGAGAAGATAATGCTCCGCCTCTTCCCCGACAAATATCCTGAATACAAAGCCCGCACAAAGAGGCTCATACCGTGGGTGTGGTAACGAGCGGGAGCGGCAGTGATATGCGGTGAAGAACACTCCGCATATTACTGCCGCTCCTAAGTAGACACCAGCATCAACATACGGCCGGATATTTCAACTGCTCGCTAACACGGCCGGCGCGGCGGGCGAAGCTGATGCGGCTTTGCTGTTGACTCGGCGGTTGAACCACTGCTTGGACAACTCCGCTATCTGCATCCAGAAGAAAGACCAGATCCAGACCAGAAGTATCAGCCTCCAGGAGATCGGCTCCGTAAAGAAACCGTAGAACGCCATGGCCGTAGCCGCCAACTGGGTCATGATAGTGGCCCATATGACCTGCTTTGACGGCAGGAATCGCACCCACGGCCGTTCCGTATGCGCTACATATACCAGCATATGCCCAGAAACAGTGAGCTTCAGGAAGAACAGGGTCTGGATGACCGGCCACGGTTCATGCAGGAAAGCCATGGCCACCCACAGGAGAATCATGCTGTTGGCTATGCCCGTAGCTCCGAATATGGTCGAGAGCGCAAAGCGCCTCTTGGCATTGACCGCGGACGGAGCGCGCGATACCGCTACTCTGTCATATGCCAGAGATATGATGGGGATATCATTTAATAGGGCTATGAATATGATCTGAACGGGAGTCAGTGGATAGGTGCCGAATATGACGCCTATGACGGCTATGGTGACGATGAGCCTGAAGCTCTCCGATATGCGGTAGAGCGAATAATTGTACAGGCGCGTGAATATCTTGCGCGCCTCTACTATGGCTTCCTTGATGACGGATATGCCGGGCAAGGTCAGGACTATGTCGGCCGTGCCTTTCAAGGCGTCTACGGCGTTGGCTACGGCAAAACCGACGTCGGCCGCTTTGACCGGCGGCACGTCGTTGACCCCGTCGCCGGTGACCGCGACTGTGCGGCCGCCGAGAGACTGGGCCATGTTGACTATGTCGAATTTATTCTTGGGCATGACTTCGGCGAAACCGGCGATGTCGGCGAAACCGGCTTTGACTTCTTCTGGCTTTGACTCCAATTCGTCGCGCGTCACTATGCGGCCGGCTAGACCTAGCTGCGTGGCCACGTGGGCGGCCACGTCATGGCCGTCTCCGGTCACCATCTTGACCTTGATGCCGTAATCTCGCATGAAGTCGATGGTCTCCTTGGCTTCCGGCCTTATGGCATCGGCCAGGAAGAAGACGGCTATGATGCGCATGCCCTCTTCTTTGGCCGAGGCGCTATCCGCCAAGGCCAGGACCCTGAATCCTTCCTTGGCTGCGCCGGAAACTACATCGTCGTATCTCTTTGCGGTCTCGTCGTCCATCGAAGACAACGACCTGATCGTTTGTGGCGCGCCGAGGGCCACGGCTCTCTCTGTACCGTTGTCGGTTATAAAAGCGGTCGTACGCTTGCGCTCCGAGTCGCCGGGTATGAAATCGCTTATGGGCACGGCCGACACGCCGAGCTCTTTGGCTTTGGACTCTATGGCCACGTCGAGCGGATTGCTGTTCGGCCTCGGCGCCGCGGCCAGGGCCAAGGACCATATGCGTCGTTCATCTATGCCGTTCGAGCCGCCCGTCTCGACTAGCGGCACCATCTTGGTCACTTTGATCTTGTTCTCGGACAAAGTACCGGTCTTGTCGGACAGGATCAGGTTGACGTTGGCCAGATCTTCGAGAGATGACAGACGCCTGACGATGACCGATCTCTTGGTCAGATCCATGACTCCGACGGATATGATGAGTGTCATGACCGTAGGCAGGGCCACCGGTATGCCGGCAATGAGCATCGAGACGTCGAGAGTGGCTATCTTCAAGAACGGCTCATGGACGCCGAGAAGTACGGCTGTCAGGACCGCCATGATGACCAGGCTTATGATGGAAAGGAATCTGGATATGGAGATGATGTCCTTCTCAAGCTGGCTCTTGTGACGGACACCCTCGACCATGGTCATGGTGGAGCCGAAATAGGTCTTTGATCCGGTCTTGGATACTTTGGCATGGGCGAAGCCGGTCATCACGAAAGTCCCGGAATATCCGACGTCGTCGGTCTGCTTGTCCTTCGGCAGAGACTCCCCTGTCACCGCCGCCTCGTTGACGCTGGTATTCTTGGCGTCCAGGAATGAGACGTCGGCCGGGATAAGGTCTCCTGTAGCCAGCTCTATGATATCGCCCGGCACAAGCTCGGCCGAAGGCAGTATCTTCCAGGCGCCATCCCGTATGACCTTGACCATGACCGAAAGCTTCTCTTTGAGCTTATCGAGAGCATTGTCGGCCTTTGCTTCATGCCAGACGCCGACGCCGATATTTGTGGCGAAGAGCACCCCTATGATGACGGCGTCACTGTCTTCGCCGGCCCAGAGAGACAGGCCGCCGGCGGCTATGAACATGAGAGACATGGGCGAAGCTACGGACTTCCACAACCTGGCCAGGACGGACTTCTTCTTCTCTTCGATGGTATTCGGGCCGTATTTTGCCAGCAATTCCCGCGCTTGGTCGGCGGTTAGACCTTGTTCTGATAACATGGATACATTATAACATGGACACATTTTAAATCATATTGTTGTACAATCAAAGCATGCGCAGACGGACAACAGTGATCATCGTAGCTATGGTTTTTGCCATCGCCGGGCTGGCCGTCGGTTTTGTCTTGGCGGAGAGATACGGCATCCGGCCATCCTCCGAAGCTTTGTTGACCCGAATTGCCGCAATGGCCCCTAACGGCGCCTCGACCACTCCGGTTGTCATAGTTTCCATCAAAGAGAATGCGTCCACTTCCCCGCAAGTGAACATCGAATACCCGCAATTTCCCGGTTTGCCGGTTGGCTTGAATGACGCTATCGCTTCGGCTACTTTGAGCAGGTTGGCTGATTTCCGTCAGGCAGCGGGATATACCATGAAGGCTCGCGCGGCCACCGGCGATCCCCGAGCCGTCATATCCCCGTCCGACTATTCTTTTATAGCTTCGTGGCAGCCGACCCAGATGAATAGCCGCTATATAAGCTTCATCGAGCGTTATGACTCGTACACCGGCGGTGCTAATGAAAACCAAGATCTGCAAACATTCGATTATGAGGCCGACGGCACCGGATCGGGCGGCACGACGGCAGACAACGCCTCCGGCAGATCGATCGACTCGTCCGGCTCCTCAGGCAAAATGCTGACTCTGGCCGATATGTTCCCGGGCGTCTCTGATTATCTGACGCAAGTCTCGTATATCGCTAGGAGCCAGCTGACTGATTCGTTGGCCCAAGCTTCCGGCGGTAACGTACAGATATCAATGTTAAATAATGGCACGACTCCGGATTCGGCCAATTTTCGGAATTTCACCTTCACCGACTATGCCGTGACCATATATTTTCCCAAGTACGCGGTCGCTCCCGGCTCGTTCGGTGAACAACACGTGGTCATATCGCGCGATACGATCAGGTGATTTTGACTGTCTTGCCCCGCCAGGAATACGGCACAACTCATCCGTAAAGTGCTTATGTGGTAATCCGAGCCGGTGGTACCACGTTACGGATGAGTTGTGCCGTATTCCTGGCGGGACTAGACAACAGGAAAACCCGGCAATGGAAAAGCCGAGCGAATAACACACATACATCACTGCAATGTGGTACCACTTGCCCGGCTGACCAATCAGGCACTTTGCGGTGGTGTATGTGTGTTATTCGCTCGGCTTTATTGACCGACTACCAATTCAAGGCGTAAGCCCAGGGCTGGACCACCGCCACTAGAGACAGTATGGCCGCCGCAAGCGCCATGTTCTTCATGAAAGCTATCTTCTCGGAGGCCTTCTGACCCGGATCCTGTATCTTCCAGAATGCATGCATCTTCCAGGAAACGCCGATCAGGAATATGACCAGAGCCGCTATACCATAGTGCGGTCTCACGCCCAACAATATAGACAGACCTCCTATGAGAGCCAGCAAACCCGAACCTATGACCGCCAACTTGGCGGACTTCACGCCTTTCGACTGGGCGTAGCCGATCAAGCCCGCCGATTTGAAAAGGTGGTGATACGCCGTCTCGAGCCAGTAATAACCCAGAATCAAACGACCGATCAAAAATACTAAAGCCATTGCAGTGTTATATATATTACATCAACCCCTATTAATGCCAGACCAGTATATCAGAATGTTCAGATAAAAGTCAGGGCCTGACCCTTCTTGCCGCCCCTCCCGGTGCGGCCGATGCGGTGCACGTAGTCTTCGTATGTGGCCGGCTGATCATAGTTGATGACATGAGACACGCCCGCTATATCCAGGCCCCTGGCGGCAACGTCCGTGGCGCAAAGTATATTCATGTGATGTTGCTTGAATAGAGACAGGGCCCTGACGCGCTGGGGCTGGCTTTTGTTGCCGTGAATAGACTCGGCCTTGAAACCCTTGCCTGAAAGCTGTTCGGCCAGACGTTGTACGCCCCATTTGGTCTTGCCGAATACCAAGACTTTGTCGAAACCCGGCTTGGAGAGCAATCCGACCAGGACGTCGAACTTGTTGTGGCCTACCGGCACTTCGACTATGTCCTGCTCTATGGCATCCGGCGTGTCGCCGGTCTTGACCGATACCACTACCGGATCTTTCAGAAAAGCCCGGACGAGATTTTCTATCTCGCGAGACATGGTAGCGGAGAAGAAGAGTGTATGTCTGGATACGGGCATTTGAGACAGCATCATCTTGACATCATTGATGAATCCCATGTCCAGCATCCTGTCGGCTTCGTCCAATACCACGGTCGAATATTCTTTCAAGCGTATCCTGCCCCTGTCAGAGAGGTCTTTGAGCCTGCCTGGCGTGCCTATCAGGAATTGCGGCCTCCCGGACAAAGCCTTGATCTGCATGCCTATCGACGCGCCGCCTACGGCACAGACCGATCGCATGCTGAGATGATTGGCAAAATCCCTGAGCTCGGATTCTATCTGTTGAGCCAATTCCCTTGTAGGCACCATGATGAGGACCCGCTCGTTCGGCGCTTTGAGCATCTTGTCTATGAGCGGCAGAAGGAAGGCGGCCGTCTTGCCCGTGCCGGTATTGGCTATGCCTACCACGTCCTTGCCAAGGAGGATGTGCGGTATTATCTTGTCCTGTATGGGCGTCGGCACGAAATAATTCTTGGAAGCTATGTTTGTCTTGAGACGATTGTCTATGGCAAAATCAGTGAAATTGTTCTCCGGCGTATAATGCTCGGGCTTGGAGTGCGCAACTGTCGCCGAAGGCTTGTTGATGAATTTGGACTTGTCTATATAGGCTCCGCCGAACCTGGCCCCGCCTCCCCTGCCGCCGCGACCTGCTCCCCTGCCATGACCACCGCCGCCGCCTCGAAAACCACCGGCTTTCGGCCGGCCGCCAAGATGGGATTGACTGAAATTTTTGTACATGATATGCCGTACTTTCTCGTCAAAGCCAGGATGAACGGCGATATAAGAGAGATACGATGGTGATACTATATATTATCCCGCTAAATAAGTCAACTGCGCGCGATATGGAGCCGTTTCAACGGCTCATCGCGTTGAGCCGTTGATCACTCAAAGTCGCTCTTTTTCAATTCCGATTGCCTCAATATCGAATGAAATGTGCCGAATGGGATTTCTTTCCTATCCATTGGCACTATGACTGTAAGCCTCTTGATATAGTCGGACGACTTATCTTGTGATACTCGATCTTTGGTTCTCCCTCCACGTAGAGAGATAGGGCCTCTATTAGATTCTTCAACGCTTCTCTACGAGTCTTGCCGAAGCTGGAAACCTCCATGTTCAAGGCTCTGGCAACATAATATTTGCCTTCTTTCCATACCAAGTTCTTTATCGACAGCTTCTTCATGCGAAGATTATACACCTACTAGATCCAAAGCGTAAGTTCCGCGAGCGCGAAATATGTACTGTAATCTTTGATCGCTATTTCTTCTTGGAACCTTTGATCCACAACCCGGCGCGCATGGCATTGCCTATGGGGATGAAATCAGTCAGGAAGTTGTAGGCCGCGGCGCCGGCCGGGCCGAGGACGCCGAGGCCCGGAATGCCTATGACTACCCAGGCCAGGCCAAAGGCGTTCGTCACCGCCCATATGATGAAGCTCTGTATCATGACGGCGTGCATTTGCTGGGCGGAACGCATGGCCACAGGCAGTCTGTCCAGACGATCCTTCATGAGCGTTATATCAGCCGCTTCTATGGCCGCATCCGAACCTATGCCGCCCATGGCTATGGAGACGTCCGCCAGAGCCAGAGAGGCGGCATCGTTCACTCCGTCGCCTATGTATGCCACCACGGCCGGCTCTTTCTCGCGCTCAAATTTGTGGACGAAAGCCATTTTGCTCTCCGGGGTCATATCGGCATGATAATGCCTGATGCCCACCATGGCCGCCACCGCAGCCGCGGCATGTTCGTTGTCTCCTGTCAGCATGTGCCATTCGCGCACGCCTAGCTCGCGAGTCTCGGCAAGGATCTCCTTGGCATGCGGCCGAAGCTCATCTTCATAAGAGACGACTCCAGCCACTACGCCGTCGATCGCCAGGACCACAACTCCTTTGCCGGCGTCTTTCTCCAATGCGATGTCCCGTTTGACCTGCTCATGGACTTTGACGTTCTGTTTCTCCATCAGCGACAATCTGCCAAGCAGCATCTTCTCCGTGCCGTGGGAAAATTCTACGCCCTGCCCCGATATTTCCGTGAAATGATGCGCCGCATGGATGGATATGCCTTTTTCCGTTATGTACTGGATGATGGCTTTTGACACTGCGTGCTTGGACTCGGATGCGCCCATACCGGCCCTGTTCAATACGGTGTTCGTCGAATAGCTTCCGTAAGTCCTGACATCTACGACTCTCGGTTTGCCTTTGGTCAAAGTGCCGGTCTTGTCGGTGAGCACGTACTTCATGCGGGCCAGTTGCTCCATGGCTGCAGAGCCTTTGACTATGATGCCGCGCTTGGCCGCCCTGGCTATGGAGGCCGTGAATCCGAGCGGCACGGCCACGGCTATATCATCGGCGCAGACCACCAGCAGTATGGCCAGTATCTCATTGGGGGTCATTCCGAAATACCACATAGCCGACGAAGCGACCAGCGTGGCGCCTATATACCATTGAGTGAACGTGTCGGCCGCTCTCTCGGCGCGGCTCTTCTTGCGGCTGGCTTCCTCCACCAGAGCCATGATGCGAGCCAGAGTGGAATCTTTGCCTATCTTCTCGGCGCGCACGATGAGCGATCCGCTCTCACTCATAGTCGCGGTAAAGACTCGGTCGCCGGCTCTCTTGGGCACGAGCTCGCTCTCACCTGTCAAGGACGATTCATCGACTTCGGCTTCGCCGGATATGACGGTGCCGTCTATGGGCATCCTGTCGCCGGACTCGACTATGACATGATCGCCGGGTTTGACTTGGCTTATATGGATCTCCCGCACGGTTTCGCCGGTCTGGATGCGGACATCCTCGACATGATATTTCATCAGGCTGGCTATGACCTTCTTGGCCTTGGCGTCGGTGATGCGGTCAAAGACGCGGGCAAAGGCCAGCATGAGGGTGATGAAAGCGGCCGACGACCATTCGTGGGCTATGAGGGAAAAAGCCAAGGCGATGGAAGCCAAGAGGTCGACGGATATGCGCCTGTGCCACAGCGATTTGCCTGCGGATATGACGACGGGGACGAGTCCCAAGAATGATAGCGCGGCCAGGACAGCGTCCGAACCGGCCGTATGCATGAGGAAAGAGGCTGCAAGCGCCAATGTCGTCGCCGCGATGAGTCCGATGTCGAAGAGGTACATGGGGGTATTATAACAGGTGTCAACCGCCCCTGTTCATATCCTGTGGTTGCGGCGGCGGGCCAAGGAGATATCATCTAATCCGGACCAACCTGCCTGAACACGGTACACAACATAGCAATTTTACAGAATTATGAAAACTAGAACATTTCCTGTCGGGCTAGCCCTGGCTTGCGCTATCATCGGACACGTATCGATGCATGCAAAATGCGACCAGATCGATACAAATATATGGTCTATCACTGCCGGAGACTTGAGAGAATTCGGCGGGGTCTCGAAGGAGTCGAGTGCGCCCGTCGGCTGGCAAGAGACATACCGGAGCCAGCTGTCGTCTCGAGGCTTACAACTGTTCGCCGACAGATTCGCTACTCCGGCCGCCGAGTTGAACTTGGTCAGGCTGTCGGAAAGAGGCTACTCTTACCACGATGCCGTAGTCTCCATGGGCCGCAACGGCATGAGGAGCGTCATCCAAGACGCTTTGCGCGAAACAGCCGTCGAGGAGCTGCCTGTCTCGGACTGGGAAGCTTACAGCGGCGACTTGGCAGGAGGCTTGTGGAGCCGCGTATTGGCCAACACCTTCATCGGTTCGCTTGGCAATACCAGAGAAGAACGGGTGAACCTCGTGTCCGACAGCCCGTCGGTGGCGTTCATTGAGAATAGGCAATCGGCCGTCGAACAAGCCGGGAATGAAGGCCTGGTCAGATACGGCTTCCGGCCGTGGGACCAGTTCAGCCTGTATGCCTCCGTGATATTCGGGCACATCGTCGATGGTCAACCCGGGACGTTGGACATACGCATCCGCCCACTGACTGACCTCGATCATTTCGGCACGCCGAATGTCGAGGCTTCCCTGTCCATCCCTCTGTATGACGACACCCGCTTCGTGGCTGGCGCTTCGTTCTATCCGACGGAGATAGGTTCGAGCGGCATGCGACCGTCCATATCGGCGCGCATAGAGCATGCCGTAGGCTTCAAGAAGCTCCTCTGGTATATAGGCTTCCAGACCGACGCCAGCCAGGCTTCTATCACCGGGGCGCTGACATTCCCATGGTGAATCTTCCATGGTGAATCTTATTGGCATGAATTCAAAGCGACCGCCCCACGGTCGCTTTTTTGCATGAATGGATAGATCCTGCACGGGAGCCGGTACACTGTAGTTATAGTATCCTGCGAGACTCGCTCGCTCGCTTCGGACACGGACATTCTCGGATACCATAACTACAGTGTACCGGCTCCATATGTGTTCCACTTGCGCCTTGTGCACTTATATGACCTTCGTGATATCCCTCGGCGATATGAGCTCGTAGGCCCATTCAAAGGCTATGCGTATGCGCTTCCGCCACGAAGCGAACTTCATGAGATAGACCGTTCGCCACAGCCACCAAGCCAGGCGGCCGGCTATATTTATAGAATATATCTCTCCTACGGCGAACCACTGCCCTACCGACACCATGCTCCCTTTCGATCGGTAAGCCAATCGGATGAGCTTCTTGCCTGTTATCGAAGCCTTGATATTGCGGGCTACTACGGATGACTCCATCTTTGCGACTTGGGCCAGTTGCGGCAAAGGCTTTGGCTTGGCCGAGTCCGAACCGGCATCGATACGGTCTATATATGCGGCTACATCCCCCAATGCGAATATCCTCTCATCGACGGCAAGCTCGTCGCCTGATCGCTGATCTCGGTTTTTGGTTATGAGCCGGAAACTCTCATCGACCGGAAGCCGCCCAGTCGGAAGCGGCGGCTCTCCGTCGGTAAAACGAGGCACTATGGGCTTGACCCCGGCTGCCCATATGACCGTGGCCGCCGGTATGGTCCTGGCCCCCGTCCCTTCGGGACCCTGGACGGAAAGCCCTGCCGGGGACACGGCCGTGACTGCAGTGCCGAGCTCGAGCGTCACGCCGTCTTTGCGCAGCCTGTTTTCCGCCGCTTGGCGCAGAGGGTGGCTGAATTGCTCCAAAAGCTCTTTGCCCATATGGATGATCGATACGGAAGCTTCCTCCGGTTCACAGCGCCTGGGATTCTCCGGCCGGCAATGAGCCCTGCCGTAATATCGCTCGGCCATTTGCCTGGCAAATTCGGCCAGCTCGGCGGCCGTCTCCACGCCGGTCGGGCCGCCGCCGACCACCGCAAAAGACAGGAGGGTGCGGCGCTTGGCTTCGTCTTGCTCTATGACGGCCCTTTCAAACGAGTCTATGATCCTGCTCCTCACCATGACGGCATCAGCCAGGCTTTTGAGCGGCATGGCGTATTCCTTGGCGCCGGGTATCCCGTAATAGTTCGTCTCGGCGCCTGCGGCTATGACTAGATAGTCGTACTTGAGCTCGCATTTCTCGCCGGTCGGGCCGCCGTTGACCTTGACCGTCCTGGCCGACCTGTCTATGGAAACGACGTCTCCCTGGACTATCCGCACGTTTGTACCCCTGAATATCTCGCGGAGCGGCTCGGCCACGCTCCTGGGCGACAATGAGCCGGTAGCCACTTCATGGAGAAGCGGCGTGAACAGGAAATAATTCGTCTTATTCACTATGGTCAGGTCCGCTTTGCCGCGCCTTACCATCCGAGCGAGCTTCTTGGCCGTATAAGTGCCACCAAACCCGGCGCCCATGATCACTATGTGCGGTCTTAACATATTAGTATCCTATCATATATGCGAGCGATACAGTGATCTACACATAGACATGCATGTCTATGTCCTCAGAGATTTGCGAAATGTATAGCGACATAAAGCACCCCGGCCCCGAGTAGCGTCATAGCCGTAGTCATGAATTTGGGGTGGGCATGGTGGCTTTCCGGCACCAGATCGGACGCTCCTATATACAGGAAGAAGCCGGCGAACAAAGCGAGTATCACCGACAGGGCCTGCTCCGGCAAAGCGAAGAACAGTGTCGATCCTGCACCGATGACCGGCGCCGACGCGTCTACCAACAGCCATTTGAACGCCTTGGTGCGCCAGAAGCTCGGCTTGTCTTCTTGCGCGCCTTCATTCTTGAGTATGAGGTTGACCGTATTGATGCCGTCAGAAAAATCGTGCGTCAGGACCGCGACCGCCACCACGGCCCCTATGGCCGCCGAAACTTGGAAAGCCAAGCCTATGGCTACGCCGTCCAAGAAGCTGTGGACCGACAGGCTCCCGGCACCCAATATGCCGCGGCCCATCGATCGCGATTCCTGGGCCGAAAGCTCTTGGCCGTGGCCGTCTTCATGGTCATGGGCATGGGCATGAGAGTGCAAGAATATAGCGCGGTCCAGGACTAGGTATGCCAAGAATCCGAGCGCCACTATCGAAGTCACCGATGCGTCCGAAAAATATCTGCCACCGAGATCGACAGCCTCCGGCATGAGGTCGAAGAACGCCACGGCTATGACCGCTCCGGCGGAGAAACCGAGCACCAAGTGCAGTTTGTCTTTGAATCGCAAGGCAAAAAGCCCGCCGGTGAGGGTCGAGAAGAATGTGGCAAATGCTATAAGTATGATCATATGCCGGAAATATAGCATGGAAAAGCCGCACAAAAAAGCCGCACGACACCGGTAGGCGCGCGTGCGGCAGGCATCATCACCGATCATCATGGCGGCATCCAATCTTTGGACAGCGAGTCCATAAGCAACCGACGGAGCTCCTCCGTTATCTGCCGCCTGGTGCCCTTCCCTTTGGCGGCATTCCAGGCATCGAGTTGCCGCTCCTTGGAGAAATAGGACATGATCCGGAGATCATTGTAAGTCAATCTCTCCGGATCATCATGAGGCTTGTCCAGAAGCGGACACAAGTCGTCATGGAGCTTGCTCACCATAGACAACGTATGTATTTCATTGGGCTTCAACCCTAGCCTTGCGGCAAACTCCTTGAAAGATTCACCTTCGGGCTTGCCAGCCTTGAGCTTATCGAGCTCAGCCGACACCGCTTTCAGGCTCTTGGCGCCATTGCAATGCTCGGCGACGAATCTCCGCATACGATCATCCTCCTTCCATCCCAAGAAAGACAACGGATTGGTCTTCGTCGGCTCTGCCGGCCGCGACGGCGCGACCAGGAACCTCTTTATCTTTTCCGGATCCACTCCCTGGATCGTGGCACAGTCTTCTTCCGTCCCTGCCGGCTTCGTCGGCTTCGGTCCGGAAGATGTGTCACGCCCGCTTTCAAGATCCTCAGATACGGATCTTTTGTCAGGAAGCGGACGTGTTTCATCGTCGGGCATCTCGTCCGGCACCGATGAGCCTCTTACCGGTATCTCGGGGATGTCGGCCGGACAGGCTTCGATGCTCCAATCCGCAAGCTCATCGTCCCCGGCGGCCTGGATGTCGAATCCGCCGCCCGGCAAAGGCAAAGCCAACTGGATATGGCCGCTATCTATATTGTGGGGCGTGCCCCGATCAATGCGCACCATGCGGAACAATCCGGCCGGTGCGTCGGCCTTGAGCTCGCATTCGATGTATATGGACCCTTTGTCACCCGGAACAGCCGATACGCCGGACCTGAGTGATCGAGCCGATGACGGCGTCGGGGACGTCTTGAATCCGGCCTCTTCCAGGAAGCTCGCCGACATGTGGCTCTTGCGACTAAACTTGCTAAGCGTCCTTACGGAAAGGACCTTGAATATGCCCTTGCTAGCCGTAGCCGGCTTTCGCGAAGCCGACTCGCTATTCTGTTTTTTCGTTTTCATATTTTATCAAAAATCTAACAGTTGTATGTTTGTTCTAACCACAGCTATACCACACAAACAGGCTCAACGCCAACACAGCCTCTTCTTCAAGAAA
>JAGWJT010000014.1 GCA_028865615.1 Patescibacteria group bacterium | reverse complement strand
ATAGCAAGTCGATGGATAAGTGGTTCTCCCTACACATGGACAATTCCCGCATCACTGCCGGCCGGTAATTATACCGTGTACATAGGCGCCAATGATGTATCAGGCACTGGTACTTTCGACTTTAGCAACAACTACTTCACCATAACTGCTTCACAAACCAACCAACCCCCGGTCATCTCCGGAGTAACGGCCCCGACGCAACTTACGGTAGGTCAGACGGGAACATGGACAGTCAACGCCTCCGATCCGCAGAACGGTAGTTTGAGCTACAGCGTCAATTGGGGTGACAATTCGCCGGTTCCGATGACCGCTTCTCCAAGCTCATTCACTCAAACGACAACGTTCAGTCACTCGTACGCTTATGCCGGTACTTATACTGTGACGTTCACAGTGACGGATTCTGCCGGTTTGTCTACCCGCAGCTCTGCCACGGTCCAAGTGACTTCGCCATATTGTCCCGCCGGTTATGTATGTACTCCGGTCGGTCAATCGACTGTATGTCCGACTGGCTACACTTGCACTTATGCTAACGTCGGATGTCCTTACGGCTACACCTGCTACTCGATTTCGAAGATAGCGTCATCGCCGTCACCGTCTCCTTCACCGACTCCTGTCCCGACATCTTCGCCTATGCCCATACCGACTTCTACTCCGACGCCGACTCCTAGTCCGAGCCCGACATATTATCCGTATCCTTCTCCTTCTTCTTCGCCGCAAGCCGTTCAGAATGATAACGGCGGACAAACTGCCGCCAGCCTGAACAGCTGTCCGCTAGGTTGGAGCTGGTTGAGCGCGCTAGGCCTATGCAAATAGGGAAATTGGCAGTGCACGTGGTTCACGAATGATGCAACAAAACCCGTCGAAAGGCGGGTTTTGTTTTGTGCTACAATTCTTGCCATGAAAAAGTATATGCCTCCGGCTATCGTTGCTGCAGTGAGTGCCGTGACGCATTTCGTCTTTTTTGGATACCCGGCCCAAGTAGTCTTCGACGAGACTTTTGCAGGGCGTTTCCTTGGAGATTACGCTCGTGGCTCCTTCTTCTTCGATGTCCACCCGCCGTTGGCCAAGCTCATAGTGTATGCCGTCGGATTCCTGACGGGTGCTTCTTATGGCTCGGATATGGGCGCAATAGGAGATGCTTTGCCGCACTCGGTAGTATTGTTGAGGTTGATCCCCATGGCATTTGGTTTCTTGCTGCCCCTCATCATATATGCCATAGGCAGGAATATCGGCCTGTCGAAGATGGCGGCTATGGTAGCCGGTCTTGTCGTCGCCCTGGAGAATTCTCTGGTAGTGCAGTCCCGCTTCATCCTGTTCGATAGCATGCTGCTCACGTTCGGTTTCGGAGCCCTGTTGTGCTGGCAGGAATACGACAAGCGCCGTGCGGAGGGCCGTCTGGTCGGCTCCAGGGGAGCGTTCCTAGCGGCTTCGGCCATATTGGCGGCGTGTTCTTACTCGGTCAAATGGACCGGCCTAGCCTTTTTGTTGGCGATCATTATCTTGGAATCGAGGACCTTGTACGCAAGGAAGCCGGGGTTCATACGCAAGCTCGCTTCACTCCTCGCCGTCTATGCCGTCGCCGGCATCATCATATACGCCGGCACATTCGCCGTCCATTTCGCTCTACTGCCGCATCCCGGTTCCGGCGACGCTTTCGTTAGTTCCGGATTCCATAGCGAGAATCTTGCCGGCCAAATGATCGATCTGAATTACGACATGTTCTCGGCCAACTCCAGGATGTCGCCTCACCAATACCAGAGCTCATGGTGGTCGTGGCCGCTCATGCTGAGGCCAATATTCTATTGGCAAGGATCGAACGCCTATATATATCTCTTGGGTGACCCGTTTACCTACTGGTTGAGTTCGTTGGCCATGCTGTTCGTAACAGGTTATGTGATCAGAGGCGTCATACGGCGACGTTACGGTACAAGCCAAAACCCCGGCATGAATGGGGCGTCTGTGTTCCTGCTCGTCTGCTTCGGGGCCAATTATATACCGTTCATGTTCATAACCAGGCCCATGTTCCTCTATCATTATCAGGCGGCGTTGGCCGTAGCCATATTGGCTGTGGCCTGGATATTGGACGGCATAAAGATCCGCAAATGGAAGATGATAGCCGTTGCGGCTGTGACGGCGATGAGCTTATGCGGTTTTATATATTGGAGCCCGCTCACATACGGCCTGCCTTTGGATCAAAACCAGCTGCAAGCCAGGATGTGGCTGTCCGGTTGGCGCTAAAACCATGTATAGAAACGGCCAAAAAGATCCGGGCATGAAGAAAGCGGTGGTTGTCATACCTACTTACAACGAAGCCGGTTCCATCAATGCCATTATCGATGAGATCGTCGGAAAGATATCGCCGGCTATGGATGGTTGGGAAGTCTCGATACTGGTAGTAGACGGCAGGTCTCCTGATGGCACGGCGGATATTGTAAAGAAATCAGCAGCGAGACATCCGGGGCTCGTACACCTCATCGAAGAGCAAGTTCGCGGCGGCATAGGAGCGGCGTACCGTCTGGGTTTCAAGCATGCCATCGACGGACTTGGTGCCGATGCCATCATAGAATTCGACGGAGATCTGCAACATCCGCCGTCATATATACCGCTCCTTTTGGGGAAATTGGATTCGGGCTTCGATTATGTTGTAGCTTCCAGAAATATCAAAGGCGGTTCGGAACCTGCGGGCAGGGGAATATTCCGTACCATGCTCACTTCCATAGGCGGCTTGGCGGCCAGATTCCTGCTGTTCTTTCCCAGCGCGGATTTCTGGAAAGTGACCGATCCGACAACCGGGTTGAAAGCGACAAGGGTAGCAGGTTTCGCCGATCGCCTGAGCCTGGACATGCCCGACCTCAAAAGCACCGGCTTCGGTTACAAGATCCAGTGGCTAGCGGAGACTATACGTATGGGAGCCAAATACGGCGAGATACCGCTCAAGTTCGAGAACAGGCAAGCCGGACAGTCCAAATTTTCGACCGGAGTCATAGTCGACATACTGCGGACATGTATCGCGGTGAGGCTATCGGATCCTTGGACAAGGCGATTTGCCAAATATGCCATCGTCGGTTTCGCCGGATATGTCGTGAATGCCGTATTCCTTCATGCCATATATTCGGCCAGTGGTTCGGAGATATTATCTTGGACGTTGTCGACGGAGGCGGCTATTTTGAGCAATTTCACATTCAATAATATATGGACGTTCGGCGACAGGCGTTTCAACCGGCTCGGGAGTTGGCTGACCGGCTTGGCCAGGTTCAATGTCTCATCTCTCGGCGCTTTGGCTATATCTGGCATATTTGGTCCCGTCCTTACTACGGCTTTCGGCGGATCGTACCGTCAGATAGTGTTGGCATTTGTGGTCGTTTTTCTGGTCGTGCCGTACAATTGGTTCATGTATAATCGCTTGATATGGAAACGGCCGGAATAAAAAGACCGGTAGTGTTGGCCATAGCCGGCACGATAGCCGCATTCTTGCCGCAGTACTTTATGCGGTGGAATGGTTCGGCGTATATGTTCTTCTATGATACTTTGCATACATATTCCGGAGACCTATGGAATTTCTTCGCCAATTATCTCGCCAAAGGCCTGCATTATCCGCCGGAATATCCTGCCGGGTTGCGATTTGCATATGAAGCTCTGGGCTTGTATAGGATCCATGACTACACGGTCTTCTTCACTTTGAATACTATCGTGCTGGCGGTGTTTGCCGCGGGCACGACATGGCTCATGTTCAAGATATTGGCTAACCGTTCTGTCGGACAGGGCAGGCCGCTTGATGTATCAGGACTGTGGTATTTCTGGATCTTGGCACCGTCATTGCTGTTCTATGGCGCGTACAATTACGATTTGGCGGTTGTTTTTCTAGTGGTTTTGGCCGTGTTCCTATACTTGGAACACAAGCCGTATCTGGCTGTGGCAGTGTTGGCCGTCGGCACGGTCGTAAAGGTTTTTCCGGTATTCCTGCTGCCGGCTTTCATCTTTATGTCGCCGCGCAGGTACTGGCTGCCGATGGCGACCTTGTTCGGTTCCGTGGCCATAGCGCTCAATCTGCCGTATGCTTTGTCCGATTTCCATTCATGGCTGTATCCGTATGTATGGCAGATATCTTCCAATCTGACTACGAGCCCGGCAGGGAATACCTATTGGTGGATCATATATCCGCTTGCTGGCAGATTTACCGGTTGGTTGAGTTTGGGTCTATTTGCGATCCTTTATGTTCTTGCGCTGCGTGTCATTGCGTCGCGCAAAATGTCCGGCAGAGAGGATGCTTTCCTCGATCTTTGCCTGGCAGCCATCTTGCTTTTCTTGCTTACGGATAGGATATATTCGCCACAGTATGATCTGTACCTGCTTCCATTTCTGGTCTTGGCCTACAGAAAGATAGATCTGCGGCTGTTCTATGCCATAGAGATACCCAATCTTTTGCTCGGGCTATTCCTGTTCTTCCTGCGTTAGGAATACGTCCTGCTCCAAGCGTTGTCCTTGATCAAGTATGCGGCCATAATCGCGCTGCTGGCGGGCGTCTATAAGCAAGCAGGCGTGCCAAAGTATGTGCCAAAGTTGCGCGATATTTGACGGTGTGCTAGGCTATCCCCATCGCCTACCAGGCGTTTTATAAGTCCTATTAACAACATTATCCCCCCGCCGCTTTGGACTGTTCGATGGGATGGCGGCTCGGTTCTCATCGAACGAACCAAATCGGCAGGGGGCACTAAGCAAATAACATGGCAGCTGAATTCAATCGCACCAAGCCCCACGTCAACGTGGGCACCATAGGCCACATCGACCACGGCAAGTCTACATTGACCGCCGCTCTGGTCGCTGTCCAGGCCAAGAAGGGCATGGCCAAAGAGAAGGCTTATGCCGAGATTACCAAAGGAGGCACCGTACGCGATGCGACCAAGACCGTCACCATATCGCTCTCCCATGTAGAATACGAGTCAGACAAGCGCCACTACGCTCACATCGATGCTCCCGGCCATGCCGACTACATCAAGAACATGATAACCGGCGCCGCCCAGATGGACGGAGCCATCCTCGTAGTTTCCGCTACCGACGGAGTCATGCCTCAGACCCGTGAACACGTCCTCCTGGCTTACCAGGTAGGCGTACCCAAGATCATAGTCTTCCTCAACAAGTGCGACCTTGTTCCGGAGAAGGATCTCATCGATCTAGTCGAAGAGGAAGTGCGCGAGCTCCTCACCAAGAACCATTATGACGGCAAGGGAGCCCCGGTCATCCGCGGTTCCGCTTCCGGAGCTCTGGAAGGCAAGGCCGAGTGGGTCGCCAAGATAGACGAGCTCATGAACGCTCTCGACACCTATATTCCTGACCCGGTTCGCGAGACAGACAAGCCGTTCCTCATGCCCATAGAAGACATCTTCTCTATCGAAGGCCGTGGAACGGTAGTCACCGGCCGTATAGAACGCGGAAAGATCAATCTCAACGAAGAAGTCGAGATAGTGGGCTTCAAGGATACCGCCAAGACTGTCGTCACGGGCATAGAGATGTTCAATAAGCAGCTCAAGGAGGGTATCGCCGGAGACAATGCCGGATTGCTGCTCCGCGGCGTCGCAAAGGATGACGTGTCGCGCGGCCAAGTATTGGCCAAGCCCGGATCCGTCAAGCCCCATACGGAGTTTGAGGGCGAAGTCTATGTCCTCAAGAAGGAGGAAGGCGGCCGCCATACCCCGTTCTTCAGCGGCTACAAGCCTCAGTTCTATATCCGTACCACAGACGTTACCGGCGAAGTCACTTTGGCCGAGAAGGTCGAGATGGTCATGCCTGGAGATACGGTCACATTCAAGGTCAAGCTGGTGGCCCCGGTCGCTCTGGAGGAGAAGATGCGCTTTGCAGTCCGCGAGGGAGGCAAGACCGTCGGTGCCGGAGTCGTTACGAAGATCGTCGCCTAGATATAATACGAATCTACGAATAGAGACAATTCGAATGCAACGAATAAACAATATCCATACCATTCGTAGCGTTCGCATAAGATTTGCAGATTCGTATTGATTAGGATTAACCACAATGCCCACCAAACACTCCACAAAGAAAGAGGCCACGGCTAAGCCCAAAGCCGCTCCGCGCGCTCGAAAGGCAAAGCCAGAAGGCGCCGTACCCCATCTGCGGATCAGGGTCAGGGCCTATGAACACAAGATTCTGGACGCCTCGTTGCGCCAGATCATGGATACGGCCGCCAGATACGACGCCACGGTCAACGGACCGGTGCCGTTGCCGACCGAGATCAAGAAGTACACCGTCAACAGGTCTTCTTTCATAGACAAGAATGCTCGCGAGCAGTTCGAGATGCGGGTCCACAAGCGCCTGATAGATATAATCAACCCGAACCCGAAGGTCATAGAAGCTCTTCAGAACCTGAGCTTGCCGTCGGGAGTGAATATAGACGTGAAGATGATGTAAACAAGCTAGATACGAGGCACGGGCGCGTACTTGCGCCATGCGGACTTGTAACTGATCAACATGAAATTTATAATCGGAAGAAAGCTGAATATGAGCCAGATATACACGCCGGAGGGCGCGGCTATACCGGTGACTGCCGTGGCTATACGCAACAACGTGGTTACGCAGTTGAGGACCAAAGAGAAAGACGGCTATGAAGCGGTCCAAATTGGCGAGGGAGAGCGCAGAGCTTCGCTTGTGGCCAAACCGCAGAAGGGCCAGTGGAAGGATCTAGGCTCATTCGCCACCGTCCGAGAATTCCGTTCTACGCCCTACGCCCTACATCCCGCACCCTCCCTCAAAGTCGGGGACAAGCTCAGCCTGGACCAATTCAAGACAGGCGATACGATCGCCGTCAGCGCTATATCGAAAGGCAAAGGCTTCCAGGGCGTGGTCAAGCGCCACGGCTTCAAGGGCGGTCCTCGCACTCATGGCCAGAAGCACAGCGAACGCGAGCCAGGCTCTATAGGAGGCGGTTTACGCACGCATGTGCCGGTCGGGACGCGTATGGCCGGTCGCATGGGCTCTGACAGGGTCACGGTCAGGAATCTCAAGGTCGCTCACGTTGACGCGGAGGAAGGCATCCTGTATGTTTCCGGAGCCGTTCCAGGCAAGAGAGGCACTCTAGTAGAGATAGTCAGCGAATAATATCATGGAAGCTACCGTATACAACCAGCAAGGCCAGTCGACAGGCAAGACCAAACTTCCGGAGGCCGTGTTCAACGCGCCATGGAACGCCGATCTCGTCCATGAGGTCGTCCGTCTCATGAATAGCAATGCCCGCACGCCGGTCGCCAACGCCAAGACTCGCGGTGAGGTTCGCGGAGGCGGCAAGAAGCCCTGGCGCCAGAAAGGCACCGGCCGCGCCCGTCACGGTTCTACCCGCTCGCCAATATGGGTAGGCGGAGGCGTAGCTCATGGTCCGCGCGCAGAAAAGAATTTCCAGCGCAAGATAAATCGCAAGGCCAAAGCTGCAGCTCTCCACGCCATCCTCTCCAGAAAATTCAAAGAAGGGGAGATACTGTTTGTAGATTCGGTCTCATTCCAGGCGCCAAAGGCAAAAGAAGCCAGGGCCGTGCTCGATGCGCTGGCCAAGATAAAAGGCTACGAGAAGCTTGCCGCAAAGCCCAAGAATGTCGCCCTGATAGCCATGGACAAGAAGGTCGACGCCGTTCTGAAAAGTTTCCGAAACTTCGGCAATGTTTCCATTGAGGAATTCCGCAATATCAACCCGGTGAGCGTTTTGAATCATGCGTATATCATAGTCGTCAATCCGGCTGAGTCACTGAAACATCTGACCGCCAAGACGGCGTAACTTTATAGACTTTAAGGACTTTATAAACTTTAAACTATTATGCCTTTATTCGGATTCAGAAAAGACAAGAAGCACGAACAGAGCCATATACAGGCTCAGGCTGAAATGGCCAAGGCGACGGCCCCTGGCAACAAAGGCAAAGCTCCGGCCAGGAATTTCAAATCCGCCAAACCCGCCAGCATATCCAAGGCTGTAGTGACCAAAGATGAGGGTGCAGCCAAGATCGGCCCGGCCATGCCGAAAGGCGGTTTTTCTGACGCTTCCGATGCCGTGGTGCGTCCGCGCATCACCGAAAAGTCCGGCATATTGAGCCAAGGCGGAGTATATACATTTGAAGTGGCCAACGGCGCCAACAAGCCGGCGATAGCCAAAACTGTGGCTGCCCTCTACAAAGTGACTCCCGTGAAGATCGCCATAATCAATGGCCCCTCCAGGCGGGTTTTTGTTCGCGGCAAGCGCGGAGTGGTCCCGGGTATCCGCAAGGCGGTTGTCACAGTCAAGAAAGGTGAGAAGATAGATTTTATTTAGCACAAGAATTAACCTAATTTCTAATTGACCTAATTAACCTAAATAAATCCCAATGACAAATTAGGAATTAAAAATTAGACATTATTTAGAAATTAGATCAATTAGATAAATTAGAAATTCTATGAAATCCTACCGTCCATACACAAAATCTCGTCGCCACATGACAGTATTGCCATTCAAGCAATACTTGACCGTTTCCGAGCCGCACAAGCCGCTTACGGTAGGTTTCAAGCGTCATGTGGGCCACAACTCGCACGGCCGCGTCACGGTCCGCCACAAGGGTGCCGGCCACAAGAAGCTCTATCGTATCATCGATTTCTTGTACGACAAGAAGGACATTCCGGCCAAGATCCAGACCGTCGAGTATGATCCTTTTAGGACAGGTTACATCGGACTAGTCGCTTACAAGGACGGCGCCAAACGCTATGTGCTATTGCCGAAATCTTTGAAAGCCGGCGATTCGTTCATCGTCTCAGAAAAAGCTCCCATAGAGACCGGTAACCGTCTGCCTCTCAAAAATATCCCGGTGGGCGCATTCGTCTATAACATAGAGATAAAGCCCGGTTCCGGCGCCAAATTGGTGCGTTCGGCAGGTTCATTCGCCCAAGTCATAGCCAACGACGCCGGTTATACCCACATCAAGATGCCTTCTACGGAGGTCCGTAAAGTCCATGAGGACGCTTGGGCTTCCATAGGCGCCGTATCCAACGAAGAGAATTTCCTGGTCAATATAGGCAAAGCCGGCCGCTCGCGTTGGATGGGCATACGTCCGACAGTCCGCGGTACGGCTCAGAATCCTGTCGACCATCCTTACGGAGGCGGCGAACAGCGCCAAGGCCGAGGTTTGCGCCGTTTGAAGACCCGCTGGGGCAAACCTGCAGGCAAAGGCCAGAAGACCCGCACCCCGAAGAAGTATTCGAACGTATTTATCGTATCTCGCCGCCAGCCAGGCAGGTTGATGAGGAGCGGCAGTTAGTCCGTCGAGCGCAACCAAACACATGGATAAACACGAATCCCCGGTTTTCAATTTCATAGCTAGAAATACAGTCAGGTTCATCGAATCCCTGATCTATATGCTAGTGGGGAGGAAATAATTCATTAAGGAAACCGAGCCGACAAGGCCTTCCTGACAAGCAACACCGGGCAAACATTCCGCCCAGCTCCAACACAAAGTGCTTTTGTGGTAAGCCAAGCAGGTGGTGCCACGTTGCGTTGTCGCTAGACGGAATGTTTGTCCGGTGTTGCCATATATATCGGCTCCCACCTGCTGGCGGGGTCTGCGAAGTGTCAGTCAGGCCTTGTCGGCTCGGTCTCCAGGCATATCCCAGAACCAGGCAGTTGTATGTCATACAGCATCCGAGAATGTCCTGACCGAAGCGAGTTGAAATAGCCAGGAGGCGAGGAAGCCAATTCGGCTTCTAGCCGAGGCGACGAGCCGACGGCTATTTCGCGAGCGAGACTCGCAGGATGCTGTATGACATACAACTGCCTGGTTCCTATTCATGCAATGCGCTGTGTTATAATATCCACTATGAAAAAAAGTAAGCATCGTTTCTTCAAAAGCAAGTGGTTCTGGATCGTCATCATCATCATCCTGGCGCTCGTCGGTTATGTCTGGATAAAGCGCAGCAATGCCAAGCCGACTTTCCAGTCTGCATCGGTGTCGGTGGGCGATGTCATCCAGCAAGTCTCCGTCACGGGCACAGTCTCTCCTGACAAACAGACCAACTTGGCTTTCGAAAAAGGCGGCACTGTATCGAAGATATACGTCAAAGTGGGCGATACGGTAAAGGCGGGCACGCCCGTCGCTTCGCTGGACAGTTCCGCAGATCAGGCATCGGTGGACAGCGCCAAGGCCACTTTGGCTGATATGTCTCGCAGTCTTACGCCGGATGAATTGGCCGTCCAAACCTCGAATGTTTCCGCGGCAAAGACCGCTCTCGACAATGCCAGACAAACGGCCGTGAACGCTTTCCATACAGCATATGTACAAGCCCAAGGTTCCATAGTCAACTATGCTGACGCCTTCTTCAACAATCCTCAGAGCGCCAACCCGACCATAAATGTTCGCACGGAATCGGCTACGCAACAGCTGTCTATCAACAACGAACGCGTCTCTATTTCCGGTGTTTTGAACAGTTGGTCCGATGGGCTGTCGGCGGCTTCGACCAGCGCCGCCGCCGGTCTCATGGGTGACGCCAACGGATATTTAGATTCGGTGAAATCATTCATGACGGACCTGTCGTCTATAGTGAACGCCCTGTCTCCCGGCAATTCCGGCCTATCTCAATCGGCCATAGATGCCGACGTTGCCGCCATGAATTCGGGCAGATCGGCTCTCAACACCGCCATAAGCACGATAACCACGGCACAGACCGGATTGACCTCGGCGCAGTCGGCGTATGATCAGGCTGTTTCCAATTACAATCTGAAATTGGCCGGCAATTCCACTGATTCCATAGCGGCCCAGGCGGCCAAAGTAGCCCAAGCCCAGGCTATTCTGGCCCAGGACACACTGGTGGCGCCTATAGACGGCGTGGTGACGCTGGTTAGTCCGCAAGTCGGTGATTATGTAGGTGCAGGACAGACGGAATTCACTGTCCAAGGCAGCCAATTCAAGATAGAGGCGTATGTACCGGAGGCTGACATAGCCAAGGTCAAAATCGGCGATCTGGCTTCTAGCACTCTGGACGCTTACGGCGCTTTCGTGGACTTTCCGGCGGTAGTGACGGCCATAGACCCGGCGGAGACTATCCTGGAAGGCGTGCCGACGTACAAGGTCACATTGCATTTTGTCTCTCCCGACTCGCGTATCCGCTCGGGCATGACGGATAATCTGGAAATTCTAACTGCCGAAGCGTCTGGTGTCCTCACTGTACCGTATCGTGCGGTTGCGGTTACGGCGACATCTTCTTCTGTCAATGTTGTCAAAGCCGACGGTAAAACATACTCGGCCGTCATCGTGACGACCGGCCTCAAAGGCTCTGATGGCAACATCGAGATAACATCCGGCCTCCAAGCGGGCGACAAGGTGGTGACCTATATACCGGGGCAGTGATGACTAAATATGAGGAAAAAAAGAGTAAAAGTAAACAGACAGGAGATTTTCAATGGGAGTACACGCAAAGAGGTTGAAAAGTCCAAAGAAGACATAAAGCTTGGCAGAAATTTGTCCTCTATTTTTAAGACTGTTGAAGAAGCTAGGACGTATCTTGAGAGTTAAACAATGAAAAAACACCAAGTTATAGTCATACACGGGGGCGACAATTTCGAAACTTATGAGGAATATATACAATTTCTCAAGGATTTTCCTGTTGATTTAGACCGCCTTAGAACAAAAGGTTGGAAAGATACATTGCAAGATAGGCTAGGCAATGATTTTGAAGTTCTTCAACCAGAAATGCCAAACAGTTTTAATGCTAGATATTCCGAATGGAAGATTTGGTTTGACAAGCACGTACCGTTGCTAGAGCCGGAAGTCGTGCTGGTGGGTCACTCTCTTGGCGGTATCTTCCTAGCAAAATATCTTGCCGAAAATGATTTTCAAAAGAAGATAGCGGGAACGTTTCTTGTAGCCGCGCCTTTTGATGATAAGAATGCCGATTATTCTCTGATGGATTTTGTTCTTCCAAATAGTCTGTCAAAATTTGGAAAGCAAGGCGGAAAAATATTCTTATATCATAGTAAAGATGATGATGGAGTTCCGTTTGTTGATCTGGATAAATATAAAAAGGCTATTCCATCGGCAAAGACGATCATATTTACCGACAGAGGACACTTTCGTCAACCCGAATTCCCGGAACTAGTGGCCGATATAAAAGCGCTTTTCAATTCATGACTATGACGGACTCCGCCGACAAAATCATATCCGTCAAGAACCTGAAGAAGGTTTACCACGACGGCGAGACGGGCACGACGGCTCTGGAGGGCGTCAGCTTTGACGTCAGGCGCGGGGAATTTGTGGCTATCATGGGGCCGTCCGGCTCGGGTAAGTCGACGCTCCTGCATGTGCTCGGCCTATTGGATGAGCCCACTTCAGGCACATATCATTTGAATGGCAAGAATATCAAATCATACGAAGGCGACGAGTTGGCGGATATCCGAAACAAAGAGCTTGGTTTCGTATTCCAGGCTTTCAACCTACTGCCGCGCACCAGCGTTCTGGAGAACGTCAAATTGCCTCTCTACTACTCGTCCATACCGGAACGCCAATGGGACGAAATGGCCAGGAAAGCGGTAGAGGACGTGGGCTTGGGCCACAGGATGGAGCACGACCAGTCGGAGCTTTCCGGCGGCGAGCGCCAGAGAGTGGCCATAGCCCGCGCCCTCGTCACCGATCCGGACGTCATATTTGCCGACGAGCCGACGGGTAACCTGGACAGCAAGTCCGGCAAGAATGTCATGTCCATCATCCAGCGCCTGAATGAAGAGCAGGGCAAGACGGTAGTGCTCATAACCCACGAGACTTCCACGGCCGACCATGCGGAGCGCATTATCACCCTTATGGACGGTCACATCGAGACCGACCATCGCGTCAAGAACCGCCTGACGGCGGCAGATGAGTACGTGAAGTAACTCTTTCTTATAAGAGGATTTGATATTGACAGCCGTGTTATAATGCATGTGAATGAGCGTCCGAGTCCATATGGGCCATAGATAATCATGCCTTCAACTTTCAACGCCAAAAAGTTCATAAACGCGGCCTTGTTCTTCGCGGAACGCGATACCATAGGCATAACCAAGCTGAACAAACTCCTGTATTTCAGCGATTTTGAGCATTTCCGGTTGTACGGTCGGCCTATCATAGGCGACGAATACATAAAGATGGAGCGTGGCCCGGTTCCGGAGCGCGCATACAGCATTTTCAATTCAAATTTCAGAGACAAACAAGACGACTCATTGAGCGGCTATTTCGAAGTCAAACCGCGCAGGATATTGGATTTCACGGAGAAGACCATATTGCCTATGAGGAAAGCCGATGTGTCATGTTTCAGTCAGTCCGAATTGGACGTTATGGGTCGCGTGTCGGAACAGTACAAAGGCAAGACCGCTGCGGCCCTTTCCGGCAAGTCACATGAAGAATCTCCTTGGAAGAAGACCGATCTGTTCCAGAAGATAGATTATAGGCTCATACTGGACGACGCAGACGGGTTGTCGGTATCCAAGGAATACGTGGATCATAGGGATGAGCAGGCCGAAGAGTTAGCCGACATACTCGGTAGATGATATCAGGCCATGGTCCATCTGCCGGACAAGCTCTCGGAAGAGCATATAAGGACGCAATTCAAAAGAGGCGACATATTGAAGTGGGAATCATTCAAGGGCAAGAAGGAGACCAAGGACAGATTCTTCATCTTGCTGACCTCGCCTGCGGGTGACCCGGATATCCTCGCCGTCACGGCCACCAAGAGGGTGGAACTATACGCGGATGACGGCGGCAAGAGGAGATTCCGCGATTTCATTCTGGTGAAGAAGGGTTCGTGCAAGGTGTTTGACAGAGATACGGTCATAGACCTGAATTGGATAGAACATTTTACTATCGCGGAAGTGTCGAAGCTGTTGGGCGCTGGCATCGTCCGCGCGGGCGCTCTTCCAGTTGATTTTCTGGGAGAATTAGATACGAAGATTTCCAAGTCGTCCCTGATCTCTAGCGATTACAAGAAACGTATATTGGGTTTATCTGATGGGCACAAATGCGGTCATGACAGTGTATAATGATGCATAATCATATGGCCACAAATATAGATTATTGGGAAAAAGTGCTTGAGAATCCGACGCCACCGTTTAAACGGATGTTAGAGGAGCAAGAATTGTATCTCCAGCAATTTATAAAACCCGGCTATAAGGTCATTGAATTGGGTTGTGGTAATGGGAGTAATATCCAATCTATACTGGATATTACAGATGATATCACCGGTGTAGACAACGATCCTAAATCTATCCAAGACGCCAAGAATAATCTGCGGGATCATAAGACTGTAAAGATCATATATATCTGTCAGCTTACGCATTAATCTAATGACATTACGCCACCTACTAAAAACATCGCTCACGGGATTGTCGACCAACCGCTCGCGGTCGGCGCTGACGATACTCGGCATTGTGATAGGCATCACGGCTATTATGCTGGTGGTGTCTCTAGGCGCCGGGGCGCAGGCGCTCATACTCGGGGAAGTGCAGGGACTGGGCACCAATACCATAGCGGTCATTCCGGGCAAAGTATCCACCAACCCATCCGACGTATCGGCTCTGTTCAGCGACTCCTTGAAGCCCAAGGACATCACCGCTCTCGAGAACAAAGCCAATGTGCCCGGTCTCAAGGACCTCATGCCTGTCGTCATCAGCTCCGCCGTGGCTTCATTCGGGTCGAATACGTATCAATCGACCATATTCGGCGGTACTGATCTGATGGCTCAAATATTCGACATCACGCCGGCGCAAGGGCAATTCTTCGATCAGAGCGACGTCAACGCTCTGTCGAACGTAGCGGTGATAGGCGCCGACGTTGCCAAATATCTCTTCGACGGCCAGGATCCCATGAATCAGAACATCAAGATAAAAGGCCGCAACTTCAGGGTTGTAGCGGTATTGCCGAAGTCGGGCGGAGGCCTGTTCAATTTCGATCCCATGGTCATGATGCCGTACACGACGGCCATGACATATGTGACGGGCCAGAAGTATTACAACCGTATCATCACCCAGGCGGTTTCCGACGCGGCCGTGCCGGAGACGGCGCATGACATCAAGCTCACCCTGGAGGCATCGCACAATATCACCGATCCGACGAAGGATGACTTTACCATAGAGACCCAGCAGACATTGGCCAATACTCTAGGCACTATCACGAACGCACTGACTTATTTCCTAGTGGCGGTGGCGTCCATAGCGTTGTTCGTCGGCGGCGTAGGCATCATGAATATAATGCTGGTATCAGTGACGGAGCGTACGCGCGAGATAGGGTTGCGGAAGGCTCTAGGCGCCAAGAATAGGGATATCTTGCGCCAATTCCTGATAGAAGCGGTCTTGCTCACGGTCATAGGCGGCGTGATAGGCATCATCCTGGGCTCAGGTCTGGCTTTCATCGTGGCTTTCGCTCTGACGCACTTCCTGGGCGTCAATTGGCAGTTCGTCTTCCCGTGGTCGGGCGCCATCCTCGGCCTTTCCGTCTCCGCCGCCATAGGCCTCATCTTCGGCGGCTATCCCGCCCGCCAGGCCAGCAAAAAGAGCCCCATAGAGGCGTTGAGGTATGAGTGACACTTTGTACAAGTGGCGAGATGGCAAACATGGGTTGAAGAACACTTCGCAGGCGATTTCCAGCAGGAAAT
>JAGWJT010000013.1 GCA_028865615.1 Patescibacteria group bacterium | reverse complement strand
GTCTGCGCGTCGCTGCCTTGTCCGGATCTCCTATAGTCGCCGTAAAATCGCCGAAAAGAACTACCGCTTCATGGCCCATCCTGCGCAATTCTTCCAGGAAGATGAGATTCTTGGCATGACCTATATGTAAAGCGGTAGAAGTGGGATCCAAGCCGATATAGATCTTCAGCCGTCTGCCGGACAGCAAAGCGGCCGACAATTCTTCCTTTGAAGGATACGCCTCGACGACGGTGCCGCGGGCGAACAATTCGTCTATTTCAGCCTTGCGATCAGTTCCGGATTCAGGCTTTGGGTGCGTCTTTGATTTCATTGGCACCTATCGTAGCGCTTTTGTCCTTCTTAGGCCAGACCTTGGCCACAGCCAGGAGATATATGATCTCCAATATGCCGGCCGTATTGATGACGAGCATGATGACGAACCACCACTTTTCGTCGCGTTTGGCCGAATACCAGAGAGCGTAGCCCTTCAAGGCTATCTCTACCACTATGAAAGCGAAGAGCAGGATGAGACCTATGGCGCCTATGCCCCACAGCCCCGCGAACACACCGGGTCCCCACCACGAATAGCTGTCTACTGTATGGATCATTGTATTTATATAAGGTTAGTTTGTATGCGTATATTATAGCATGGCGCCTGTCACAAGATAGACAAGCCTATAGCCATGCCCATGAGGCCTATGTCTCTGACCACTATATCACTGAAGCCGTTCGATATGATGAGGTCGGCCGTTATCTCCAAAAACATGAGAGCTAGGAGCCCGGACGCTATCCTGACTTTGTATTTGAGGACCAAAGCCAAGCCTATGATGCACAGCAATACTCCGTGAACGGCTACCAGGGCCGTCGCGGTGTCTTGGGTCAATCCGAGGAACGACGGCACGAATACCGTCCAATCTCCCGGAGACCATATCTCATTCCAGCCGAACCATATGACGGTGAACGCCAGGAAATACCTTAGCAAGAATGAGGCAACGGCCGCTCTGTCTTCTGTAGGAGTATTCATGATAGTGTTTTGGTCATCATTGCAATATATAACCGTTCTGGTCTACGACCACGCCCAGATCGTCTCCATAGGCATAATCCTGGCTCTGATTGTCATCCCCCATCGAAGTCTCGACGAAGAACAACTCCTGACCGGGCCCGACATCGTAGACTTGCGTCGCATAATCACCGGCTTTGGCCACAAGAGAGACTTGGGTGACACCGCCGCCAAGATCCTTGGTCTGCATGTCGAAGCCCGCGAGCGCCCTTTCGGCCGCTGCCGACGGTGAGCCGGGAAAGATCAGGAACGACCTTGAAGCATATTGAGAATCCGTGAACAATTGGCCGGTGCTCTTCATGAGCGGCGCGCCCGGAGCGGTCCCAGCGGTCCCCGCGACCGGAGCCGTCGACGCTTTGGCTTGGCCGCCTGCCGAGCCGGTATCCGTGACAGCCGTGCCTGTTTGGATCCTCATCGTCGATGTGGCGTACCGGATCGGGATATCGCTTGGATTCACATTCACGCCTATAGAGCCGAGCCAAGATGTCACGTAAGCAAAAGGATTGTTGCCGTTGTCGGGAGATATCCTCCACCAGCTTATGCAAGCCAGGACGGCGGCTGTCAGGACTATGACTATGGGCTTCCATATGACGCCCTCTTCTCTGCCGGCAGGCTGTACGCGGCTTTTGACTTGACCGTTCGAAAGGGCCTCTTCTATGTCCATGTCCGTCCAGCCGGCTCTCTTGGCCGAAGCCTTGATAGCCTCCAGCGGCACGCCCGAGTTCAGCTCCATCCTTATGTATGATACTAGAGCTTGGTTTTGCACAATACTATTATACTAAATTTTATCCGTCTACGGGGTCGACATCCGTGTGCCGACATCCGTATTTACAACGATGCCTGTAACACCGTCATTCCGCATGGTTGTAGCCATTGCTCCGTATTTGTTTCAAATATCGGTATTCGTGCAAAGTGAGCAAGATGACTATGATATCCAGGACCGTCACGCCCAAGACCCACCACGAATGGTCCAGAACGAATTGATAGCTCTGATAGACGATGAACAGTCCAAGGATGATCATGGACACCGGATAGGACCACAGCCATTTTCTCAATAGGCCTATGACCAGGAAAGTTATGACTATGCCGTGGCTTATGAGATACAGCGCGGCGATATGCTGGAACGTCGTAGAGAACTGAGCGGCATAATGCATCAATCGATTGGCCAGGAAATCATGCGGATCTTCCGTCAATTCATCGGCAGTCAGAGCGGTGGCTACATTCATGACGAAGGCCGGACTGACCATCAATATGGCCGCGCCGCTCACCAATTCCAGGATGGCATGTAGGCCTTTCAAGACGACGCTCAGGTCGAACAAGCGGCGTATGGTCTTTTCTGATATGAGCGCTAACATGCGTAGCGGTCTTTGGCGTCTTTGGTGACGGTGATAATCTGGGCCACGTTATAAATTGTAGCGCTTCCCAGCGTGGGGTTCAACCCGTCTTCTCGGACGATTGGGTCATAAAACTAACAGTTTGTCAAGGTGGAGACGGTGGGATTCGAACCCACGAGGGAGTTTCCCCCCTAACACCTTAGCACGGTGCCGCTTTCGACCGCTCAGCCACGTCTCCATCGGTAAATGCGGGCGAACAGAGGCATTTTTGCACACTTATGCACTTTTGACAAAAAACATGCCTTGCTATACTGGGAACATTACAAGGGCGCCGAACTATGGCGACGCGCCAAAATAACAGCTAACAAATAGCACATTAGAAAATGAAACATCAAAACCTTCACGATCTAGCCAAATTCGCCGCCGGTCTAGTCTTGGCCGACTTCATATGCGGCTGGTGGTTCGCGTCCGCCGGCATACGCTCGATCAATTTCCTCGGTACGACTTGGACTCCTAGCATCGTCGTACCATGGATGATATTCGACGCCGCTTTATTCATCATCCTGGTCCATTACGGCTGGCATATAGGCAAGACGCCGACTCTGCGCTCCCGGTCGTATTTCCTACTGGTAGGCATCATCCTGGGCATCGTAGCACTGGCTCATCTCGTCCGCCTGTTCTCTTCCACGGAAGTCGAGATAGCCGGTTGGATCGTGCCCCTCTGGCTGTCGTGGATAGGCGTGGCCGCGGCGGCATACCTGTCATACATGAGTTTCAGGCTGGCTATGTCATCCAAGAAGTAACGTCGCAAGAAGGCCCGGCGGGCATTGCATATATACGCACGCGCAATGTGGTACCACTCGCTCGGATAACCACAAAAGCACTTTGCGCGTGCGTATATATGCAATGCCTGCCGGGCCGTCCCGTGCATTTAATTCATGCAATCATGTAGAATGTGCACATGACACCCGCGCTGGAAACTCCAGTCGTCGACCGGTTCCGGCTGACCCCGCCGCAACGCGAAGCCTTGAAGCGGCTTGGCATACGCACCGTCCTCGACCTCATATACCACTTCCCCTTCCGCTACGGCGATGTCGTGGAGTCGCGATCCATAGACAGCCTGCAAAAAGGCGACACCGCCGTCATATTCGGCAAGATAACAGGCTTGAAAGCCGGCAAGGGCTGGAAGACCAAAGTGACTATGGCCGACGGCTACGTAGAGGACGAGACCGGCCGCATCCACTGCGTCTGGTTCAATCAGCCTTACCTGGCCAAGATGACCGCCGAAGGCGCCATGGTGCGCATCGAGGGACGCGTATCCGAGCGCCGTTCCACGGGCGAGCTATATTTCTCAAATCCAAAGATAGAGACCGTGAACCGGCTCCCCGCTGGCACGGGCGATTCCTTGTTCGGCGAGGACGGCGAAGCCCACAACCTCTATCCGGTATATCCGGAATCGCGGGGCATCTCTTCCGCCTGGCTGTACCACAACATAGACAAGCTGTTCAAAGCCGGTATCCTGGACGAGCTCGACGACCCCCTGCCTGGACACATCCTAGTCAAATACAAACTGCCGTCCTTGCGCACGGCCATGATATGGATCCATAGGCCCATGAAGAAAGAGGACGCCGAAGCGGCCCGCAAGCGCTTCGCTTTCGAGGAGATATTCCTCATACAGATATCCCGCCAGAAGGAGAGGGCCTCGTACAAGGAGAACCCCGCATTTATAATAGAACCTGAAAAGAAGACCGTTGACGAGTTCGTGAGAAGATTCCCATTTCAAGTCACCGGCGCACAGGGCAAAGCTATCAATGCCATCCTCGATGATTTCAATCGTGAACAAGCCATGACCCGCCTTCTCGAAGGCGACGTAGGCTCCGGCAAGACCGCTGTGGCAGCAACAGCGGCCTTTGCGGCAGTGACCACCAGACCGAGCATCGTCAACAAAGCCGGCGAGCGGGTCAAGCAGAAGTTCGGCAATCTCCAGGTGGCATACATGTGCCCCACCGAGATCCTGGCCGCTCAGCATTTCGAATCGTTCATCCAATATTTCGCCTATCTGCCCGTGCGCATCGCCCTTATCACCGGCTCAGGCTGTCGGGTCTTCCCATCGAAGGTCAATCCCAAAGGCTGGACTGACATATCCCGCAATCAGCTCCTCCAATGGGTCGAGAACGGCGAGGTCGCCGTGGTGGTCGGCACCCATGCCCTCATCCAGAAGTCCGTCAAGTTCAAACATTTGGCTTTCGTCATCATCGACGAACAGCACAGATTTGGCACCGCCCAGAGAGCGAGGTTGTTGAGGAAAGGTCGGGATGAGGCGGAAGAAGGAGAAGCTCTCTCAAGTCCTGCGGCCCGCGCTTCGCGCGTAGTGGTCGGATCAACCATAGCCGGTCCTCGGACTTTCGAGACCTCTCCTTCATCCGCCTCCCCTGCCCCTCACCTCCTCTCCATGACCGCCACGCCCATTCCTCGCACTTTGGCACTGACACTTTACGGCGACCTCGACCTCACCATCCTAGACGAACAGCCCGCCGGCAGGAAGCCCGTCGTAACCGAAATCGTATACCCGACCAAGCGTGACGAGACATACGAGAAGATCCGGCATGAATTGAAGGCCGGCCGCCAGATGTACGTCATATGCCCGCGCATAGACGAACCGGACCCGGCCAAGGAAGCCGCTATCATAGCCAAATCAGTCAAAGAAGAGGCCAAGCGCCTGCAAGACAAAACCTTCCCGGAATTCAAAGTCGGCGTCATGCACGGCAAGATGAAGCCCCCGGAGAAAGACCGCGTCATGAAAGACTTCAAAGAAGGCCGTATCCATATATTAGTATCGACTTCGGTGGTAGAAGTCGGCGTCAATGTTCCGAACGCCACCACCATCATCATCGAAGGCGCGGAAAGATTCGGTCTCGCGCAACTTCACCAATTGAGAGGCCGCGTCATGCGTTCGTCGCACCAGGCCTATTGCTACTGCTTTTCCGAAACGACCAGCGAGAAGTCCGTCGAGCGATTGAAAGCCCTCAAAACCGCCAAGAACGGCTTCGAACTAGCGGAGATGGACATGCAGCAGCGCGGCGCCGGCGAACTCTCCGGCGCTCGCCAATGGGGCGTCTCCGACGTGGCCATGGATGCCTTGCGCAACCTCAAGCTCGTCGAAGCCGCCCGCGCCGAGGCCGTGCGCATCATTGACGAAGACCCCGCGTTGTCGCGCTACCCCAGCCTGCAATCATCGCTCACCAAAGTCGACTCTCTGCATTTGGAGTAAATTGTCCGCCCTCCTGGACTCGAACCAGGGACCCTCGAGGTATATCTTCGATATGTCATCGTCGTTCGGATCATGTGCAAACCTGCGTCCGCCCTCTAGGATTCGAACCTAGGACCCTCGAGGTATAAGCTCGATGCTCTAACCAACTGAGCTAAGGGCGGACGCAGGTTTTCACAGATCCTCACTCCTCGACATAAGCTCGATGCTCTAACCAACTGAGCTAAGGGCGGATTGCTCAACAGCTTATTACAAAATCACCTTGAATGGAAGCTATGCCACCTTCTTCTCCTTCTTGACTATGATGCCGTTCACGGCCAACAACTGCTCGTATTCTTCGCGCTCGATGGTCTCCTTCTCCACCAGAGTCTTGGCTACCGCTTCAAAGGCCGGCTTATGCGCCGCTAACGTCTTTTCCGCCTTGGCGCGGGCTTCCGTCATGATGCGGTTCACCTCGCTGTCTATCTTTCCGGCCATCTCATCGGAATACTCCTTGTCTCCGACTCCCATGCCGAACATAGTCCTGCCTTGCGCGCTCTCCAGAGCCACGGGACCTATCTTGTCCGACATGCCATAACGGGTGACCATGTCGCGCGCCAAGGCCGTAGATACTTGCAGGTCGTTCGAAGCGCCGGTAGTGATATCGTCGAACATCATCATTTCAGCCACATAGCCGCCGAGCGACACCGCTATATCGTCCAGGAATTCCTTGCGCGACTGCAGTTTCCTATCCTCGAAAGGCAGTTTGAGAGTATAGCCTGCGGCGCGGCCGCGAGAGATGATCGATATCTTGTGCACCGGATCGGCATGAGGCAGGACCGAGGATATGATGGCGTGTCCGGCTTCGTGGTATGCCGTTATCTCCTTCTCATGCGGCGACAGGACATGGCTCTTGCGCTCCGGACCGAGCATGACTTTCTCGATCGAGCGGATGAAATCGAACTGACCTATCTTCTGCCGGCCCTCGCGCGCCGCCAGTATAGCCGCTTCGTTGGCCAAAGAAGCCAGATCCGCACCGGAGAAACCCGGCGTCCTCTCCGCCACTACTTTCAAGTTGACATCCTCGGCCAATTGCTTCTTGGACACGTGTATCTTCATGATCTCCTCGCGATCGCCGCGATCAGGCAGATCTATGACCACTCGCCTATCGAACCTGCCCGGCCGGAGCAGAGCCGGGTCCAGCACATCCGGCCTGTTGGTGGCCGCCATGACGATGACCTTCTCGTTCGGCTCAAATCCGTCCATCTCCACCAAGATCTGATTCAGGGTCTGCTCGCGCTCGTCGTTGCCGCCGCCAAATCCGCCGCCGCGCGCTCTGCCGACGGCGTCTATCTCATCCACAAAGACTATGGCCGGCGCGGTCTCTTTTGCCATCTTGAACAGGTCGCGCACCCTGGAAGCGCCGACGCCCACGAACATCTCTACAAATTCCGAACCGCTGATAGAAAAGAAGGCTACGCCGGCCTCACCGGCCACAGCACGAGCCAACAAAGTATTGTGATTTATAAAACCATTTGCCACGAAGTTATGCAGACCGGGTACGGTCAGATCATAGACCTTGGCCCATCCTTCGCTGATATCCTTGATCTTCGAGAAATAAAACCTGCCCGAGGAAAGCTTGCCCAATGAGGATAGATCCGGAGACAGTATGATCTTCGGCGACAGATCCGTCACCCCGGATATGAACCGGTTCATGCCCGATACCGATGGTTGGCGATCGCCATTCATGTATCTCTTGACGTTCTTGTATAACGGCTGACTGTAAAAAGCCCTGTCCAGTATCTGAGTCGTATAACCGAGACTCTCCGTCCATACTGATCTTATAAGCCTCGATTGATGGGGAATGACGTTTATATTGGTATTCCTTTGTTTCAAACACAGCGCATTTAGAGCTTCGGCTTTTCGAGGCACTTCAAAGCCTATGAGATCGCGATAAGCGCCGACAAAATCCCCATATATAGCGATATAGTACTGCAGCTTGCCATTATATTTCTTCTTCCTGTGATACTTCCTGGCCGCTATGCCCATATTCATGAGCAGGGCTTCGACTTCTTCCACCAATTCTTTGCTGGCGCTAGACAGACCTACCGAACCGTTCCTATCGACATAACCATCGGCATCAAACAGTCCCTTCAAGAATAAACGGACGACCGGTTCAGGAGCCGACATGATAGTTTTCGGTACGCGCTTGAATTCAGCATAAGTTTCCGACAGCCCCAAAGCTACCAGTTGGCGTTTGGCGGTTGCGCTACGCAATTCATAGTCATAAGGTCTAGACGCGGTCTTGGCGAAAGGCTCTCCAAAATATCGGTTTGACGCATTCTGTACACGATCAAGGACTTCCGGATCGGCAGTCGTAACAACTACCCTGTTCTTGACCGTCAGACAACCGTCCCCAACCAGAATACCTAACATATAAGCCATATCCGGCTCCACGGCCCTATTCGCGCCCCAACAACCGCTTCCCATGGCCATGGCCGCGTAATCGCCGGCCTCTAGTTCTCCAAGTTTCTTGAATGCCAGACAACCTGTGCTCTTATCGACTGTCACTATCGGGTGCTCCGGCGTACCCTCTATGGTAGCGCCGTTTTCCATAACAAGTCGCTTCGTATCCTGCTCGCCAAGATCGTACCAATGAGACGCCCTGTCCTCCCTGAAACGCATAGAAATCGGATCATAAGATACGATTTTCACGCCGTGAGCTTGGTTGAGCCCATCGACGGCAAAATATTTCGGTATCTCATCCATGCGCATCGGGCCTTTGTTCGTCATGACCATGGAATCGCCGGTTATACACTTGCCCGTGCCCGGAGCGCCCATCAAGATGACCCCCTTTGGTATCTCCGCGCCGATATCTATGAATTTCTTGGGATTCTTCAGGAAATCGACTATCTCCATGAGCTCTTGCTTGGCTTCCTTGGCTCCGGCTACATTCTTGAATGTGATCTTCTGTTTCTGATCTTCCGGGAGGGTGATGCGCGCCTTGGACTGGCCGAAAGACAGGGCTGCCATGCCTGCCCCCCGCATCTGCCTGGATATGATCCAGATGAAGAACAGGAGCAGGACGAGCGGCACCAGGAATGGAGCGATCTGTTCCGTCCAGAACAACAGGCTTGAAGGCTGGGCTACCGTAACCGTAGTCGAAGCCAGCTCTGCCGGAGTGACGCCAAAACGCGCCAGACTGTCGGTGAGCGCCGCATTGGGCTCGGATTGGGCCGATCTGACTGAGCCGTCAGAATAATCCGCCGTTATGGTCGCATCTTGGATAGTCAGGGATTTTATGTCGCCGTGCTTTATGCCCTCGGCGATAGCGGACAGGGGCACAGCCGGCGGCGATTGCGTCTGTCCGGCGTATTCGGCGTATATGCCGGATATGAGCAGGAATACCAGGATGACCGTAGCCACTATGTTTATGAAATTCCAACGAGGCGCCATAAATGGGCCGCCTTTGCCGCCGCGGCCGCTTTTCATGCCTTTGCCGCCGTTTTGAGCGTTCTTTTGAGGCTTACTCCGGCCATTGCCCGGATTGACTAGTGGTGGCATGGCCACATCATACATAAAAAGCGGCCGGAATGAAAGAAAAAAGACACCGTTGCCGGTGCCCGCGAATTCAGGCTTGAGGAGTTTGTCTGCTTACAATGACTGACCGTTTCACCCCATGACTATGGTCCGGAGGAGCGATAGACACGGGCTCCGACGGCGGCAACACATGCTTCATCCTTTCTGCGCGCGCTTCAGATTCACACTGTGCAGCCAGCATCCTGTCTTGCAATGAAGATGTCACCTCGTTGATGAGGCCCGCTCTTCGGAACAGATCTTCGTCAACAGTGAACTGTTTGGGGTCTGTGATATGCCGCCACGCCAGCTCGATCAGATCGAACCATTTCGTGCCAGACTTCATAAGCCGAGCCTTCCTGCAACCTATACGTCGCTCATCCAGGCAATCATCTATCACCAACCATCTGAACCAGCGGCCGAAGTGGCTTTGCTTGTGGCGTCCAGGCTGATCATCGATCATCTGGCATCTTCTGACAGTGCGACTGCCGCACACGCACTTCCTTTCCTCACGTCTCCGAGCGATATGGCGCTTCCGGAGGACGAACGATGCGATGCATGTCGCGATCGAGACTGACACTATGACGAATAAGGTATGGCTCATTTGACCTCCTTAGACATTGATTTCGGTGTCGCGTTTTCGTGTGGCGCTATTCCACTCCAAAATTTTGGCGCTTTTTCCCGGCCAAAATGATACCTTCGACCAAACATGGTCAGCTTCCGTCCTGCGTATAATCTTGTTTTCATGAGATCAATTCGACAAAAGAGTACCATTTTATAGTACAAATGTCTATGATGTTGCCTCTGACGGTACACAAAAAGAAACGGGCGACTTGTTCAGCCGTCCGTAAATCCAAAAGCATTCATGCGGTTACACTATAGCATGAATGTTAGAAAACGTCAAGTGGAGATGCCGGGAATCGAACCCGGGTGCGATCGAAGCGAACCGGACGGTTCTACGACGGTAGTCAAGTTTGAAGTCTGGCCTGCGCGTTTGAAAACATGACAAAACGCGCGCAGGCGATCTCTAGGTTTCGGAAAGTGCAGTGAGAAGCCGCGCCACCCTACATCCAGGTTATGACATCACATCACGGTAAGGATCCCCGTGAATAGACGCGCCCTACTTAAGCGAGGGCGAATGCTAGATCATTGGCCGAGAAATACGGCGACTTGATGTTGGCATTTCGAAGTTTCCGGCGGATTTACGAGTCATCGGAGCTCGCGCCGCGCGAACGGACGCGATCGATCGTCGAAGCCGATCATCCCCAATTATGTAATTCAAATCTGCGAATGGCATGCGAATGCTACGAATTCGTAGATTCGAATTGTCTTATTCGTAGCATTCGTGCGTTCATTCGTAGATTCGGATTATTCTATCAACGATCATTCATGGCCCTTCTGGCCTCTCGCGCCGTCTCGCGCTTCTTGATGGAAGCACGTTTGTCGTACTGCTTCTTGCCCCGCACGACGGCTACCGAGACTTTGACGAAAGGGCCTTTAGTGTACACTGAAATCGGCACTATTGTCAATCCTCTGCCCTCTTCCAGAGACGCAAGCCTGGCTATTTCCTTTCGCGACATGAGCAGACGCCGGTTGCGTCGCGGCTCGTAGTCGCCCGGGGTATTCTTCTCTTGATACGGCGGCACCATGGCATTGACCATGAATGCTTCGCCGCCGCGGATGATCACATGCGAACCGTCGAGCGAGCCCTGGCCTTTCTTCAAGGACTTCACTTCAAAACCGCGCAGCTCTATGCCCGCTTCGAAAGTCTCCATGATCTCATAGTTAAATCTGGCTTTTTTATAATCTATAAGCGTGGCCATACATGGCTATATTAGCACATTCCCGACCTTTATCCCCAGCATCGACTTGACAACACTACGTATTGATGTAGTATTGATATGAACTCTTTGAAATAAACTATGAAAAAGCTCCTTTTGTTGGCAATGGCTCTGATGCTATTGCCTGTTCCATCAAACGCCTGGGTATTGATTTCCCCGCCACTAGGCACTACAAATCAAAGCCAGATGCAGATTATGCTGCTGACAAACCGGGTCGTCGCGCTTCAACGCAAGACAGCCCAACTAAGCGGCACATTAGATGCTACGGCTAAGCACAACGAAGCCGTGACCTACGAACGCAACTTGCTTGCGCTTGTATCGCTCGGCATGTTGGCGGCTATCATTTTCGGGTTTTGGGGAAACTGGAAAGCCGAAGGCCATAAATTTCAGCAGAAATGGCTGAAGCCGATCGGATCCAAGATGACTCCGAAAAAAATAACGCCTATTCACCGGCCGCAACCTGCGATTGCAGGCGGCAAGTGAACAAACGCCTCTCACGCCGAACCTCGCTCCTCGAGGCTCGGCATTTTTTTATCCGCATATTTCGCGCGACGCAGCCACCCTGTCCGCCGGCTTTTTCAATGCTATACTTCCACGCATGGCAAACGGCTCGAATGGCTCAAACGGCACCAAATGGACCCTTTACGCTTCAAATGAGGACGCTTGGTCGGCCATGCTTTCCGATTGCGCCAAAGCCGAGCGTTCCATAGTCCTTGAACAATTCATCTTCTATGCCGACGATTTCGGCCGCCGGCTCATGAACGTCTGCGCGGAGCGCGCCAAAGCCGGCGTAGAAGTCCGTTTCCTCTGGGATGCGGTCGGTTCATGGAGCCTGTGGGGATCGAACATAGCCGAGGAGCTGCGCCTGAAGGGCATCAAGCTGGTCTTCTGGAAGACCCTCGTGCCGGACTATACCAAAGTGCCGGAATGGCGGCACTGGTTCTTGCGCAACCACAGGCGCAACCTCGTCATAGACAGGAAGATAGGTTACACGGGCAGCATATGCGTCTCCGGCAAGCACAAGGACTGGCGGGACACCAACGTCCGCCTGGAAGGCACCGTAGCCAGACAGATGGAGAACTCCTTCGACAGGATGTGGGATCGCGCCGTTCATTCCAGGCCATTGCCAAAACGCCTCAAATACAAGGACAGCGACTTCCGATACGAGACCAACTATCCGGCGCCTGGCCGCAGGCGCGTATACGCCGCTTTTGCAAAAGCCGTGCGTGAAGCCGAGGAGAAGGTCTGGGTGACCGCGCCTTACTTCGTGCCTACCCACAGGATGATCCGCCTGCTCAAGTCAGCCGCCGAGCGCGGGGTCGATGTCCGGATCTTGCTGCCGGAACGGTCAAATTATTTCGTGGTAGACCTGGGCGCCAGGACTTATTTCGATACTCTGTTGGAGTCAGGCGTCAAGATATTCCTCTATACGGCCAATTTTATACACAGCAAAACCATGGTAGTCGACGATTCTTGGGCGTCCGTAGGCTCCATGAATTGGGATCGGCTTAGCCTGCTCTACAATTTCGAGGCCAACGTCATATCCGTCGATCCTAGATTCAACGCCGCCCTTGCCGGACATTTCCGGACCGACATGGCCGCCTCGCGCGAAGTGACCCTGTCAGCATGGCGCCGCCGCTCCCTGCTGGAGCGCTGGAAAGAGCTGCCTGCCTACTTCATGAGGAAGTTGCTGTAAAGATAACAAATTTTGTGATCGGCTGATTTTAGTACACAATGATCACGCCACCGCTTGCACCATTCCCCGCCGTTACTGTACCGCCCCCATCTGAACCTCCAGACGAACCACCGCCACCGCCGCCTGGAGCTGTTCCCGCTTGAACATATGGCCCACCATTACCAACCGGCCCACCAGATCCTCCGCCAAAACCATAAAGTGCTCCGGTGGAACCTCCGGCTGTAGCGGAGCCGGAAGTACAATATCCGCCAGCACCGCCATAAGCATGGACAATGTAAGCACCGCTTGCAACATCTCTTATGTATGAATCCCCACCGGCACCTCCTTCATAATTTATACAACCGGAAAGATAATCTCCGGCAGCTTGACCGCCGGCTCCGACTGTTATTGTCAAGACTTCTCCGGGCGTTACCGTGTAAGTCTTGCTGTCGGTGCTGCCAGCTGGACCACCCAGACCATGTGGATGTGTTGAATCTCCATGTCCACCGCCTCCGGAACCACCGGCCCATACACCGGCCTCAATGCTTGTTATCCCTGGCGGGACAGTCCAAGAATATGTTCCCGCAGTTTTCACATAGTAATTATGCGTAAAATCATTATTGATAGTCGTATTGTTAGCTGTGTTCCCCCCTATCCCCAAGCTGCTGGTAGCGACCCATTCCGCCGTGCCATTGGAATCAACAGCCATGAGAACATCTCCATATGCCGGAGCCTGACCGCTACTCGGCATATACATGAATGTACCGCCTACGCCAAATACGCCGTTGATTGCCAGCGGGCCATTCCTGGTCTGAGTAGTTTGCTGCGATACGACAGTCGTGCCTACGTTTATCGGTGCGGGGACGTTGCCGTTTGGCGGGGTGGCCGGGGCCGGAGACCAACCGGCCGTCTGGGCTAGAGCCGACAACGCTACTGCCCCAAAGAAGAAACCTGCTATCAATCCCGCGGACGAAAGTATTTTTTTGGTATTCATGTTGATGAGATGAGGGTCGTTAGTAAGTAACTATGACATTATAGCTTATGGCGGCGGCAAATATCCGCGGTCTGTGGATAACCTACCGATAACCGGCTCAGGCGCAAGTCGCTTGCACGGAGCTTCTATTCATGCTATAAATAATCTCCGTTGGCTATACGCGTCAAAATCAATCATCAGATAAAGGCTCCCGAGCTCCGGGTCATAACCGCCGAAGGCGAAAATCTTGGTGTTATAACCCTCAGCAAGGCCATAGAAGAGGCCGGCAATCGAGGCCAGGATCTGATAGAGATATCACCGACAGCCAACCCGCCGGTAGCCAAGATCATGGACTACGGCAAGTACCTTTACGACGAAAAGAAGAAAGAGAAGTCCGCCAGAGCCAGGACTCAGACCACGGAAGTCAAGAACATCCAGGTCAAGATAGGCACCGGCGACCACGACTTGTCTCTCAAAGCCAAGAAAGTCTCCGAGTGGCTGTCCGAGGGCAACAGAGTCAAGATCGATCTGTTCCTCGCCGGCCGAGCCAAATACATGGAGTTGAATTTCTTGAAAGAGCGCCTGGATCGCATCCTGAAACTCATCACCGTCCAGTACAGAGTAGCCCAAGAAGCGGTCAAGGGACCGAAAGGGTTGACCATATACGTGGAGAAGAAATAATAAGAATTGACCTAATTAATCTAATTTCTAATTGACCAAAAATCATGTCGATGAAATCAACAAAATCATACTTGAAACGCTTCAAGATCACCAAGAACGGCAAGATCTTGGCGCGCAAGCCTGGCCAGAATCATTTCAACGCCAAGGAGCGCACCCGCACGAGCATGAACAAACACCGCATGTCGTCCGTCCATATGGACAACAAGGCCAAGAGCCGTTTCTTGGCTACAGCCGGTCTTTAATATTTGATTTTTAATCTTTAATTTAACTTTTATGACCAGAGTAAAAAAAGCCGTACACGCCCTAAAGAATCGCCGAAGCGTCCTTCGCCAAGCCAAAGGTTTCCGTTTCCGTCGCTCGACCAACGAGCGCGCCGCCAATGAGGCCCTGCAGCATGCCGGCGCCTATGCTTTTGCCCATCGCCGAGACAAGAAAGGCGACTTTCGCCGCCTTTGGAACGTCAAGATCAACGCCGGCTTGCGCGCCATCGACCCGAAGCTCTCATACAGCCGCTGGATCGGCGCCGCCAAGAAAGCCGGCATAGCCCTGGACCGCAAGTCTCTAGCCCACCTGGCCGAATTCAAACCCGAAGCTTTCAAGAAGGTAGTAGGGACCGTAAAGGCATAGGAAACAAGGGTCAGAAGAAACTTTCGGAGCCGTCGCGGGAGCCAAGATTGGCATACCACTGGCGACTGAGAGAACGTAACGGGGTCTCGAGCCGACTCACTGCATGAATGGAAACAAACGGACAAGGCCTTCCTGACACGCAACGCCGGACAAACATTCCGCCCAGCTCCAACGCAAAGTGCTTTTGTGGTAAGCCAAGCAAGTGGTGCCACGTTGCGTTGTCGCTAGACGGAATGTTTGTCCGGCGTTGCCATATATATCGGCTCCCACCTTCTGGCTGGGCCTGCGAAGTGTCAGTCAGACCTTGTCCGTTTGTTTCCTTGTGATCACTGCATCTTGCAAGTCGGCGAGAGAACCCCTGGTTCTGATGACCCTTGTTCCCTATGCCTGTATCTCGTACGCTTTCAACCTTTCCGGTACTACAGCGTGCGCGTCCAGCTCATCATTCAAGCGTTGGGCTAGATGCATCTCCGCGCCCGGTTCGCCCATAACCACGAAAACCTGTTTCAATCGGCTTTTGCCGCCGGGGCCGACTGCGGTCGAAACAAACTCGACCAAATGATCCGAGTCTTTGTGAGCCGAGTATCCATACAAAGTCTCGATCTTAGCCGCTATTTTGACAGTCTGCCCGTGTATACGCACCTTACTGGCCCCATTCGCCAATTCTCTGCCCAGAGATCCCGCGGCCTGATAGCCCACTAGCAGTATCGTGCTTTTTGGATCAGGCAGGAAGTGCTCTTCATGGCCTATGACTCTGCCTCCGACAGACATGCCGGAGCCGGCCAGGATGATCTTGGCCCCGTTGAAACGGTCGATCCCCTTCGATTCTCGATTGCTCTCGACGAACTTCAGGTGCGGGAAGGCAAATATGTCACCCTCTTTGGCGATGGCGGCCTTCGCATCGTCATTGAACAGATCGGAACTATCTCTATATACGCCGGTCACTTTCTCCGCCAGAGGCGAATCGAAGAATACGGGCACAGGCGGTATCTTTTTGTCTTTTGTGAGATTGTTCAATTCATACAGCAATACTTGGGCGCGATCCACTGAAAATGCCGGTATCACCAGGGTGCCGCCGCGCGACATAGCCTCGTTCACTATCACGGCCAACCGACCGATGCGCTCGCTTTTCGGCGGATGGTTCCTGTCTCCGTAAGTGCTTTCCATAACGATATGATCCACGTCGCCGGCCGGTTCCGTGTCTCGGAGGAGAGGGTGCGGCGAATTACCCAGATCGCCGGTAAAAAGAACTTTCGAAGGCAGAGAAAATTCGAACATAGATGAACCAAGGATATGTCCGGCGTCTTTGAGGAATACAGATACTTTGTCATTCAATCTGAACGCCTGGTGATATCCTATAGTTTTCCACAGCGGGAATATCGCCTGTACATCGTCAAGGCCGTATAACGGCTCTTTATTTTCCCGTTTTGCCTCTTCAGCCAGTATGCCTACCGCATCCTCCAATACGAGCCTGGCCAAGTCGCGCGTCTGCGGCGTCGAATATATGTCTCCCTTGAAGCCCTCTTTTACCAATCTTGGGATGCGGCCGACATGGTCTAAGTGGGCATGAGTCACGAAAAGGGCATGAATGGATGCCGGATCATACGGGAAAGCCCCCCTATTCTCTTCTTCTGCCACTCTTTCCCCTTGGACCAAGCCGCAATCTATCAATATCTTGGTTCCGTCGGGTGTTTCCAGCAGAAAATTGGCTCCGGTCACCGTACCGACCCCCGTGCAAAAAGTTATTTTCTGATTGTTCATGATATGAGGGCGGCGGGGAATAT
>JAGWJT010000012.1 GCA_028865615.1 Patescibacteria group bacterium | reverse complement strand
TCAAGTCGGTGCTGATGATAAAGATGGCACGATTACAATTGATTCTGATCGCTTATACAACTTCTTCACGGCCCCCAGTGGCACAGCTGAACGCCATCGTGTCGACATCATATTCTCGCGGCCGGGCGTGCAGGCGTATACATTCACGTTCGGGTGATATCAAGGTCGCACCTTATATCATCTGGCTCAACTTCCACCCGGCCCATATGCCGGCGAGGCCGCCGATAGCGGACAGGATGATCGAGGAAAATCCGAATATACTGCCGCCCCACAGCGCAGGGATGTAACCGCCGATCGTCCCGCCGACGAATACGCCTATCCATATGAGAGTCTTTGGGTTCATTTGCATGCAATTCTAGCATGAATAGTGTATTATTCATGTATGGCAAAAAGAGCATCATCACAAGCCCATGGTTCTAGGTCGAGGAAGACGGCCAAGCGCCGCGCTACCTACCGCGCCAGGAAGTACGGCGCCAAGGCCCACAGATAACATGTCGGGCGCCGCGAACACGGATCTCGGCGCCGGATCACAGATAGCCGTCTTCGGTGGCGGTTGTTTCTGGTGCACGGAAGCGATCTTCGAGCGCCTGAAAGGCGTCAAGTCAGTCGTGCCCGGATATACAGGAGGAACGCTCGAAAATCCTACTTATGAACAAGTCAGTGCGGGAAACACCGGCCATATCGAATCCATCAAGATAGTTTTTGATCCATCTGTAGTCTCGTATGAAGACTTGTTGGCTGTATTTTTCAATACTCACGATCCCACTACGCGCAATAGGCAAGGGAATGATGTAGGTACGCAGTATCGTTCAGCAGTCTTCTATTCTAATGATGAACAACGGACAAAAGTGGAGGCGCTCATAAAAGAATTGAACGATTCGCATGCTTACGACAAGCCTGTTGTGACTGAAGTTTTGCCTCTCGACAAATTTTATGAAGCGGAAGACTACCACAAGCGCTACTATGACAACAATTCGGCGGAGCCATACTGTCAGCTGGTTATCGCGCCGAAACTAGAGAAATTGCAAAAGCGGTTTGCCGATCTCATCTCCCAAGAATAGTGCCGTGGTCGTGGATTTTAGGTATTACCCGGGATTTTGTAGTAAGATGTACACATGAAAGAAGATGAATTCAAGCAAAAACTGACCCAGGAGGAATATGAGGTCCTGCGCAACCGGGGGACCGAAGCGCCTTTTAGCGGCAAATTCTTGGACGAAAAGCGCGCGGGTACATACATGTGCAAGGCATGCGGCAATCCGTTATTCCCGTCGACGGCAAAGCTCGACTCTTCAAAAGGCCCTGCCGGTCTGGTCGGTTGGCCGTCTTTCGACCAGGCTCTGTCCGGTGCCGTAGAGTTGCGAACCGATGACAGTCACGGCATGCATCGCACCGAGGTTGTATGCGCGCGTTGCGGCTCACACCTCGGCCACCTCTTCGACGACGAACATGCCTCTACAGGCAAGCATTATTGCATGAATTCGGTGTGTTTGGAGTTGAGGTCAGAGCCAGGGCAGGAATAAAAGGGCAACTTCCTTAAGTCTACGGATTGAGTCTCTTCACGTCGCGGGGAACGTAAGTAGCTTCGCGGACATTTGGCAGATCCAGGATCTTCATAATGAATCGTCCTGGACCTATGCCGGCACCCCCATGTGGCGGACAACCGTAACGGAAGAAGTTGAGGTAATCTTTGAGTTGATCCAAGTCCATACCTTTCTCTTTGGCTTGTTTTTCCAAGATGTCGATACGATGCTCTCTCTGGGCCAGGGTAGTGACTTCTATTCCTCGATACAAGAGATCGGCGCGGCGAGACCTGTCGCTGCCTTCTTCCAGGCGCATATGGTAGAAAGCGCTTTTGGATTTATGATATTCGGTGATGAACACGAATTCGTGGCCGAATTTCTCTTTGACGTAGTCGCATATGGCGCGTTCCTCTTCCGGCGACAGGTCGTGTTCTTCGGCCGATGCGACGCCTCTATCATTGAGGATCTTTTTTGCTTCCACAATGGTGATACGCGGAAAAGGCCTTTTCGGTATCTCGAGACCGAGCTCGGGGAATGCCTCGTTGACCTGTTCAAAGCCGGCCACGATCATGCCTTCTTCGGCATCCATAACGTCGTTATGATCTTTGATGTATGAGAGCTCGAAGTCCCAGCCGGTGAATTCTGTCAAATGACGCGTAGTGAACGATTCCTCTGCCCTGAAGACCGGGCCTACCATGAAGACTTTCTCGAAGCCACTGGCCATGGCCATCTGCTTGTAGAATTGCGGCGACTGAGCCAAATAAGCTTTACGATCAAAATATTTTACCTCGAATACCTCAGCACCCGTCTCTGATGCCGTGGACATGAATGACGGTGAATATATTTGCATATATCCGTTCTTGTCCCAATAATTTCGGAAACCCTTTTCCAGAGCCGTCCAGACTTTGAATATCTTGGCTTTTTCGGGCTTGCGCAGATCTATCCATCTGTAATCGAATCTGATAGGAGCTTCGGCATCTTCACCACTTTTGACCACGACCGGTATCGGCAATTCCGGCGCTGCGGCCGAAAGTACATCTAGAGACTCGATCTGGATCTCAACTCCGCCCGGAGCGTTCTTCTCGGCTTTGGCTTGGCCGGTGACTTTGACTACCGATTCCAACGACAAACCTTTTACTTTCTCGAAAACAGGCGAATCTTTTAGGATAACTACTTGTACGATGCCTGTTATGTCGCGCAGGTTCATGAACGATACCTTGCTCTGGATGCGCAGGGCATGGACGAAGCCCTCTACCTCTACGGCCGAACCGGCCAGAGCAGCCAAGTCCTTGATATATGTTCTTTTCATGGAGAAAAATATACCACAAACGGGTGCTATAATATAGGCATGAAAATCATACTACAGATCGTGGCTCTGGCGGCCGTTGCGGTAGTGGCGGTATTTGTCCTGAATATAGCCAAGACTTTCGGGCCCAAGGGCGCCATTGTGCCGGCGGCTACGTCTTCCGGTGCCGCTGTCACTGCACAGAATCACAGTGACGCGGTGACGATCGATGTACCTCAACCGGGCTCGGCCGTGTCGTCGCCCCTGACTTTCTCCGGCTCGGCGCCCGGTTCGTGGTATTTCGAGGCCAGTTTTCCTGTGACAGTAGTCGATTGGGACGGTCGGATCATAGGGCAGAGCCATGCGGAGGCGCAAGGCGACTGGATGACTACTAGCATGGTGCCATTCAGCGGCTCTGTGGATTTTACGCCGCCTCAATGCGCCGCCAGTCAGGACTATTGCAGACGCGGCTCGGTCATATTCAAGAACGACAACCCTTCCGGCGATCCTTCGCGCGACAAGGCCATCGAGGTGCCGGTAGTTTTCAAATAAAGGCGTGCGCGTGATATGATGGCTTCATGCCTATCGAAGATATATCACCGGTCATAAAAGAGAAAGCTCCGCTCATCTTGGCCGAGATCCAAAGGGCTAACTCTATTTTGTTGCATTGCCACCCTTCTCCCGATCCGGATTCCGTCGGCTCGGCCCTGGCCATGAAATTCGCGCTCGAACAAATGGGCAAGAAAGCGACGGTCATAAGGGGGGATTCACCGATACCTGAAGGATATGCACTGTTTCCGGGTATTGATAGTATAATCCAGAAGAATTTCGGCGAAGTAGATTTGAATAGTTTTGATCTATTTATTTCAGTCGATGCGGCAAACAGGGAACAGATAACCAGGTATTCGGAATTAGAGTTTCCGTTGTCGATCAGGACAATAGTCATAGATCATCATAGAACAAATCCTGGTTATGGAGCTGTAAATCTAGTCACCTCAGAATATCCTGCGACTGCACAAATTATTTTTTATCTGTTCAAGATCTGGAGTGTAAAACTCGATCATGACATAGCAACCAACCTGTTTATTGGCATATATACTGATACTGGCGGTTTTAAATTCGAGGGTACGGATTCAAGGACATTGCAAGCGGCGGCAGAATTGAGCGCTCTTGCCAAGGATTTTCCCAAAGTCATATCCATAATGGAAAATAGTTTTACACCCCAAGACATATCCTTTCAAGGTGTGGCTTTGGATAATACTAAGTCGATCTTAAATGGTGCCGCCGGCTTGTCTGTTGTTTCGTATGAACAATTAAAATCAAAAAATATTGAGCCAAAGTATGTCAGAGCGGGTAGCATATCATCGATACTTAACTCGGTAAAAAACTGGTTATTTGTTGGAGCTGTATTGGAAGCGGAATCAGGTAAAGTACGCATAAGCTTCAGAAGCAAAGATGCCAATAGATTTGATGTCGCAAAGCTTGCAGAAGCCATAGGTGGAGGAGGGCACCGCGCAGCCGCTGGCGCTGTGGTGACTGGAAAATCCGTGGCTGAAGTCGAAGGTATGGTTGTCTCAAAAGCCAAGGAGCTTTATAATCTATAAACTATGTCTACAAAAAACATTTGGGTCACGGCCATCGTCGCAATCATTATCATATTCGTCGCCTGGTTCTTCCTGGATCATCGTTATACTCAACCGTTGCCGCCGGATCTGCAACCGCAAGCTGCTAGTTCGACCGCAGCTACAGCCGCGCAAAGTGCAAGCACCGTGGCATTCGTCGCTTCGACAGCGTCTACCAGCGCCACTAATAGCGATACATCAACCAAAAACTTCATGCACACCATCACCATCAAAACAAATATGGGCACCATCGTTTTCGAGACTTATGACGCCGATGCACCTAACACGGTCAAGAATTTCATTACTCTGGCCGAGAAGGGCTTCTATAACGGCATTTTGTTCCATCGTGTCATAGAGGGCTTCATGATCCAGGGTGGCGATCCTTTGACCAAAGATCCGAGTCAGAAAGCTTCGTGGGGCACAGGCGGTCCCGGATACAAGTTCGCCGACGAGCTCAATCCTGCAACCGATTCATACAAGACCGGATACGTTCGCGGTACCGTGGCTATGGCCAACAGCGGTCCCAATACCAACGGTTCCCAATTCTTTATCATGCAAAAGGACACGGCACTGCCTCACAGCTATACAATATTCGGCAAAGTCATATCAGGCATGGATGTCGTAGACAAGATCGCGGCTGTGCCCGTCGACAGCGCCGACGACCCGCTCTCGCCGGTCAAAATGGAGTCCGTGACAGTGGCGACGAACACGCAGTAAGTAATAAGTGGAATACATGCAGTGCAAAACAGGGTGTCGAGAAATCAGTGATGATACTTCCCGCCGCGCATGATTTCGGAGGCTCTGTATAGCTGTTCGGTCAATATAAGCCGCACCAACATATGAGGGAAAGTCAGCGAGGAAAGCGAGATAGTCGCGTTGGCGCGCTTTTTGATGTCCTCACCGACGCCGTATGCGCCGCCGATGATGAAAACTAGCCGCTTCGGCGACCTATTCTGGACTAATGCGAGCACGTCGGCAAATTCAACGGATGTCAGATCTTTGCCGTGCTCATCTAACAATATGACGAAATCTTTTTTGGACAGCAATCGAGCTATCGATGCGCTTTCACTATCGATGCTATCAGGCCTCGGGAAATGCCACGATATATCGAATCGGTCGCGCAGGCGCTTCTCATACTCGGCTATCAAAGCCGCCGTCTCCGGATCATGCTTCCTGCCGGGTGAAATGATGGTCACATTCATGCCGTGATGGTATCATCAAACCATGTCCGATTTCAAAGATGCCGTGTTAGCCGTCGTATGCCGCATATCGAAAGGCAAGGTTTTGACTTACAAGGAAGTGGCCATGAAAGCCGGACGGCCGCGGGCATATCGCGCGGTAGGCAACATCCTAAATTCCAATTATGATCCAAAGATACCTTGTCACAGAGTCGTGAGGTCAGACGGCACGACTGGCGGATACAACAGGGGAGCAATACGCAAGGCCATGTTGTTGAAAATGGAGAGTGCGTGATAACATTGCATCATGTCCGACTACTACAATCCCAGACGCGTTAGAGGCCTGTTTGACCCCGCTTCGAGCGAGCCGTTTCGGGTCAGCAGGTCCAAGATAGACCTATTCATGAATTGCCCGCTCTGTTTCTACCTCGACTGCCGGCTAGGGGTAGGCAGGCCGCCTGGATTCCCGTTTGCCCTCAATTCCGCCGTCGATAAGCTGTTGAAGAAAGAGTTCGACATCCACCGAGCCGCTGGTTCCGCGCATCCTCTGATGGACGCATACGGATTGAAGGATGTGGTGCCTTTTGACGATGAGAGGATGGATGAATGGCGGGATGCCTTGAAGCGCGGCGTTGCTACTCTGCACCAAGAGACCAACCTGTTCGTCCGCGGCGGCGTGGACGATGTTTGGATCAACAAAGACATGGAGCTCATCGTCGTCGACTACAAAGCCACAAGCAAAGACGAGAAAGTGTCCCTAGACAAGGAATGGCAGATAGGCTACAAACGTCAGATGGAAGTATATCAATGGCTCCTGCGCAGGAACGGCTTCAAGGTTTCATCGACCGGCTATTTCGTATATTGCAACGGTCGGACAGATCGCAAGGCTTTTGATGGCAGGCTGGAATTCGATGTGGACCTCATCCCGTATACTGGCGATGATAGGTGGGTGGAAAAGGCTCTGTCAGACATGAAAGACTGTCTCATGAATGAAAAGCCGCCCAAACCGGCCGCCGGTTGCGACTATTGCGCTTATCGCAAAGCCGCCCGTGACGTGCAGGCGAAGGGGAGATAAGGTCGAGCGAAGCGGAAGTAGCATTCATCATTAAAGCAACAATCACTACGCACGCTATATAACCACAAAAGCACTTTGCTTTAATGATGAATGCTACTTCCGCTTCGCTTGGGCCTGCTTCATGAGTATTCCTGAAGCCATCTCCTCGTAGTGTCTCGGCAGTTTCTCCAGGAATTCAGTGCTCTTGAAGCAAGTCATCTTGCTGGCATGGGCTATGGATTGCCGAGCCGCGTCCAGGATCATTGTAGCCACGTCGAACTTCACCTGTTTCTCGAAAACCGCGGCATATTTCCTAGTCGTAGCCCTCCTCCCCGCCGTTCGCCGCAAAAGCTCTGTCACTACCGTATGCCGCCTTGCCCGCATGTCCTCCCGCCAGTCGCATGCGTCATCCGAGAGCTGCCGTACCGATATCAGATATTGGAAATACGAAATGCACGATACCAAGTCCTCGATATCAGCGCCCATTTTTATCATAAAAGCCATGAGCGGAATGGCCGCTCCTATCGATTTGTCTATCGACGTTTTCACTAGGCTCTGCAAGTCGAAGCATGATATGTCTCTTTCAGACGACCGTGACTCGCGCAGATTGGCATCTTCCATGAAGACTATCACTGATTCGAACAGCTCACCGCACGCCTCCGGTAGCCGCAGGCTGCGCAACAGGCCGTCCATGATCGCCATGGCTGCGGAAAATACGACGCAATCGTCAACGGACTGATTTTCAGATCCGTTGTCCCTCATGCGATCGGCTGCAGTCCATCCAGTCCACCCGGCCAAGCCGAGAGCCGCGCACGTCCTTGCGGAATGCAACGCATCCAAGTCAGGCTTGTGGATGCATTCGGCGGCCGCTTGCACGGGCAAGCTTATCAAGCCCATCGGCCCGTCTGACTCGCAAATATCGTCGGCCATCTTCGTGAATATGGCCCATATGGTTTTATTCCTGGATACCGGACTGTTTCCGTATATCTCTATTATCTGATCTTTGTCCATGCGCTATATGCTCTATAGGCACTGATATCATGAATGAAGCTCCGTTGCCGGGCCGGCTCTCGAGCTTTATCGAGCCGTGAAGCTCGTCCTCCACTATAGTTTTCACTGTCGCCAGACCTATGCCTGTGCCGCCAGGCCGAGATGAATATCCGGCGTCGAATACTTTCCCGATCGCGTCCGCTTGCATACCGGGGCCGTTGTCCTTGACGGTGATGAGCAATGAATCTTCTGTCGCTTCGGTTGATACGGCTATGACCCTGTCTTTTTCCGGATCGGGCTTGTCCGGGAACGCTTCTATGGCGTTGGAAATGAGGTTGAGGAACACCTGGTTCAGTCTGATCGGATCTATGGCGAGCAGTTGCGGCCCTATGGCGGATATGTCTATGGCGATATCCTTGCGCCTAGCTTGATATCCGAGGATGTCCTTGGCGGCCGCAGCCTCTTCTCTCATGTCTGCCGTGCTGTTGTCGGGATCTCCTCCGCCGTATCCCATGCAGTGCCTGACGCTTTCCATGAATTGGCCCATGCGTTTCGATGCGGATACCGCGGCATCCACTGATCTGCCGATCTCTATTTTGTCTGAATCATCCGCAAAACCTGTGGACTGCATCCTGGCTGATATGGCCGTCAAAGGATTCATAAGATCATGGAACAATCCTTTTGACAGCTCTCCGAATCTGGCCGCGTTCTCCAGGCCGGCCATCTTCTGCCTCTCGGCTTCGATCAGGGAAGCGGTCCTCTCCGATATGCGCTTCTCGAGGTTGTCCCTTTCTTCCCGCAACGCCTTCTCCGACTTCAAAGCCCTGTCCAGTGATCCTTTGATCTCCTTGCTAGACAGCCAAGCTATGAATCCTATGAACAAAAAACCGGCGGAATACGTCAGGATGTCAGTATCGTTTACGGCTGTAGACTTCCAGTCCGGTATGAGGAGGATGTCCTCTTCATGGATGCCGAGCATGGCGAATATGACGACGATCAAAGCCGAAGCCACGGCGCCTGCTACCGGACCCATGAATATACCGGTAGTCACTATGACCATGGCTACGCCGAACATCGTCCCAGGCAGGCTGGCTCCCCATATCCAGCCCGCATATATGGTGCCTACGGCGTAGAAGGATATGAGAAGATATGAAGCGGTACGTATATGACCGGTCCTCGATATCGCGTATATGGCTATGCAGAAGATGACAAGGGAAGCGAATATCTCCGGCCGCATGCCCTCGTATGCGTCCATGGTCATATAATTCCATATGACCACTATGCCAAGCAGGGAGAACAAGCTTATGGATATGACCAGAATAGAATTGAGCAGATAGCCCTTCCTCCGCCGGTCTTCGTCCAGGCGGATGTTCGGTATGGTCAGGCGCCGCCACGCAGCGGCCGCACGGACCGTTGCGTTCCGCGCGGCGGCTGAGGCGTGCCCGCATATCTGCCTATACGCAAGCGGCGGCATGCTAGCTGCTCCAGGGTGTGAATTCTGTGGCCTTCATATTGTCATCGCCTTTGATGGATAATGGCTATGTCGACTCATAACCGCCACAAGCTTAACAGGACAGTGTTCAAATCCGAATCAAAAAAGTCTCAAATCCGGATAAAAAAAGTCTCAAATCCGAATCAAATCTTCTCCAGATTGTCGGGGGTATCCATGATATAGCCCCTTCCTTGGAGATTTGCGATGAGATTCGGCAAGCCGCCCGCATTCAATTTCATGCGCAGATTGCGGATATGGGCTTCGATAGTGTTGGAAAAAGGGTTGCTGTCGGCCGTCCATATATGTTCCATCAGCTGTGCCCTTGAAAGTATGATCCCGGGATTGCCCATGAAATATTGGAGCATGTGGAACTCTTTCCTGGTCAGTCTGATGCGTCTGCCGGCTCTGGTGACCATGAAATCGTTCAGATCCAGAGTGACGTCATAGACCTTCAATACAGCCTTCTTCACTTTTGGGGCTCTCCTGCCAACCGCGTCTATCCTGGCTTTGAGCTCGTCGAAAGAGAACGGCTTGGTCATATAGTCGTCCGCCCCATTCCTGAAAGCGGATAGTTTCGTCTCCATCTCCCCGTCGACTGACAGGAATATGATCGGAGCGTTCTTGCCGGAAGATCTTATGTCTCGGCATACCGTGAGGCCGTCCTTCTTGGGCAAGTTCTGATCCAATATTATGGCGTCGTAATCATAGCTTCTGGCCATGAATACGCCGTCGACGCCATCTTCCGATATGTCTACGGCGTGGGATCCTGATGACAAACTCGCTTTAACAGCGGAAGCGACGTCTTTGTCGTCTTCTACTACCAATATCTTCATGGCACAAATTATATCACCGCAAGTTTGAAAGACAACCGGGACCATGCATGAATCTCTGGGATGAGTCCTGAAAGATGGGTCCTGATGGGTCCTGAAAGGGCTCTTTGAACTTTAGTGGGGGAAATTCAGGAAGAAAAAAGGTAACATTGCCAGCGTGATTTTGAGAACGTAGTTGTTGAAATTGCGGAATCCGTAAGACATTCTCTTCACGAGCTTGATCTTGTTGTGACAACCTTCGATGAAAGCGTTGGTCGTCCTTCTCTCGAAGAAATTGAGGATGTACGGCTTCCATCTGGTCAAAGTGTTCCTCATCTCGGCAAGCTTGCCGACCTCATGATGCTCCAATTGCGAGAGAAGCATGTCCAACTTTCTCTCCGCTTCAACCCTAGTCTTGCATCGGTACATCTCCCGCACTTTCTCTTTGACGAAATATGCTCCTTGAAGGGTCGGGAACTTCCTGTAGGCCTTGAATACGCGAGCCAGAGCCCTCTTCTCTCTAACCGAAAGATCTTCGGCGTTCTTGGCCAGAAGGAATCTGTTGATGCGCCTCTCGCCCCTTTTGCCCATTTCCTGTATGACCTTGCGGGTCTCCTCCAGTTGGCGAGACATCTCTCTAACCACATGGAAATGATCGACCACGACCTTGGCGTGAGGAAGCTCTTCCTTGAGTACGGAGAGATATGAATGTTTCATGTCGATGCAGACCTCTCTGACCCTTGATTTGGCCTCATTGGGCCACGATTTGAAGTATTTCTCCAGGGTGATCTGGTTGTCATCCGGCAAGATCGCCAGGAACCGCTTCTTGTTGGCCGCGGCCACCCCGATCTTCAGATCCCTGCCTCTGTAGCTGTGTTCGTCCACGTTCAATATCAATTCACCGTCCGGTATCTCGACTTCCCGGGCTCTACGCTTCAATATGGCAAGCAAAGTATGAGCCGATATGCCGTATTTCCTGGAAACTTCGAAAAAGTTGGAGGTCGCCAGTTCTCCGGAGACTAGTTCTTCCAGGGGCTTGGTATACCTGTATCGTCCGTTCATCCATGGAGGCAGTGGCTCGGTGAACGGCTTGTTGCATTTCCTGCAGTAGAATCTTCGCACCGTGCAGGCTATGTACACTCTCTTTTCGCCGGAGAGACAGTGCAGTTTGTATCTGACGGAGCTGTCGTGGAAGTTTCTAGAGCTTTTCGTGCATTTTGGGCACATACACCACGTTCTGGGACATCTAACCTTGAGCAATATGCGGTCCTTGACCTCTACGGCATCCAATATGACGCCTCGAAGCGAGAACCAATTCATGATATCTTTTTTCATGAAAAAGGCGCTGTTTATGTGATTGGTAATTGGGAAACTACGAATCACAGCTTAACACCGCCTTTTTCACTGGATGTCCACCACACTAAAGTTCAAAGAACCCCTGAAAGTTGCATATAGCAGGCCAATCTGCTACAGTATCGCCCATGTTAATGATCAGATTACAGCGCACGGGCAGGAAGCATGAGCCGACTTTTCGTGTGGTTTTGACGGATTCGAAGAACGGCCCGAAGAGCGGCAAATACCTGGAGACTCTGGGCTGGTATGATTCGCGTCTGGAGAACAAGGTAGACCAGCTAGACGTGGAGCGCATCAAGCACTGGATGAGCAAAGGCGCCAAGACTTCGGTGACCCTGCACAATTTCCTGGTTTCCAAGAAGATCATAGCCGGCAAGAAGGTGAACGCTCTGCCGAGGAAATCTCCTATCAAGAAAGAAGGCGAAGACAAGCCGGCCGAAGCTCCTGCTACCGCTCCAGCCGCCCCTGCCACTTCTGCCGCTCCTGCCCCTGCCGCTACTGAAGCCGCTCCCGCGCAAGTATCAGCTCCGACTGTAGCTCCTGCTCCCGCCGAAGCTTCGAAACAATAAGTGCGTGTTGACGCAAATATCGAGACTGCTGTACAATTCCTGCCAGTACAGTTTCGTTGCCTGTACGAATAATATTAGCAAGCATAGCAATAGACGAACATGAATAACGCAGATCAGCAGTTCCTGGAATTCGTTATCAAGGCTCTGGTAGACAATCCCGACAAGGTCAAGGTCACTCGCACCGTCGATGAGATGGGCGTGCTTCTCACCCTGGACGTCGATGCCGCGGATATGGGCAAGATCATCGGCCGTCAGGGCAATACCGCCAAATCCATCCGCACCCTCTTGCGCGTGGTCGGCATGAAGAACAATAGCCGCGTCAACCTGAAGATCAATGAACCGGAAGGCGGCCTCCGTTCGGCCGAACGCATGACCGAAGCCGCCGCCGCTCCGGTCCATTCATCGGCCCAGTCCGCCTCCAAGACCGTCGACGAAGCCATGGCCGACCTGAAGTTGGGGTAAAAGATTTGAAGATTGTAAAATTCCGAGATTCAAGAAAATCGAGCTGCCCAAAACGGCTCGATTTTCGTTGGATGATTTATGTGCTAATGTTTTGGCATGACAACATTCCATGTCATAACCCTATTCCCGGAAAGCCTGGAATCGTATCTAGGCGCATCGATAGTCAAACGCGCCGTGGAGGACGGCAAGATAGCTGTAAGGACTTACAACCCGAGGGATTTTGTGGTGGCCAAGAAGAAGGGTAAACCGACGTACACGGAGAGGCGAGTGGATGACAGACCGTATGGCGGCGGGCCGGGCATGGTGATAGAGGCGTTGCCTGTCATGAAAGCGATAGATAAGGCAATTAAAAAGTCAAAAGTCAAAAGTCAAAATTACAAGTCAAAACTGAAAATCATTTTCTTCTCTCCCTCTGGCAGGCAGTTTACGAACAAGCTGGCTGATTCATTCAAGAAATATACAGATATCGTATTGGTCTGCGGCAGATACGAAGGTATAGATGCCAGGATCAAGAAAGCCTTCCCGATGGTAGATGTGTCGGTCGGGCCGTACACCTTGACCGGCGGGGAATTGCCGGCAATGATACTCATAGACGCCGTGACTAGGCGCATTCCGGGCGTTTTAGGCCACGATTCGTCGGTAGAAGAGCGCAGAGTAGCCGGCCGCGACGTCTATACCAGGCCCGAGGTCGTGGAATTCAAAGGCAATAAGTATCGTGTGCCGAAAATACTGCTCTCCGGCCATCACGCCAAGATGGATGAGTGGAAATTGAAGGGCAAAAAATAAAAATTGTCAACCTTGACGAAATAGACAGGGTTTGATAGGGTAGCTCCAACTTCGCAGACGATTGCGTTCTGCCAGAGCGGAGGATTAGAAAAGGCTCAAAATCTATCCTATAGTGCCTACCCAAGCTAGGTAACAAAAAATTCCTATTTCCGTGCCCTCGGGCGCGGCTTTTGGCGTTTTATGAGCTGCATCGGTTTCTTTTAATGAACATAAACATGCAAACAGCATCAACGGTTCCCGTTTCGGGCCAGGTCCGTCCCAAGAAGTATTTTTCTCGTTATCGTGAACCGCTCACGGATATGCCCAATCTTGTGGAGTCGCAAGTCGCCTCATACAAGGAGCTATTGGAGAACGGCATACCCGGTCTCCTCAAGGAATTCTCTCCGATCAAGGATTATGCCGAAAAGAAATTCGAACTTTCGCTTGGAGGTATGGAGCTCATCAGGCCGGAGAGGGGAGAGCATTCTGCCAAGGAGAACAAGGCCAACTATGAGGGCCAGATCAAGATCAAGGTCATATTGAAGAACAAGTCCCTGAATGTCACCAAGGAACAGGAGATGTTCCTGGCCGATCTCCCGCTCATGACCAACCACGGCACGTTCATCATCAACGGCGTCGAGCGCGTCATCGTGCCGCAGCTCGCCAGATCGTTCGGCGTGTTCTTCACCACTTCCGAGGTCAAGGGCAAGGAATATTTCGGAGCCAAGATCATCCCCGCTCGCGGCGTTTGGATGGAGATAGAGACGGATGCCGACGGCACCATATACTGTCGTATCGACCGCAAGCGCAAGTTTCCGGTCACGTCGCTCCTGCGCATACTGGGAGCCAACACGGATCAGAAGATCAAGGATATATTCAAAGACGACCCGGATGCGACCAAGACCATGTCCGCGACCCTTTCCAAGGATCATGCCAAGACGGAGGACGAAGCATATATAGAGATACACAAGCGCCTTCGCGACGGCGACCTGGCTACGGCCGAGAATGCCAAGTCATTCATCAAGGCCATATTGAATATGGACAGGTACGACATATCGCCGGTAGGCCGCTACCGTTTCAACAAGCGCTTCGGCAAGCCCATGGATGAGAAGGCACTGTCGCGCCGCACCCTGGATGTAGACGATGTGGCTACTGTCATATCTCATGTCGCCAAGCTCAATGCCACGCCCGACATGCAAGCCGATGATATCGACCACCTTGGTTCTCGCCGCGTCCGATATGTTGGAGAGCTTCTGGAACAGCGCATACGCCTCGGCCTCTCCCAGATGAAGAGAAACATCCAGGACAAGATGTCGACTATCGAGCCCGATGTGACCATGCCCGTCTCATTCATATATCCGCGCCCGCTTCAGGCCAGGATCAAGGAATTCTTCACCACCAACCAGCTTTCCATGTTCATGGAGCAGACCAACACCCTGGGCGAGATAGAAAATCTCCGCCAGCTCACGGCTCTCGGTCCGGGAGGCTTGTCTCGCGAACGCGCCGGTTTCGAAGTGCGCGACGTCCATCCGTCCCACTACGGCCGTCTTTGTCCCATACATACTCCCGAAGGCCCGAACATCGGCTTGGTGCTCCGTCTGGCCAGCTATGCCCGCATCAACAATTTCGGCATGATCGAGACTCCGTATGCCAAGGTCAAGAACGGCAAGGTCACCGGAGAGATCATATATATGAATGCCAACGAGGAAGAGAGCTACCGCATAGCTCACGCCGCTACGCCAGTCGACAAGGACGGCGCCATAACGGTCGATGAGGTGGAAGTCCGTCAGAACGGCAAGCCGGAAATGGCCAAGAAAGACGATGTCGACTTTATAGACGTTTCGACCAATCAAGCCTTTTCCATAGCTACGTCGCTCATCCCGTTCTTGAACCATGACGATGCCAACCGCGCGCTCATGGGATCGAACATGCAGAAACAGGCCACGCCGTGTCTAGTGCCGGAAGCTCCGTTCGTGGCCACCGGCATGGAACGCAAAGCCGTCCTCGACACGGGACGCGTCATAGTCGCGCCGGAAGACGGCGAGATAGAGTATGTCGACGCCAGGAAGATCGTATTCCACGGCAAGAAAGCTTCGTCTGCCGGCGGGCATAGCAACAAGAAGAAAGAGTACGACCTGGTCCTGTTCCAGCGCACCAACGGTTTCACCGCTTTCCATCAGAGGCCGGTGGTATCGGTCGGCGACAAGGTCAAGAAAGGAGACATCCTTGCCGACACTTCTACATCCGACGGCGGCGAGATAGCCCTGGGCCACAACGCCCTGGTCGCATTTATGTCATGGTCTGGCAACAACTACGAAGACGCCATCGTCCTGTCCGAGCGCGTGGTCAAGAATGCCAAATGGAGCTCGGTCCACATAGAAGAGTTCGTCATAAACGTGCGCGATACCAAGTTGGGCCCTGAAGTCACCACTTGCGACATACCCAACGTCGGCGAGGCCAAGCTCAAGAATCTCACGGAAGAGGGCGTCGTCCGTATCGGCGCGGAAGTCAGGCCCGGCGACATCCTGGTTGGCAAGATATCTCCGAAAGGCGAGACGCAACTCACGCCCGAGGAACGCCTGCTCCGCTCGATATTCGGCGAGAAGGCCCGCGACGTCAAGGATACTTCCAAACGCATGGAGAACGGCAAACGCGGCCGCGTCATATCGGTCAAGACGTTCTCGCGCGAGCGTGGCGACAAACTCGAGTCTGGCATCATCAAGAAGATATATATCGAGGTCGCCGAAGTCCGCAACGTCTCGGTTGGCGACAAGATGGCCGGCCGCCACGGCAACAAGGGCGTCATATCGCGCATCTTGCCGGAGGAAGACATGCCGTACATGGAAGACGGCACCCCGGTAGACGTCATACTCACTCCTCTCGGCGTGCCTTCACGTATGAACCTCGGCCAGATCCTGGAATTGCACCTAGGTCTCGCCGCAAACAGCCTCGGCTATCAGGCCATCGTTCCGCCGTTCACCGGCGCTACGGAGACGGAGATCAAGGAAGAATTGGTCAAAGCCGGTCATGATGCTTCCGGCAAGATGAAGCTCCGCGACGGGCGCACCGGAGAATATTTCGACAAACCCGTAGCCGTCGGTTACATGTACATCATGAAGCTTCACCACATGGTGGAAGACAAGATCCATATGCGCTCTATCGGTCCATACTCGCTCATCACCCAACAGCCTCTCGGCGGCAAGGCCCAAGGCGGAGGCCAGCGCTTTGGAGAGATGGAAGTCTGGGCGCTCCTCGGCCACGGCGCGGCTCACACCCTGCGCGAGATACTGACGGTCAAGTCTGACGATATCATCGGCCGCTCCGCCACCTTCGACGCCATCGTCAAGGGCGAACGCCTCAAGCAGCCCAATCTGCCGGCCTCGTTCAATGTCCTCCTGAAGACCCTGCGCGGGCTGGCGCTCGATGTCGAATTGCTCAAGAAGCCGCAAGCCGCTAAAGACACTGAATAATCACATGAATATCATGAATAAAAACTGGCAGAGAGGATTCAGCTTCGCGGCCATGATCGCCGCCATCGCCGCCTTCTTCGGCTTTGCTCATGTGGCGACGGATAAAATACAGGCAACCTCGACTGTTTCAACGTCAGCTTCTACGGCTTCAGATTTGAGTTCGTCTGGGCAACTCAATTCGAGTACAGTTAGCACGAATAATTGTCCAGATGGAATCATTAGAATGACCATAGATGGTCCACATTGTGTACCACTAAAAAGCTCTGACGAGATGTCGAATACATCGACTGATAACAATAGCAGTATGTGGTATTCAGAGTCTTCATTCGGCTTTTCATTTCCGTATCCATCGACTTGGCAAATATCAAAGCGCGGTAATGTGATAAGTATTGTCACTAACGATTCAGACTTGCGTACTATTACTGTCACAGAGATCGCCAGTTCTACGATGGATGATTCTACTGGAAAATGGGGGACATATATTCTTCATGCCAATCAAAATGGTAATGGATGGCTTGTGACTCGTGCATCAGAGCGTGATGGAAGTCTGAACGATATCTCAATCGTACCGATTCAGTCTACTAATGGCGGTTATCCAATATTTAATGGAGGATATCAGAGTCATGGATGGGGTCAGTTTGATTACGTCGTATCGCTGGGTACATCAAAGTTCTTACTTGTAAGAGGAGGTGAATCAATAAATAGCCTCTACGATCCGAACAACGATAAATTATTGAATTTTGTTAGAACCATTACAAATAATAACTAACACACCCATGCCAACCACTACACAAACTCGCAAGCAAGCAGACCTCCCGGACTTCGACCTGGTCAAGCTGTCCCTAGCCAGCCCGGACAAGATACTCGACTGGTCGTTCGGGGAAGTGACCAAACCGGAGACCATCAATTACCGCACCCAGCGGTCCGAGAAGAACGGCCTATTCGACGAGCGCATATTCGGTCCGGACAGAGACTACGAATGTTACTGCGGCAAATATCGCGGCATCCGCTACAAAGGCATCGTCTGTGAGAAATGCGGCGTCGAGATCACCCGTTCCATCGTGCGCCGCGAGCGCATGGGCCATATAGAGCTGGCTACTCCCGTTTCGCATATCTGGTTCCTGCGCTCAGTGCCCTCCAGGATCGGCCTCATACTCGGCCTCACCTCGTCCGACCTCGAGAAAGTCGTCTACTTCGCCGGTTATGTCGTATCCAAAGTCGACGAGACGGGCAAGGGCAAATTCTTGAAGGATCTGGATGCCGAGTACAAGTCCAAAGTCAAAACCTCCCAGGATGACAAGACCAAAGAAGCCCTGAAAGAGCTCCTGCTGTCCGCTCGCCGCGAGATAGAGTCTATCGTTCCGGGATTTGTGATGGATGAGATCACTTATCACAAATATGCCGTCAAATACGGCGCGTTCTTCGAGGCTTCCATCGGAGCCGAAGCCGTCTATGATATGTTGAAGAAGATCGATCTCTCCAAGCTCGAGAAAGAGCTCGAGAAGGCCCATGAAGACGCCGGCTCCGCAGAGAGGGAGAAGCTGTCCAAGCGTCTAGCTCTGGTCAAACAGATGATCAAGGCCGGGATCAGGCCTGAATGGATGTTCCTCGTCCGCATACCGGTCATACCGCCCGGCATCCGCCCAATGGTCGCCCTCGACGGCGGACGTTATGCTACTTCCGACGTCAACGACCTGTATCGCCGCGTCATCAACCGCAACAACCGCCTTCTCAAGCTCCGGGAGA
>JAGWJT010000044.1 GCA_028865615.1 Patescibacteria group bacterium | reverse complement strand
ATTGAACCCATCTATGTAGACGGTGGTTTTCACCGGACTATTTTATTCCCAGAATGCAGAAACCGCAACATCTCTGTTGCGGCCTCGCGTTCTACCGCCGAAGCGATAGAAGGTATGCCCATATACTAGCTCGCCTCAAGCAAATGTCAAGCGGATGTTGTTGATATCTCCGCCGCCTCCAATACCCTACCTACGCGTATGTCCAGCTTATTGAAGTCGTAGATGGTGGTGGGCATGAATTCAATAGTAGAGGCTACCTATGTAAGAAGATAATGTGAATACCAGTCTGATTAATCCGATATCCAATACTACAGCAAATAACATACACAGTAAGAATCCAATAGCAGCTACCGAATTTAGTTTCTCGTTTTTCTTTGCAAATTCCCAAAGGAAGTAACTTATGGTTGTGAACATATTGATGATATTAGGCTTATAATCTCAATACTATTATTTCTAGCCGACGTTATTCGAATACACTGTCTAGTATTGCTGCTCTTTTTGGTTCTCGGCCTGTGCGGCGACTGATTGATCAGGATACAAAGCCTTGCATATGAACTGTTGTCCGGAACTGGTGTTCATGCAGGTCGTATAAGCCTCTTTCTCATGGAGCTGATAGGAGACATAGGAGAGTTGATAATAGTCATGAGTGAGCCAGAGCGCCCCCGCCGCAAGAATGGCGAATATGATTACGACTAAAATTTTTATCATCTTCCAATTATATACCATCCACATAGACTTGAATAGGTTATGTATAATGAATTGGGTTAGACTTTTGGTAAAGTAAAGTTTTTGAAAGCATCGACCACAACGATCTTTTCGTATGAGTTCTCGGGAATTCTCTCTCTATAATCTTTAAAATGAACCTGGTTTATCCAGTGCGGCATTAGATCAAGTGCAAAGATTATCAGAATGATTCCTTTTCCATCATGTAACCTTTTCTTAGTTATGGGTTTGATTACGAATTTATCCCACGCATCATCAGGATGGTATTCTGCTGAAAATCTGGGCACAGGATTCTTATAAGGAAAAATCTCAACAAGTTCGCCTTCAATATTTCCTTTTTTCACTGATGGCTCTCTCTTATTAATTATCCTACTATGAACTTCCGCTTCGGACTCTTCAGTTGTAATCTGATACATCAATCCATCATAAACAAAATCAGCGGGGTTATTCTCCTCTGGTTTCTTGATCAGTGATTCATCAAATGAAATTTGCTCATTTTTTAGGTAATTTCTAAGTGCGCTAATCTCGATATCATGTTTTGTATATATTGCCTTCATCTATTTTTTCCTCCTCACCCCCGCCTTCTCCTGCAGCTTGAACAATTCATCGCGGACGAGGGCGGCGGTTTCGAAGTCGAGGGCTTTGACGGCTTCGGCCATTTGCTCCTCCTTCATGCGGATGAGCTTCTTGGGGTCGGTGCGCATGAGTTCCTCGTCTATGCGGACCATTTCGCCCACGGCCCGGTCGTGTTCGGTGCGGAGCTGGTCGGTGATGTCGTGGATCTTCTTGTGTATGGTCTTCGGGGTGATGCCGTGCTCGGTGTTGTACGCCACCTGGATGGCGCGGCGGCGATTGGTCTCGCCTATGGCGGCCTCCATGGAGCCGGTCATGTTGTCGGCGTAGAGGATGACCCGGCCGGCGGCATTGCGGGCGGCGCGGCCTATGGTCTGGATGAGCGAAGTCTCCGAGCGCAGGAAGCCCTCCTTGTCGGCGTCCAATATGCCTATGAGCGACACTTCCGGCAAGTCCAAGCCCTCGCGCAGTAGGTTCACACCCACCAATATGTCGTACTTGCCTTTCCTGAAGTCAGTCAGGATATTGATGCGCTCTATGGTCTTCACGTCGCTGTGCAAGTAGGCGGCCTTGATCTTCTTTTCCTTCAAGAATTCAGCCAGGTCCTCGGCCATCTTCTTTGTCAGTGTCGTGGCCAATACCCTGTCGCCTTTCTTGATGGTCTTCTCCGCCTCGTCTATGAAGTCGAAGATCTGGCCTTTGTAACCCTTGGACTCCTTTATAGGCCTGATATCTACCTCGGGATCCACCAAACCCGTAGGCCTGATGACCTGTTCTACGGTCTGCTGTGATTCTTTCTTCTCATAATCTCCAGGCGTAGCCGATGTGAATATCATAGGCCCTACCCTTTCCAGGAATTCATTGAATTTCAGCGGGCGGTTGTCTTTGGCGGATGGCAATCTAAAGCCGTGTTCGACCAATGTTTCCTTACGAGAAGCGTCTCCGGCATACATGCCGTTCAATTGCGGGATAGTGACATGCGATTCGTCTATGACGGTCAGAAAGTCCGCTTCCCCATTCTTGCCGTGAGGAAAGTATGACAACAGCGTATCCGGCGGCTCTCCCGGCTCTTTGCCGCTGAAATGCCTGGAGTAATTTTCTATACCGTTCGTATATCCTATCTCCCGTATCATGGCCAAGTCGTATTTCACGCGCCTTTTGAGGCGTTCGGCCTCCAGCATCTTGCCTTCTTTCTCCAGCACCTTCAATCGGCCTTCCAATTCCGCCTTTATGGTCTTCAACGCCTTCTCGCTCTGTTCATCGCTAGATATGAAATGCTTTGCCGGGAATATGTATACGACCTCATGATCGCCACGAAGAGCTCTCGATACAGGGTCTAGTTCTACGATATTGCTTATGGTGCCACCGTCGTATTCAAGCCTGTAAATAGTCCTATCATTCACCGGCATTATCTCAACGGTATTACCCAATGCCCTGAATTCGCTCGAATTCAAGTCGGCGTTAGTGCGATTGAAATGTATATCGATCAACTTCCTGATCAGCTCGGCACGGGATAATTCCATACCGACTTTTAACTTAAGGTTCACCTTCTCGTATTCCTCGGGAGAGCCCAAGCCATAAATGCAGGAAACCGACGCTACGATTATCACATCCTTCCGGGTGAGCAATGCCTGCGTAGAAGCGTGCCTTAATCGTTCTATTTCTTCGTTAATCATTGCCTCCTTTTCGATGTAAGTGTCGCTAGAAGGGATGTAAGCTTCAGGCTGATAGTAGTCGTAATATGACACGAAGTAGTGCACGGCATTATCAGGGAAGAATTCGCGGTATTCTTGGGCTAGTTGAGCAGCCAACGTTTTATTGTGGGCTATGACCAATGTAGGTTTGCCATGATGAGCTATGACATTGGCCATGGTGAATGTCTTGCCGGAGCCCGTGACGCCGAGCAAGGTTTGCTTGTTCAGGCCTTTATTCAGGCCCTCGTCCAACGCCGAAATAGCCTTGGGCTGGTCGCCCGCAGGCTTCATGGACCCCGCTAGTTTGAATGGGGATGCCATAGGGCCATACTCTAGCATCTCGGCCGGATATAAAAAAGCCGCCTCAATGACTGAGGCGGCGCGCGATGGGATATGGCAGTTCTCAATACCCATCATCAGCTCTCTCCGGAGCTTCTACCCACTTCTCGCCGTCGTATATGTAGCGGTCGCGGCTCTTCTTCCTGGGATTGCGCGGCCTGAACCAGGCGAACTGGCCCGGCTCAGGCCGCAATATAGGGAGGCTGCTCTTGCGCGATGTGAACGGCGCCTCCTCGCGAGACAGGCTCTTGCAGAGCATATTGAGCTCTGCCGGCGATAGCCATGTGTTCGGATCGAGCGGCGAGCGCAGGACCAGCTCCGGCTCCGGTGAGCCGTTGTGCCTCCAGGCTCGGATATCAGACTTCCTCGGCGGTATATTCCGGTTGCTCTTCTTCCGGGATATGGCGTATATGGGGACCTCCACGACAATGTCGTGGCTTGCTAGCGATCTGGTATTGACTGGCATATTTTTTCTCCTTTCGATGTGCTATATCCGCCCTCGTTCTCTCCGTAACTCACGGAGCGATGGGTGAAAATGAAACCGGGCCCCTTCTTGCGTTGGGAGCCCGTTTCTGTAACTGATTCCTGTGAGGTTCCGTTACAAAGGCTGGCTCCAAACGCATCCGCCATAGACGACGGAGTGCGTGAGCATGATGACGGTCTTTGT
>JAGWJT010000043.1 GCA_028865615.1 Patescibacteria group bacterium | reverse complement strand
TCATAAAGAACAAAATAATTTCCTCAATGAAGCCCGCAAGCCCTCAGTTTCGGTACGACGTTTAAGCCCCGATTATCTGCGGCGCGAGATCTCTCGATGAGTAAGCTGTTACGCTATTTTTGAATGATGGCTGCTTCTAAGCCTACATCCTCATTGTCAAAGAAGTATCACTACCTTAAGCGCACTGAACGTCGATTTAGGGACCTTAAATAGAGATCTACGGCTGTTTCCGTTTTGTCCAATGGAGCTTAGCCCCCACGGACTAACTGCCGCGAAATGGCCCTGCGTATTCGGAGTTTGATAGGTCTCGCGGCCTTTCGGCCTGTCGAGATCTTCCAGTGCTCTACCCCGCAGGGGTAATCGCGACGCGAACCCAAAAGTTCTTTCGGAGAGAACCAGCTATTACCTGATTCGATTAGCTTTTCACTCCTTACCACACGTCATCCGAGAGTTTTGCACGGCTCACCGGTTCGGGCCTCCAGCCGACTTTCGTCGGCTTTCGCCCTGCGCGTGGCAAGCTCATCAGGCTTCGGGTCTCAAGCAAACGACAAACGCCCTATTCAGACTCGGTTTCCCTTTGGCTCCAGGCTCTCGCCTTTAGCCGAGCTGCTTGCTTGAACTCGTTGGCTCATTCTTCAATAGGCACGCCATGACGGCCTTGCGGCCGCTCTGACTCCTTGTAGGCATATGGTTTCAGGTCTATTTCACCGCCCTTCCGGGCTGCTTTTCACCTTTCCCTCACGGTACTAGTTCACTATCGGTCTTCTGGAGTATTCAGACTTGCCGGTTAGTTCCGGCGGATTCCCCCGAGCTTTTCGTGTCCCGGGGTACTTAAGAATGAGAGCAAAAGAGATCCGATATTTTCGCCTACGGGTCTGTCACCCTCTGGGGCTGAGCTTTCCAGCTCATTCGGCTAATATCGCATTTTGTAACTCCTCTGCCGTAAACGGCACGCCCTCACCTTGCAACCCCCAACCTAAATCACAGGACGCTTCCGTCCCCGAAGGGCGGAATCCGCCCTACGATTTAGGTTGAGTTTAGTCTCCTCCGCTTTCGCTCGCCGCTACTTACGGAATGCATATTTTGTTTCTTTTCCACCTGGTACTGAAATGTTTTACTTCCCAGGGTGCGCTTCCCGAAGCAAGTTCGGGATCATATGAGTTCATCATATGGGGTTTCCCCATTCGGACATCTCCGGATCGAAGGTTGCTAGGCACCTCCCCGGAGCGTATCGCCGCCACGCCGCGTCCTTCATCGCCTCCATGAAGCCAAGGCATCCACCATACGCCCTTATAGTTCCCGTCGGGAACTCTAAGAACCGCTTATGATTCTTACCTACATCACTTCACACTAATTTGAGGTATGAGATTTTCAAATTCCATGCCCAGCCTATGTTCTTAAAAGAAAAACCGCTTCACTGAGCGGCTCTAGGTCACGCCCTGTTAGGGGTGTGGCTCAAAGCCTGCTCTCTATTCGGTTGGTTCTTATAAACATATCTAGGTGAAGGTAAGTATACTTATGGCCATATTTAAGTCAATAGCCATAGAATGAAAAGCCGGCTATGGATGGGGATAAAATGTTGGCAACGAAGAACGACCCCCCGCGGGGGTCGTTCTTCGTTCTCGACGATTCCCTGATGGAAATCGTCTGCGGGTGTTCCTCAAAGGAACATCCTGTGTGCGTCCATGACGCTAGTCCTTGCGCATGACGGCACGAGATACTTCGGCGATGACTTTTGAAGCTTCCTCTTTGCCGCCGAGGCCGAATGCTAGGCCGAAGGCCAAAGCACCTCCGGCGAATATAGCCGTGAGAACGGTCTGGATGATGCCAGGAGCGACGCCAAGAGAATATAGAGCGGTCAGGATGGCGAAGATCCAGATGGCCCACTTGGTGACTCTGCCGGCGAGCTCAGCCACATGGAGATGGCCCGCCTTGGCGCTGGCTACGACGACCTTCTGCATGGTGTTGGCCACGACCGCGGCGATCAGGACGATCAGAGCTGCTATGATGACCTGCGGTATGTAGTCTACGACCTGCTGAAGGAAGACGTTGACCTGATTGAGGCCGAGGATATCGAACGAGGCCATCAGGAAGACCACTATGACGAACCACTTGCACAGGGCGCCTACGAATATGCCGGAATTAAGATTGTAACCGGCGCGCTTGACCACATCTTCCAGGCCGGCCGACTTGAGGGCCGCGTCGATCTTCAAGGCCTTGAATATGCTCTCGACCAGCTTCTCTACCAGGACCGCTAGGACCCAGCCTATGGCGAATATGATTATAGCTACGACTAGGCCCGGCACTATGGCAGCCACGCCGTACCATACGCTTTGGAGCGATTGCGTGAAGACGTCGCCCCAGCTCTGTATTAACATCATGTTATTTTGCTTGACTGATAATTATCCTTGTAATGGGATAATTATACCTCTATTCCGGGTCTATGCCGAGCCTGTCTATAAGGGTCACGTGTGGATAATCCATGATATCCCTGACCAGCCTGTCGTGTATGCCCATCCTATACTCGAAATCCTGGGTCTCGAAAGCCGAATAGGCTATCTCTTTGCCCAATTCGGCCTCTATATCGCGTATGACAGATTCTATCCTAGGAAGCGATATGCTGTCTCCCACTATTAGGATATCCACCCTGGAATCCCAATTTTGGATGAAGACCCCGGAAGCGACCAGGAGCTTGAGGCGGCCGGCTTTGGAGAACCTCTTGAGCATGTACTGATCCGCCTTGACGCTCGATGTAATGAGCAAGTTCTTCAGCGGCTCCAGGTACGGGAAATCCGGATCGAGGTGGTAGCTATGCCCTTTGATCGAGCCTCTCTTTTTTATGGCCCCGGCTTCGAGCAAGGCCTTGATCTCCTTCCTGACCGCGTCCGGACGGCACTTGGCTCTATCCGCTATCTCCTCGGCCGTGAGCTTGCTGTCGGGATTGAACAGGAACAAGCGCAGGATCTTCACCCGCGCTTCTCCTCCGAATATGGCCGATAGTACGTCCACTCTTTATTTGAATTCCACCTTGCCGCCAGCGGCTTCGATGGCCTTCTTCAGGGTCTCGGCTTCCTCCTTCTTCATGCCGTCCTTGAGGAGGGCCGGAGCGCCGTCGACCAGGTCCTTGGCTTCCTTGAGGCCCAAGCCCAGGGCTTCCTTGACCGCCTTGATGACGGCTATCTTCTGGGCGCCGGCATCCTTGAGATGCACGGCTACGGTGGCCTTCTCTTCGCCTGCAGCGGCGGCGCCGGCGGCCGGGGCGGCCACGACGGCGGCCTGAGCCGATACGCCGAACTTCTTTTCCAATACCTTGACGAGCTCGTTGAGGTCCAGCACCGACATCTTCTCTATGGTGCCTACGAGATCCTTGAACTTGGCCGGGATCTCGATCGCTTCGGCCTGCGCTGTCTGATTGTTTTCCATGATATTTTTATATTATTAGATGGTCGCTATCCCTTGATGCCTGCCTACGCGGGCTGCTGCTTCTTGGCTATCTGATCCAGAGCCATAGCCAAGCCCTGTATAGGCGAATTGATCACGTTCACGAACATGCCGTACAAGGTCTTCAAAGGCGGTATGGCGGCTATGGCCGTCATCTCCTCTTTGTTCATGTACTTGCCGTCGAAGACGCCGCCGACTCTGGTCACTTTGTCCTTGAGCTTGCCCTGGAATTCGTAGACGCCGCGAGCCGGAGCGACCAGGTCGTCGCCATAGGCGAGAGCCAGCTCTCCTGGCATGTCCGGAGCCGAGCCTTCGTACTTCTTGGCCTCAAGGGCTATGCCCGTGAGGGTCTTTTTGGCCACGAACAAGCCGACCTTGTCGGCCTTGAGCTTCTTGCGCATGGCTGTGGCATCCGACACGGGCAAGCCGTGTATATTGACGAAGACCAGCGACTTGGCATCGTCCATGATCTTTCCGAGCTTCTCTACTATCTCTTTCTTCTGCTCTTTTGTGCGAGCCATAAAACTTATGTTTGAGCGTTTAATGTTCGACCTTTGCAGGCCAAACAAAGGAGTAACCTCGGAAGGTCTTATCGTCAGCC
>JAGWJT010000042.1 GCA_028865615.1 Patescibacteria group bacterium | reverse complement strand
TCAAGACCACTATCGCGGTTGCCGAGGAGGAGAAGCGGCTAGGTAAATAAATAACCGCCGTAACCAAGCTTGATGACTTGAATTTCGGCGGTTCAGGAGAGTTGAAGTGGAATCAGACTGACGGCGGTAACACGCCTGGCGGGATTTCCACCACGGTTTCGCCGCGGCCGATCTTCCTGCGCACATTCAATGGCAATTCGTTCGCGGCCGGAATTGTTCCGACCACAAGGATTTTTCCACTTTCTGTGCGAAAGACAGCCGGACATGGTCCTGCTCCACAACGTTTCTCCTTGGGAGTGATTTCCGTTGCTTTCATAATGTAATGTCCTTTCTGGACCACTGTACCATATCCAGTCTCAAAAATCAGGGCCTTGACACGCGTGGTATAATAGACCTAATGACCACGAAAAGCATCAGATCTCCATACACGGCCGACAATGTGGCCAAGTATTTCATATACTTGGCTTCGCAAGAGGTCGTGGGCGACAACAAGGAGCGCGAGGGCATCACGAACTTGAAGCTCCAGAAGATACTTTATTTCGCCCAAGTATATTACCTGGCCAAGCTCGGCAAGCCGTTGTTCTCTGATCCCATAGAGGCCTGGGATTATGGCCCGGTTGTGAAGGGTGTATACCATGCCTATAAAACCAAGCGTAACAATCCCATAATAGCCGAGGTCGACGGATCTTCCCTGTCGGAAGAAGACAAGAGCTATCTCAAGAAGATTTGGGCTTCTTTCGGAGTATATTCCGCAAGCAAGCTTGTGGACATGGCCCATGCACACGCTCCTTGGAGAGAGGCTAATGCGTCGAAGGACAAAATCATCTCCCAGAAGACCATAAGCGAGTATTACTATCCCCTGTTCAATAACTAGCCCGGCTTATGTCGGAAGGGGCCGTATCGAAAAAGTTCGATTTCAGTTACGCCGAGCGTGGTGTCCTCTTCGATATATGCGACTGTTCATTGGACAAGAGATTGTCTTTCTATAGCCTGAACAGAGAGCAAGCCGACAGATTCCTAAAGAGATTGAAGCACATACGAAAGATGAATTGGGGTCAATTCATGGCCTTGGATAGAGAACGCGGGGTCACGCCGGAAATACCCGGTTCGGATAGCTATGTCATGATCGATAGCCAGAATACGTCTGACATCAGGCTCGGTGAGAATTACTACTATCATTTCAGAGTCGAACAGAAAGGCTTGTTCAGGGTATTCGGATATCAATTCGGACAATTGTTCTGTATAACCCACATAGACCCGGACGGTAGAATCCATCATTGAGTTAGTGTAGAATTAGCCTATGATTCCGGCAAATGCGGCATTCTATGGCACGCCTCTTGATGAGGAAGAATACCTCAAGAAAAGATTCGCGGACCTCAAAATACCGGTAACCGCAGCGTATAACGAGCACTGCATAGGGCCGGACAATCTGCCGCCAAAGAGCGATATCTCCATCCTGGGCATATTCGTGGACTCGAAAGTCGACGCGGCCGTCATGGACTGTTTCCCCAACTTGAAGCTCATCGTCACCCTTTCCACGGGCTTCGACCATATAGACCTGGCGGAGACCAAGAAGCGCGGCATCACCGTCTCTACCGTGCCTTCATACGGCGAGAACACCGTGGCGGAGTTCGCCTTCGGCCTCATCCTCATGCTTTCGCGCAAGCTATACCAGTCGGCCGAAAGGACCAGAGAAAAGGGCGATTTTGAGACTGATCAGAGCCTGCGCGGCTTCGACCTCTCCGGCAGGACCATAGGCGTCATAGGCACCGGCAAGATAGGCAGGCACTCCATAGCCATGGCCAAAGGCTTCGATATGAAAGTCCTGGCTTATGACCCTTATCCTAATGAGAAGCTCGCCAAAGACATGGGATTCGAATACGTCACTCTGGATGGCCTTCTGTCGCAGAGCGACATCGTCACCATCCATGTGCCGTACATGAAAGAAACGCATCACCTGATAGATGCCGAGGCTCTCTCCAAGATGAAGCCCACTGCCCTCGTCATAAACACTTCGAGAGGCGCCGTCGTAGACACCGACGCCTTGGTCAAGGCCTTGAATGAGAAGAGGCTGGCCGGCGCCGGCCTGGATGTCCTGGAAGACGAGCCCGACCTCAAGCCGGGCGCTCCCTCTCCGACCGACCCCGCCAGCAAGCGCATGCTCTCGGAAGACCACGAGCTCATGAGGATGCCGAACGTAGTGGTGACTCCGCACAACGCCTTCAATACCGACGAAGCCCTCAAACGCATCCTGGATACCACTGTGGATAATATAGCCGCCTGGCTATCTGGAAAACCGACCAATACCGTGGCATAATGCCCATAGCTGTTCGTTTAGGGTTGGCATAGAGGTTTTGCTCGTGGTGCGGCTCGAACAGCTAACCGCCGCGCAATGCGGCTCAAGTTAAGTTGGTCGCATCACCCTTCTGAGCGCCTGGGTGAAGGCGTATAAACCTCATCACTGGATTGGGGACGGCTGGCGCGCGGGTGCGCCGGCCATTTATTTTTCGCCTATCCTTGCTTGTCTGTTAGCCGGAAAAGGCCTTGTCTATCTTGGCCGCCATGATGAAGTCATTGGCCGTCAAGCCGTCGACGGCATGGGTGGACAACTCTATATCCGCCTTGCCATAACCGAGCGCGATATCCGGATGATGGCCTTCGGCTTCGGCAATCTCTCCTATCTTGTCCACGAAGGCAAGGGCATCCTTGAAATCCTTGAATATGAAACCGCGGCTGATCTTCTTCATGTCGGACGAGGCTCGCCATTCCGGCAGATCGGCTAGATACAAACCTGCTTCGGCGGCATCCATGGGTTTCCCGCCCACCTCGCACGGCACGCATTTCTTGTCTGATAGGTCCATAGGCATATTGACGTTCTGGGGGCTACATAAATACCGGTGGGCACGGGGAGACTCGAACTCCCAAGGATTGCTCCATACGCTTCTGAGACGTACGCGTATACCAATTCCGCCACGTGCCCATCTTACGGCACGTGGCTTCGATGGCTCTGAAGACGCATATCAGACGTCCTCGTATACCACTATCGCCACGTGCCCGATCTAAGTTCGGGGGGACGATATGATAATACAGGATTCTTGCCCAAATTCCAGTCATGCCAGAGGATCTGCAAAGTCCGCCGGGTGCTCTGGTTGCTCTGAAAACTTCATTGACACAATCTGTGTATATATTACAGAATTCCACGGCTCTATCATTGAATATAATTTCACTAAAAATGAAAAATTGCACAATTTTCTGTCAAGGAATTTTTCATCGAGGGGAGACCATGCCACCCCTGTCCCCATGCCGCTCTCCCAGAAGGCCGGATAAAAATTAACGCCGGAAGGATCGTGCGATCCGTTCCGGCGTCAGCTGTACCCACCTCCATGGCCTAGCAAACAAATCTTGGACGTTACAGGAGGATCAGAACCGCAACGATCGTCGCGGCAAAGATTATCATTCCAATGACATCCACCCATAGAGACGGGTTGTATGGTTTCCGACTAGTGGTCTTCATAATTTCCTTTCTAGCCGGATGAGGAACCAAATTACTATTCGCCAAAAGTATAGCACGTCTGATATTAAAAGTCAATATAGCAAAATACCGCCATGTACGGCGGTATTTTGGCGTCGGCATCATTCATGCCATAGCGCTCTCTGTTTTGCTCCGTTCGCCCATAAGGGATTCAATTGATATCCCCTATGTGGTGCCGGGGTTCATCCCCGGCCAAGCGCTCCCGTTTGCGGTCGAAGAGCGATCACCTCCGATCGTAGAGACCGGATCGACTGTGTCCCGACATGACATCAGGACGTTTTTCACTTGAAATATTCCACGAGCAGCTTCCGCTACCCGTGCCTTGTTACGACTTACCCCCTGTCATCGAATTTGCCGTAGGCCCGCGCGAGGCGAGACTTCGGGCACCTCCGACTCCCTTGGGTTGACGGGCGGTGAGTACAAGACTCGAGAACGTATTCACCGCAGTATAGCTGACCTGCGATTACTAGCGATTCCGGCTTCATGAGGTCGAGTTGCAGACCTCAATCCGAACTGGCGCATCCTTTTGTAGGGTTTGCTCCGCCTTCGATCGGCATTGCGTCCCTTTGTAGATGCGATTGTAACACGTGTGTAGCCCAGGGTATCAGAGGGC
>JAGWJT010000011.1 GCA_028865615.1 Patescibacteria group bacterium | reverse complement strand
GGGTTCAAGGACATGCTTTCAATGCCGGCCTCGACCAGGAAGCGGGCGAAGTCGGGGTGGTCGGAGGGGGCTTGGCCGCATATGCCTATATATTTCTTCTTGGCCCGGCATATGCCTATGATCTCCTTGACCATCTTCTTGACCGCTGGATTCTCTTCGTTGGCCACGTGAGCGACGATGCCGGAATCGCGGTCTAGGCCGAGGACCAATTGAGTCAGGTCGTTAGATCCTATGGACATGCCGTCGAATACATTCAGGAATTCTTCTGCCAGCAAGACGTTCGATGGTATCTCGCACATGACGTAAGTGGGGCAGTCGAGGCCGCACGAACGCATGATGTCGCGGGTCTTTTTGCCTTCCTCTGGCGTCCTGCAGAAAGGCACCATTGGAATCACGTTGGTTAACCCCATGCCGTCGCGCACTTTCTTGATGGCCTGGCATTCGAGCTTGAAGGCTTCGGCGAATTTCGGATCATAATACCTGGAAGCGCCGCGCCAGCCTATCATGGGATTCTCTTCTTTGGGCTCATATTCATCGCCTCCTATGAGGGTCCTGTATTCATTGGTCTTGAAGTCGGAGAAGCGCACTATGACCGGATTGGGATTGAAGGCCGCACCTATCTTTGCTATGCCATAGGCGAGATTGTCCACGTAATATTGGACGCGGTTCTCCCAGCCGGCGACCTTCTTGTCTATCTTCTTCTTAACCGTGGCGGTTTGTTTGTCGTAATTCAATAGAGCCAGCGGGTGTATGCCTATGGTGGAAGCGATGATGAATTCTTCGCGGGCCAGGCCAACGCCGCTATTGGGCAGGAATGATTTCTCGAAGGCGGTGTCCGGGGTAGCGATATTGACCATGATATGGGTCTTTGGCTTGGGAATCGATTTGATATCGTGTTCGACAATGTCGAATTTCAAAGCTTTGTCGAATACGAGACCTTCTGCGCCACTCGTGTCGACTGTAATCGTCTGGCCTGTTGTTAATTTCTTGGTGGCGTTTTCAGTACCGACGACCGCAGGGATTCCCAATTCACGGCTGACGATGGCCGCATGCGACGTGCGCCCGCCCTTATCCGTCACGATAGCCGAAGCCATCTTCATGATGGGCTCCCAGTCCGGATCGGTCATGTCCGTCACAAGGACTTCTCCTTGCTTGAATTCATTCATGCGCTTGGCGTCGAGGATGACATGAGCCTCACCCGTGGCTATCTTCGAGCCTACGGACGCTCCTTTTGTGATGAGGTCGCCGTCTTCCTTGCGGACGTATTCCTTGAGCTTAGTAAAGTCGCGGCCAGCATGTATGGTCTCCGGTCTGGCCTGGACGATGAATAGCTCGCCCGTCTCGCCGTCCTTGGCCCATTCCATGTCCATAGGCGTCCATTTGCCGCCATTCTTCTCGGTATAGTGCTCCTCTATGATGACGCCCCATTTGGCCAGGGCGCGAGCCTCGTCGTCGGAGAATATGAACGAGTTGGCCTCTTGCGGGGTAGTCTTGACTATCTTGGTGGCCTTGAGAGCGCCGCCGGTGCCGTATATCATCTTGCGGTTCTTGACGCCTAGCTTTTTCGATATCAAGGAAGAGGGGGCGGTGTACAAGGTCTTCTTGTATACGATGAATTCATCGGGAGTTACTTCGCCCTGCACTATCATCTCACCTAAGCCCCACGAGCCATTTATTACCACTGTGTCCTTGAATCCCGACTCGGTATCAAGCGAGAACATGACGCCGGAACATCCCTTATCTGACCTTACCATCTTCTGCACGCCTACCGACAATGCGATATCCATATGGTCAAAGCCGCGGTCGTGGCGGTAGGATATGGCGCGGTCATTGAATAGGGAAGCCATGGCCCACTTCACGGCCTGGAGTACATTGTCCGCGCCGCGTACGCCTAGGTATGTGTCCTGCTCTCCGGCGAAGCTTGCTCCTGGCAGGTCTTCAGCGGTGGCGCTGGATCGACAAGCGGTGTCGCAGTCTTTGCCGTATTTTTTCTCCATTTCCTCATAACCCTTGACTATTTCGTTCTTCAGATCATCCGGGAATGAGGCTTTCTCTATGGCTTTCCTGATGGCGTCGCCCCGCTTGGCCAAATCAGCCAAATCCTTGGTGTCCAAGCCGTTGAGGATGTCGGCGATGACCTTGTCCAGACCCGTCTCTTTGACGAAGTGCCTGTAAGCGCTCGCCGTCACTATGAATCCCGAAGGCACGCGCACCCCCTTTGCCCCGAGCTCTCGGAGCATCTCGCCTAGGCTCGCATTCTTACCGCCGACTTCGCCCACATCGGCGATGCCTACGGAATCCATGGGAACGCACAGGGGTTTGGTGGTGGGCATGAGTTTTATTTGTTAAGTTTAAACGAAGCAATTATCTTATTAGCGATGTCGGTCAAGCCGGAATTGTTACCGTCGAATCCATAGCCGATGTTGATCAGCTCGTCACCCGTCTTCAACCATATGCCGACGTTATTCGCTTTAGTATTTCCCCCGATACCTCTTTGGTCAGTAGTCTTAATACCGGTTATTCCGGCTATGGTCACGCTTTGCCTGTTTGATTCTTCGTCTGAGGACTGGGCTACGCCGATACTATTAAGGGCATCATTCAAAGACGTAGTTGCCGGAATCTTCCAGAACATGAGATTTACTCTCAGAATGTCAGACGGTACAGCCATCTCGCCATTTTTCTTTTGGTACTCATCCAGGTAAGACTGCGAATAGTTGGATATTGATGTGTCTCCGCCGATATAATTCGATGGAGCCGGCCCGCGCGGAGTGAAATCGGAATTCGACCATTGCGTATTTATATACCAAGTGCGCGGGTAACTGATCGAGTAATCATACTTTGTGTTCGAATAGGTTACCCACCCGTTCAGCGGCGTGGCATTATCAGATGTAGCTATGCTATGCGTCGTAGTTGTACCGGTCCGTTCAGTGGTCGTTGTCGCGATATTGTTTGCCGTATGCGCGAACCCGAGAAACACTGCTATAGCCATGAATAATCCCGCGATACTGAAGCCTTTTTGATAGTTTTTCATAGGGTTATTTTAATCTTTTAATGCTCGGACTGCCAATGAGCGACTTCATCTGTGTAATGGCGCTCGCATTGAGCTTCAACAGCCTATCCGGTTGTTCCAACCCGGTGCGGATGTATTCGGCGTTTAGATTCTCAAGATTAGCCAGACAGACCAACTGGGTCACATCCGCATAGTCGCGGATATTGCCGTCGGCCTTGGGATGCGCGTCGCGCCATTCTTTGGCCGTCATGCCGAACAGGGCCTTATTCAGGACATCGGCTTCATTCGCGTAGATAATGTCGGCCTCGGCTTTCGTTATCGTTCCGGGTATGAGGTGTGCCTTTATAGCGTCTGTGTGGATGCGGTAATTGATCTTCGTGAGCAATCTCTTTGTATCCCAGCCGAGGACCAAGCGTTTCGCCTCGTCAGACTTGAGGCGCTGAAATTCTTTTACGAGATATAGCTTGAATTCCGGACTGATCCATGAAGCGAATTCAAAAGCGATATCTCTATGGGCGTAAGTACCTCCGCCATACCTGCCAGGTCTTGAGATTATGCCTACGGCATTCGTTGATTTGACCCATTTGTCCGGGGACATTGAAAATGAATTGCTACCAGCTTCATTTCTAAACGTGTCGAATAAGACACGGTTAAAATTCGCGTTATGTATCTGTTCCCAGATACCCATAAATTCAATGGTAAATCTATTGGACATCCAATTCTGGACGACAAATCTTGGATCTTCCGGATTCTTGCGTCTCGCTATGTCAGTCAAGCAGATGAAATCATCATCCGTCTTGGATATCTTCACGTTTATCCGTATGTCTTTGACTTTTATCGATTTTGGCATGATTTATTTGGCAATGACCGCTATTATAAGATCCGACACGTTCGAGCCGGTGGGGCCGGTTTCGATGAGGCCGTCCCCGAGCTTTTCGAAGAAGGTGGAGGAGTCGTTGCGGGCGGCGTAGTCTACCGGGTCGAGATTCTTCGACTTAGCAGCATTTGCCGAGTCGGTGTCGGCTAATGCTCCCGCATGCGGACCATTATCTTTACCATCTGATGCCAGCGACAATACTAAACGGCCTTCTCTAATGGTTTCCAGGGCTCCCAGCGCCACTTCCTGATTCCTGCCGCCTCGACCGTGATCGGGCTTCAAGGTGACCGTGGTCTCGCCGCAGTAGAGGAGGATGGTGCCTGGTTTGGCGGCGTTCGCTTCTCGGGCTATCCGGGTGCCTATATCTCTGGCTTCGCCCGTTATACAGGCATTCCTGGTCTCTACGGCGTATCCTAGGCCGGTGCCCACCTCCTTCATGGCCGATAAAGCGGTTTCATTGGAAAGAGCCAATATATTATACACCCGCTTGAAATACTCATCGTCTTTAGGGGTTTCCGTCAAACACTCTTTGTCCAGAGACAGGCCGTACTTTTTCATGATGGTTTCGGCGTCTTTCACGGTGGTGACGTCTTTCACGGTCGGACCGGAAGCGATGAATCCTATGTCATTGCCGGGCACATCGGAGAAGATGACGGATATGATTTGAGCAGGATGAGCCACTTCGGCCAGGAAGCCGCCACGGGCCAGAGACATGTGCTTGCGCAGGATATTGATCTCCTGGATGGTGGCGCCGGCGTCGAACATGGCTTCCATCATCTTCTTTTCCTCGTCCACGAGATCGGAGGCACGCTCTGCTACGCATGGAGGCTGGACGAGCAGAGTAGAGCCGCCGCCGGATATGAGGAATAGCACGGTATCGTCTGACGATAGGCCGTGAAGGGAATTGAGCATGGCTCTGGTGCCCAGGAGGTTGTCCTCGGTGGGCATGGGGTGGCTGCCGGCGTGATATATGATCTTGTTCAGCTTCGGTCCGGTGTATTCGCCCACGCCTAGAGCCACGCCTGAAGCCAGCTTGTCTCCCAACGCTTTTTCGAAAGCGGCCGCTCCGTCGCCTGCGCATTTGCCTATAAGGACGGCCATGAGCTTGCCTTTGGGTGACAGCTGGAAATCTTTGCCTGCGACGGATAGCCTGTCGCCTTCTATATTCAAGGCCTTTTCCAGGACTTTGCTCGTGTCTATGGCTTGGAGGCCGGCTTCGGCTACCTTCAATGCGACTTCTCTTGCCGGCGTTGTCGCCAGCTCCTTCAGGTTCTTTATCTTCATGGGCTCATTTTACCTCGAATGCCGCGGCTGGTCATCCACAGTTAAAAAAGCGCGGTATCATTGACACCGCGCATTATAAGGTCAGATGGCCGTTATTCAATAGCCGTAAAACCACCATGGAAACGGAAACGGTCTGAGACGAATAGAAATCCCTTCAAGGGCTTTGAGTTTCGGACCCATTTCCTCATACCATTCTTCGCGGAATTTCTCATATTCTTCCGGCGTGAATAGGTCTTTTACTTCTGTCCCGGGATGGACCAATTCAATGTTCGTAACCATAAATGCCTTTCTTTTTAGGAAGTATAGCAATTATAGGGTTTTCTTGCTAACATCGTGCTGTGAACGCGCGCGTAGCTGTTTTGGTAGATATGGATTCAGCTAGGCCGCTTATATGTGAAATCGTGGATTGAAAATGCGCGCGTAGCTCAGCTGGTAGAGCATTCGACTGATACTCGAAAGGTCCTTGGTTCGACCCCAAGCGCGCGCACCATATGATAAACATTACATTTTTACCGGATTCGGATTTAGATGATGTCAATGAAGGCATAAAAGATTATGAGAACATCTGGAAGTCAGATGGCCTATTGATTACCGCATCACTCGAAAATCATTCCGGGTATAGATTCAAAGAGACGCATATTAATGCGATAGTATATGGAATGAAGACGAGCCGCTCCCATCCTTTGAGTCTGAATTCAAATTTGGGTCATGAGGTAAAGAAGATGACGCTTGTACATGAGCTTGGGCATAGGGTCCTAATGCCGCCTAGACGTCTCAAATATAAGGACGCGAAAGAGTATCCTTCGAGTCTAGATAATCACAAAGTACTCTTCTTGTTCTTGTATGATGCATATGAGTCAATCTATGGTAAGGATTTTGCCGATTCTGCCGTTAAAAGAGACAGTGAGCAATTGAACGGATTGTACAAAGAAGCCTGGGATTTCGCGCTCTCATTCAAGACAAAGGAAGATAGATTGAAAAAATTCAAGGAATTGATGGTGTGATATAATTCACCCCATGACCCCCCACACCACCCCGAAGGATTTCTTCCTTCATCTGGGCGCAACGGTCGCGCTGTATGCGGTCGCTATCGCCATCATCAACCTCGCCTTTAGCGTTATCAATTACGCATTCCCGGACAAGCTCGCCGGCTACTTCTATGCCGGCTCCGTCATATGGCCCGTGTCCATGCTCATCATCCTCGTGCCGCTCCTCTATGTCCTCGAATGGCTCATAGCGAGAGACATAGTCAAGATGCCCGAGAAGAGGGAAGTCTGGGTCAGGCGATGGCGCATATATCTGACGCTATTCCTGACAGGCGCTACTATCATCATCGACCTTATAGCGCTCCTGAATACCTATCTGAACGGCGAGATAACCACCAGGTTCGGCCTGAAGGTCCTGGCCGTATTCGTCATAGCGGCTGTCGTATTCGCCTACTACATATTGGCCAAAGCCACCGGCGGCTCCGGAGTTGTAGTGTGGCGCAGGATATTGGCTTGGGCAGGCCTAGTAGTGACGCTCGGCGTCATAGTAGGCGGTTTCGTCATAGTAGGCTCTCCTGCCAAGCAGAGGGCTCTCCGGTTCGACCAGACCAGAGTGAATGATCTAACGAATATACAATGGCAGGTCATATCATATTGGCAGAGCAAAGGTAGTTTGCCGGCATCCCTGTCTGACTTGAGCGATTCGGTGACCGGTTTCAAGGCCCCCACGGATCCTGAGACAGGCGCCGCTTATGATTATACAGTCACCAATCAGGTCACTCGAGCTAGCTCATCTATGCCGGGATTTGAATTGTGTGCTGTATTCGGAGAGCCTTCGACTGATTATCAGAACAGGGGAGCTTATAACAGTTCTGGTGGCGTCATAATGCCGACCGTGGCCGTTTATCCAGGCCAGGGCGACAATTGGGAGCATCAGGCGGGCAAGACATGCTTCGACAGGACTATAGATCCGTCAAAATATCTGCCCAATCTTGTCGCTCCGGCAAAGAAGATCTGATCTTCTAGGTCACGACCGCTTGATTTTTCGAGGTTTTTGCCGCAGAATAAGCGCTCCGCGGTCATTCGGCCTATATTTGGCCATTTTATATTTATCAATGATAGATCAATAATACGAAATACACATGAAAAACGGCACGATACACACAAAGAAAACCAAGATCGTCTGCACTATAGGTCCAGTCACGGAAAGTTACGATAAGCTCAACGAACTTGTAGATGCCGGCATGAATGTCATGCGCCTCAATTTTTCGCACGGCGACTTTGCCGAGCATCAGGCCCGCGTCGACAATATCCGCCAAGTCATGAAGAAAACCGGCCGCACCATAGCGGTACTGCAGGATCTCTGTGGGCCGAAGATACGCATAGGGACATTCAAGGATGATGTGGCTATAGATCTCAAACCCGGCCAGACATTTATTCTCACCACGGAAAAGATAGAGGGCGACCACGAGCGCGTATCGGTCAACTACCCGATGCTCCACAAAGAAGTCAAAGTCGGCGGCATGATCCTCATCCAAGACGGCCGCAAGCGTCTGGAGGTCAAGAGCGTAAAAGGCAAAGACATAATATGCAAAGTGATAGTCGGCGGCGAGCTCAAAGGCAAAAAGGGCGTCAATGTTCCCGGCGCTAACCTTTCCTTGAGCGCTCTGACGGAAAAAGACAAGAAAGACTTGGAATTCGGCATCAAGAACAAGGTGGATTTTATGGCGCTATCATTTGTGCGCAGGCCGTCAGATGTAGAGGATCTCCGGACCATATTGAGGCAGAAGCGCTCCAAAGCCAAGATCATAGCCAAGATAGAGACGCCCGAAGCCCTGGCGCATATAGACGAGATCATAGCCGCAGCCGACGGTCTTATGGTGGCACGCGGAGACTTGGCCATAGAGATACCGGCCGAAGAAGTGCCGATGGCCCAGAAAAGCATGATCGAGAAATGCAAGGCCGCAGGCAAACCGGTGATCACGGCCACTCAGATGTTGGAATCCATGATCAAGAATCCGGTTCCCACGCGTGCCGAAGTATCTGACGTGGCCAATGCCATCATAGACGGTACCGACGCCATAATGCTTTCGGAAGAGACAACCCTTGGAGATTTTCCGGTTGAGGCCGTGAAGATGATGACCAAGATAGCCGAACGTGTGGAGCGTGATGTCTATACCCGCGACGGTATTATCGAACACGCCGAGTCCCATGGTGTGACCGACGTGGTATCGCAGGTTGCAGTCAGGACGGTCCATGCTGTAGGCGCCAAGCTCATCGTCGTATTGACTAGGTCCGGTTCAAGCGCCCGCATGGTAGCCAGATATCGTCCTGCGGAACGCATCCTGGCGCTTACGGACGCGGCGGATAACGCCAATAAGCTCGCATTGTCGTTCGGTTGCTATCCCATGGTCGTACCGACATTCAAGACCGTGAATGAGATCATGAATATCGTGCGCGCAACCGCCACAAAGGCTGGTATGGCCCGCAAAGGAGACAAAGTGGTCATCGTGGCGGGTATGCCCTTCGGCGCTTCCAAAGAGACAAACATGGTATTGGTTGAGACCTTGTAAATAGGAAACCGAGCCGATATATATGGCAACACCGGACAAACGTTCCGTCTAGCGACAACGCAACGTGGTACCACCTGCTTGGCTTACCACAAAAGCACTTTGCGTTGGAGCTGGGCGGAATGTTTGCCCGGTGTTGCTTGTCAGTCAGGCCTTGTCCGCTTGGTTCCAATTCATGCAATTGTGTCTTGCGCGGTTCGCACCCGTGTCGGCCTGGTGCTTGACAGCCATGCTATAATACAAGGCATGCGGAAAAGCGCATATGCCATTCCATATACCGCGTTGTATCTCGACCGGCCCGCCGTAGAGCAGGATTATCCTCTCATGGTCAGGGATCTGCCCCGGGAAGAGAAACCACGCGAGAAGCTTGCCTCTCACGGCCCCGAAGCTCTCACTGCCAGGGAGCTTTTGGCCGTAGTGTTGCAGGTCGGCACCGTCAAGGAAGAAGTCATGGAGATGGCTGACCGCGTGGTCCGCAGCTATGGAGAGAGCGGGATCTTTTCGGAAAAAGACCCGGAACGCCTAGCCAAAGAGGCCGATATTCCATTGGCCAAGGCATGCCAGATAGTTGCGATAGGCGAGTTCGGAAGGCGTGCTTTCGAGAAGAGCGAAACAGGCTTCACCGTCATACGCAATGCCAAAGACGTGTTCGATTATCTTGCGGAGATGCGCTTCCAGCACAAAGAGTCGATGCGCGGACTGTTCTTGAACGCACGCAACCGCGTCATCCGCAATGAAGTCATATCCATAGGAACCGTAGATTCCAATCTAGTCCATCCCAGGGAAGTATTCAGATCAGGCCTGGAGTCAAATGCCGTTGCAGTAGTGCTCGCCCACAATCACCCTTCGGGCGATGTGGAGCCATCGAGCCAAGACGTAGAAGTGACGAAGAGGCTCATAGAAGCGGGCAAGCTCATAGGCATACGCGTGTTGGATCATGTGATCATCGCCAAAGACGCTTTTGCCAGCGTCAAAGCAGATTATTAGAAAACATGAAAGATTATCAGATTGTTTCGCCTTCGCTAGAGGGCGTTTTGAACCATGAGTCGGTCGTATACGAAGGCATCAAGCGGCCGGTAGAGATATTGCGAGCCATGGACGGGCCGGCAGCGGATCCTGAAGCGCCGCCGGAGCCTTACAAGGCCAAGGTATTGGAAAGATATTTCTACGACCTTTACGGAGTCTTCATGAAAAAATTGTCGCAATTTGTGCTAGACCCCGATCCTACGGATCAGGAGACGGTCAAGCTGCGCGCGATGCTCCAAGAAATGATAAAAGTCAAAAGCCTCATAGGCAGAGACAAGAAATTGATGTAAACTATCCGCATGAATATACGTTCGGGCTTCGCGGGCAAACGCATAGCGGTGGTCGGTCTCGGGCCGCACGGAGAGATGGCCGAAAACGTCAAATTCCTGGCAAAGATGAACGCTCTGGTATCCGTCTACGATCTGAGATCGGAAGCCAGGATCCAAAGCATCATGACCTATGTGCGTTCTTTCGGATTGGCCAATTATGTATGCGGTTCAGTGCCGGCGGAAGACCTGATAGATATGGATCTCATCATATTGTCCCACGAATATGCCAAGACAGCCTCATTCCTGTCGGAAGCCAGGAGGAAAGAAGTGCCTATAGAGTATCCGGAGACCTTGTTGCTCAAATCCGCTCCTCCGGTAGCGGTGGTGGCCGTCATGGGCTCTTGCGGCAAAGCTACGGTGATGTCCATGCTAGCCCCTATGCTAGAAGCCGCTTGCGCGGTCGAAGGCAACCAATCGCTGTTCGTGGCGGATCCGGAATCGTCCGAAGGCAGCCTGTCTCATCTGAAGAGGATGAAAAACGGCGATCTATTGGTCATGCGTTTGACGGAATCTGTCATGCCTGAAGTAGGGAATCTCGATTGGAGCCCATTTATGGCTATATTCACGACTGTTCCGGCCGCCGGCTCATACAGATCCAATCCTTTCGAGATATTGGGTCATCAGACATACAACAACTACATCATAGGCGAAGATGCGGTGATAGATGCGGTCAAATCATCCGGCATACAGCCAAAAGCCAAAATGCTCAGGACCAAGGCGTCGCTCTTGCCGGACCCGTGGCTTTTGAACGGCCGTGGCGAGCATGACAAGATGAATGCCGCTTTGGCCCTTCAGGCTGCCAAGGTATTTAAGGTCTCCGATGAAGCCGCCGAGGCGGCTCTATCCAGATGGAGACCGCTAAAAGGCCGGCTGGAGCCTATCAAGAAGGTCAAGGGCGTTGAGTTCTACAATGATTCCGCATCGGTGTCGCCGCTATCGACCATAGCAGGTATGACGGCTATGTCCAAGGATAGATCACTGGTCGTCATCATCGGCGGTGCGGCCACGAGCGCTGATTATAGGGAATTGTATGCGGCTCTGCCCACATATGCCCACACTCTCATAACGATCCCCGGAAGCGGCACCTTGCGTGAACGCCAAGCCTTGTCGAGATTGGGTGATATCAAGTTGGTGTCGGCCCCGTCGATCGAGGAAGCGGTCCGTCTAGCCATGGACAATGCCAACAAGGGAGACAAGGTGCTTTTTAGTCCGGGATTCGGCGCCATAGGCATCGATCCTTCGCGCCAGGAGCGCGGCGAGCGTTTTGTCAGGGCTGTCAGGGGACTGTGAGGTTTTTTGCGCATGAATGGATGGAAACCGAGCCGACAATGCCCTCAGAACACGGGTCGAGCTCTGCAGAGCTCGCCCTATGTCTCGGAATTTTCCTGCTGGAAAATTCCTGCGAAATGTTCTTCGAGCATTGTCGGCTCGGTTTCTAGACATATACCCGAGAACCAGGCATTGCATAGTCATGTAGCATCCGAGAATGTCCCTGTTCGAAGCGAGCTGAAATAGCCAGGAGGCGAGGAAGGCAATTCTGCACGAAAGTGCAGAGCCGACGAGACGACGGCTATTTCGCGAGCGAGTCTCGCAGGATGCTACATGACTATGCAATGCCTGGTTCCTAGGTGTTTCGAAGGCCTTGTCCGCTTGGTTCCAATTCATGCAATGATCAGGCCTTGTCCGCTCGGTTTCTAGCGGTCACTCGCCGCCGATCAGGCATACGATGGTATCCGGCAATTTGAAGCCGGAAGAAGCGGCTTTCATGGCGCCGGCGAACGACAATGCGCCATTGGCCGATAATCCGAAGCCTGCGCATTTGGAGATCGCGTCTCGCGCCTTCCCGATATCGTCATTGGAGGCTATCCATCCGCGGCCGCCGGTCTCCTCGATCAACGGAACCAGAGCGTCTTTGCGGTTGGCGATCTTGTCGACTATAGCGTCGGCGTCGGATCGCTCTTCCGGACCATCGTATGTCTGGAAGGCGTCGGACATCGGATGACACGATGAAGTCTGGACGATGTGGACCTGTATGGGTAGGCTATGTTCAGAGAAATATTCGGCGAGGGCTTGTGCGGTGGTACCGGACGATGTTGCTACAAAGATCGCGGCGTTTTTGTCCGGTACCAATCCCCGAGTCATTTCTTTTGCCAATGATTTGTAGCCAAGGAGAGCGGTATCGTCCATAGATTGACGCAAGCTACGAAAACCCTCTCTTCCGGCTTCGGCCAAAGCCATCAGCGGCCGTTCTTTGACGGTGACTTGTACATGTTTATCAACTAGCTTATAGAGCTTTTCGACCTTATGCGATGAGGCATGTTGGCCTACGAATATGTCCAGATCTAACGGATCGTTTTTATCCTTGCCGGCGTTCAATTCATGGACATACAATGCGGCGGCCAAAGCGGCGTTGCCCGATGATGATATGGCGAAATGCCTTTCCCCGGAGGCGGAGTAGCGATCGATCATGACCGGAATAGATCGGCCCTTGTGCGAGCCATAAGGGTGCAAGTCTTCGCGTTTCAGATACAGCTCCTTTATGCCTATAGCCTTGGCTAGGGCAGGATACTGTTCGGTGGGGGTCTCTCCTTTGGCGGCCGTCGGTTTCATATTTCGTGTTGTAATACTAGCTCATTTCAGATATGATATGAAGCATGGCGATAACAGACAACATGAAAGCCGGAGGCGTGGAATGCGTCTGTCCGGAATGCAAAAACACAGTCGATCTTTCCCGATATCCGAATCTGGCCGTTGGCATGGTCATAGAATGCAATCATTGCGGCATGACTTTGCTGGTCAAGAACCTGGCGAATGGCATAGTCGAGACGGATATCGTCGATGAAGGGAAATAACAGAATTTCTAATTGACCTACCTAATTTCTAATTTAGGAAGTTAGGTCAATTTTGCCGTGGTAGCTTCGATCATTCCCCGGAAACCGTGGGAGCCGAGGAAGACAATGATGTCGCCTTTTTTGGCGCGTCCGACAAGCACTTCTACTAGCTCCGCGTCGTCGTCGATGTATGAGCATGTTTTATGGGTTTTCGATATGATGGCGGCCAATTCATCGCCTTCTATAGGCTCTTCGGACTCATTGGCGGATTTCTTCTGGCTAGTAAGACGAGGTATAAATACGGCGTCCGCGTCTTTGAAAGCCGAGTCGTATTTGGACGCGGCGTCTCGGAAGCGTCCGCCTCTATTGGGCTCGAACACGGCGATGATCTTGCCGTCGTAAATGCTTCTCAATTCTCTGAGAACAGCGGCGGCTTTTTCCGGCGAGTGGGCTATGTCGTCGAAGACCGTGATGCCTCCCTCGAGCCTTTTTTCCAGCCTCCGCTTCATGCCCTTGAATGAAGCTATGGCTGACACGATCACGTCCGGTTCTATGCCTATCTCATGCGCCATGGCGAAACAGCCGGTGATATTCTCGGCTTGGAAGGCTCCAAGCATGGGCGATTTGACGGCATATGATTTGCCGTTATGATCGACCGTGAAATCGAGGCCCGCCTTTGATTGGTCGACATTGTCGTATCTATAATCGGCGTGATCCTTGCCATACCAAACGACTTTTTTGTTCGTTCCTTTTAAGGTTGCATTGACGCCGGGATTGTCCTTATTTGCTACTATCAGGCCGTCCTCCGGCATAGTCGCTATCAATCTCTCAAACGTATCGAAATAATCTTTCTCTGCGGGATACAAGTCGGCATGATCCCATGACACCGCCGTGAGCATCAAATGCGTCGGCTTGTAATAGAAGAATTTGGCCGTTTCGTCCGTAGGGGAGCTCTTGTATTCGTCGCCCTCGAAGACGCTCCAGCCGCCATCGGTTATGGCGGCGGCCGCTTCATGCGATTGAGATATCGCGCCGAACATATATGACGGATTCATCCCCGCTTTGATGAGTATGTACGAAAGCAGCGCCGTCGAAGAAGTCTTGCCCCAAGTCCCGGCGACAACGATAGATCTCCTTTTGATGAAATATCTGCCGAATGCTTCGGTATAACCAATGCTAGGTATGTCATGATCCCTGGCGTAAATCGTTTCAGGGTTTTGCGTACCCGATGCCGTGGTTATGATCACCAGATCCGGCTTGCCGTCCGCGACCATCTTCTCCGGGTGCCAGCCTGCGTAGAAAGATACCCCGGCGCGCTCAAGCTCCGTCGAAACGGGCGGAAAGAAGCCTTTGTCCGAGCCGGTCACTCGGACGCCTGCACGGTGAAAGGCCATGGCCAGGGCGCTCGTGGCCACGCCGCATATGCCTATGATGTGAATCTTCTTAGGGAGTTTGTATCCTTTAGAGTTCATGAAGTTGAAAGTCTGTAAAGTCCTTAAAGTCTATAAAGTCGAAAGTAGCTTTTTTACCTCGTGGATATCGTTTTTCCACTCTTTACCATCGAACCATTCGAGCCCCGCGAATTGGAGCTTATAAGTATCCGTTGGTCGCTGGAGAGAACCGAGGTAGATATGTTGTTTACCAGTTTTCTTTGCGTAATCAATCCCTTCAAGCATCATACCCATTCCCATATCCTTCGGAGATTTTTCCAAATCGTAAAAAGGATAACTGTAGTGGATCATTTTTGTATTTTCATAAGCTATGCAATATCCGATTTGAAAATAATTTCCCAACTCGTCTTCAGTGTAAACTAAAAGTCTATTAAAGTTGCTTTTTTCTTTATTGAGGATAAGATCTTTAATTTTATTGGCACTGAATACCGAGTCACCGAATTTTTTAGAATAAAAATCAGTTCCCATTTTGTGAATTGACCAGTCATATATTCCATCAAGCATGTCATCAGGGATTCTAATGACCTTGAGATAGACTCCGGAATCCATTTTCTTGAGGATGCGCCTGTTCTCACTCGATAGCTCAAATTTCAAAAGATTAATCCGAACGCTCCTAGTCTGTTGCATTACCCCTTTTCCAATGCGTGTAAAAACGTAGCCTCGGTCGTACATGGCCGCAATATTCTCCTCCGAGAAGTCGGTTATCGTCTTTTCGTCCCAGTGTAGATAGTCCATAAATTTGAAAGTCTATGAAGCCCGTAAAGTCTTGATGAATGCTGAAAGCATTTTCGATATCTCGGCACACAGGCCGGACATGAGGGAAAAATCCTCTTCTGAAATATACTTCAAATCCCGGGCCAGGTACAGCATTGATCTCACTTCTCCAGATGAGCCTTTTGCGATGTAAAGGAATCTTGACAGCTCATGATCACTCTTCCGTTCGAATCCTTCCGCTATGTTATTCATTATCGACTCTATCTTCATGGCTCGACTTTATGACTTTCGTCTTTATAGACTTTATGGACTAATGCAACGCCAGCCAGAAGCCGAAGACCACGAAGAAGAAGTGCAAAACCCAGAAGCGCATGACGGTCTTCTCCTCGCTCCAACCCTTGAGCTCGAAATGATGATGTAGAGGCGCCATGGCAAATACTTTTCGTCCAAAGATGTAGCGTGATCCGACCTGGATGATGACGGATAGCGCTTCGATATAGAACATGAATCCCAAGAACGGCAAGGATCCGATCTCACCGATAGCCATGGCATTTACCGCCAGCAATGCGCCAAGGCCCAGAGAGCCCACGTCGCCCATCATGAACCTGGCCGGCTTGATGTTGTAATAAGTATATGCAGTCAAGGCTCCTATGGCTGTGGCATCCATGATGGCTATCTCGCCGAAGCCGTTGATCCATGACAGTAGAGTCAAGGCGCTGAAAGTGATGATGAGCATGCCGCCGGCCAAGCCGTCCATGCCGTCGGCTATGTTGACGGCGTTGGCCGTGAACATCACGGTCAATATGACGATAGGCACTATGAACCAGCCGGCATTCCATTCCATGTCGAACGGAAAATATATGAAATGCCATGCCGGGCCCAGCCTATCGTATATCCAATATGCCGTGATCGATCCGGCCACGAATTGCAGGATGAGCTTCTCATGGACCAGGATGCCGCGCTCGGTGCGTGAACCGAACCACACGGACATGCGCTTGAAAGCGGTCCAGGGCAACGTTGTGAGATACCACATGCGCATCTTCCATTCGTTATGGACCTTGATGAGCCGCCATACGTGGCCGAGCTTTCTGGATCGGCGTTCGGAGCCGAATATGCTGAGCAGATCGTCCAGAGCGCCCAGTATGGCTGATATGAGCATGACGCCGACCGGTACCCAGGTGAAGGATCGAGACCAATCGAAGAAATAGGTTATGACCGCTACGGTGACCACGACCAGAAGACCGCCCATGACCGGGGTAGTTGCTTTGTACGAATGTGAGCCCATGCCGTTCACGCCGTTCAGTTCGGTCTTGGGGCCTTTGATGACCTTGAATCGGTAAAGGAACCGGGACAGCAAAGGAGCCCAAAGGAATGCCGCTACGCCGCCCAGTATGGCAAATCCAAGTATATGCGCCAAGTCGGCTGTGCCGGACAGGAACGATATCATGGCTACAAGATAGCACTTTTAGTCCTTCATGTCATGAACTGAACAGTGGCTAGGAACCAGGCACACAAGGCCTTCCTGACGCGCGTCGGCCTCTGCAGAGGCCGCGCTACATCTCGGCGATTCCTTGCTAGGAATCGCCTGCGAAGTGTCAGTCAGACCTTGTCTGCCTGGTTCCCAAAGCCATCATAGGAACCGAGCCGACAATGCTCGAAGAACATTTCTGAGGGCATTGTCGGCTCGGTTCCTGCCGATACCGTCTTCAGGCGAAGGCTTTCAGCCGTCGTAATTCTGTTTTGGACGATTTGGCGCGGCCGAAGATGCGAGCGGCGCCTTCCACAGTGCCGTTCTCGCGCCAGACCTGTTCGGTCAGGCTTTTGGTCGCGTCTGCAACATCTATGGCGCCTTGCTTGATGCCGGTGCCGTAAAGGCCGTCTTCGGGGTAGGCGACGGCGTGGGAATAATGTATCTTTGTAGCGTTGAAATTCTGGTATTCGACTTGGTGAACGACGAGGATGTGGTTACGCTCGTGGTCGTTCACGGTGCTTAGCATGGTTATAATATCACCAGGTTTAGTCTCTGATAACGAGATAATTTTACTGTTCTTGTCATTTACGAATGTGGATACGCCGATGTTTTTAACCGGATTCAATGCGAAAAACATCCTGCTTATAAGGCCGTTACTTTTTATGGGTTTGATATGGCGTTCCAGAGTTCCTTTCCCTTGTTCTTCACTCTCTGCGTTTAGCGTGTAGAATGCGAATGCGGAACAGTCAATTCCTATATTGTGATCAACCAGCATTTTTTTTAACGAATCGTCGGCAATAGTCATCTGATCTACGTGGTTCTTAGTCAATATGGTCTGAACCTCGTCAAATATCTCTTTGGGACTACCTTTACCGACATTGACCGCAAGTGCATTGCGTACCCGTGCGGTCTTGTTGTTGAAATACGGCACGGAGCACACGGCCCGGCCGACTTTGAAGTGGAGATACTGGTCGATGACGGACAAGGCGCGCGGGGATAGGAGTTTGGTGTTCATGAATGGATATAATACTAGTCTACTTTTATCGATAAATATCTTTTCTATTCTTCACACGCAACACGTAAATCAATACATTCCGCTCAAAGCGAAAGATCACTCTCCAGTCTCTTGTGACTCTGAAAGACAACTCTGACTGCAGTTCGCCTTTCAAATGTTTGACATGCAGTCTGCTGTCAAAAGGGTTGCGTTCCAATTCAGCCAAGAGCGCATCAAGCTTTTTCTTGATATTTGAGGGTAGTTTTGAGAATTGTTTGACGAATTCTCGAGAGAATATTACTTTCATATGCTCTTGGCCAGTTTCAACAGAGAACCTTTTCCGGCATATTTGAATTCGGGCTTTTCTCGAGAAGCTTTCAATATTTCCTTTACGAATTCAGGCTTGTACTCGCCTTCATCGTCGCGATTGCTGACTATGGCTATGACGAACGAGCGCAGAGATTCTACCTCGCGTGTCAATTTCCTCACGGACCTTTCCAGCATCTTCGTAGTCATGACCGATTTATATCATATTTTACGACGCAAATCCATCTTTCAAAACGCCGACTATTTTCTGCCCACTCTCGTTGAATGTGCCATGTCCGGCCATGATGCCGCCGGGGCTTTGGATGCGGAGGAGGTCTTCGTTGTCGCGGATGTTGCCGTATGAGACGGTCTTGAAGCCGGCTTTTTCCAGGTTGGAGACGGCCGCTCCCGGCACGGACTTGACGGTAGGGCCAACTCGCTGGACTATCTGGGCGCCGTCGGTTATCTCTATGACAGGTTTGGCTAGAGGTTGGCCGAGAAGGGCGGTCACATGTGCCTCAAATGTAGTCAGGCCGTCTGCGCCTTTGGCCCGTTCCGCCTGTTGCAGGGCCGATTCGTATGTAGTGGAAGCGGGTTGGCGGGCGTTCACTTCTATGAGATAGAGCTTTCCGGTCTTCTCGTCCTTGATCATATCTATTCCGAAAAGGCCGCGCCAGAACTCTTGCTGCATGCGCGCTCCCAATTCTTGGACGAGCTTCCTCACGGCGTCGAGATCGGCCGCCGATAGCAGAGACTTGACTATGCTCCAATCGTTGCCGATAGTCACGAAGCGCTTGTCGGTGAAAGGCGCAAGGCCGGTGATCTGGTAGCTTATTCCGCCGGCCTCTATCTTGTCCGGCGTCACCACTATATTGGCCGTGAATGACGGGCCGGAGACATATTCTGTGACTCGGGCTCTGCGCTCCGGGAAGCGGTCTTGCAGGGCTTTGAGCGTTTCTTCCGATTCGACCAATATGGTTCCGGCGCCGGTGTGGCCATGAGCCCACTGGACGATGAAAGGCTGGCCTTTCCACGATATGCCGCTCATGGATTTCAACCGATGCGGCGGCAAGTAAGATTCCATCGTTCCGAGCCATTGGACTTGGCTGAGCTTGTTCTCTATCTTCTCTGAAGTCTCCGCCGGCGGGTTGATGATGGTCCAGCCGCGTTCCCGAGCCAAGGGTTCTATCCTGGCGGTATTCTTGAAGACCATGATGTACGGCCTCTTGCCGGACGCCATGAGAGACGATATGAGCGTCGAGGTGTCCGGATGAGCCATGAGCTCGGATGTTCCGGCCGAAGAGCCGTCTTTTCCGTCTATCAAAGTGACAAAATCAGGATATCGGCTTTTGATGCTTTCGCTGTATGGGGTGCGCCCGGCCACTATGCGGTAATTATCGGACGGCTCTATACCCATGGTGCGCTCTATTTCGCGGCTTATATAGACGACTGTTTCCTTGAGCGGATTCATGGTGAATACCTTACCACAAAGCATGCGATTATGGTAAGGTGGGGGGGGGGGGGGGGGGGGGGGGGGGGGGGGGGGGGGGGGGGG